>JACOMV010000573.1 GCA_014324065.1 Hormoscilla sp. SP12CHS1 | reverse complement strand
AGACGAACTGGAGAACGATTTTCCGTCTATGCACAGATTGAACAATTTGTCAAGCTTTATTAGTGGACCGACGCTCTAGATCAACTCTTCTCAGACCTTCATCAAATTCTGGTAAAGCCAGCTCGATGGTGGATTGAGTCGTGAGGGACTGTCGCAATCCCGGTTGCTTGAGCCTGAATTCCATCCGTGCTACTGGATCGAGAATTACTCCTTCAAGCTCCCTCGGATTGTGGGCTTCTGCCGTCTTCGATCCATCCTGATGGGAGACCACATAAGCTACCAGTTGCTTGTTGCCACGCTCTGGACCCACCGCGATCACCACCGCTTCGTCAACTGCTGGATGCTGCTTCAATGCTGCGGAAATCTCACCCAGTTCGATGCGGTAGCCATTGACCTTGACCTGAAAATCTTCCCGTCCCAGAAACTCAATGTCCCCCTCGGGCAAATACCGCCCCAAGTCCCCTGTTTTATACAACCGCTCCTTAGTTACTGGATGAGTAATAAAGCTAGATATTGTCTTCTCTTCATCCCGCCAGTACCCTGTTGCCAGCCCCATTCCCCCAATATAAAGCTGTCCTGGTACCCACACTGGCACTGGTGAGAGTAAGACACTCTCTCGCGCTAGTCTCCATATCCGGAGCATGTCGCCCATGGCTATGTGCAATTATTTTTGTCTAACTACTTAACTCCGAAAGGATATGGAATTGCTGGTTGGTCATCGGCTGGCCATAGGGAATACTCTTCCAAGTTGGGTCCACCTTCTCTATCGGATAGAGTATGGACCAAATCGAAGCTTCTGTTGCCCCTTCCAAACTCACCACTTGTGCATCAGACCATCTGTTCGGGTAATTCCAGAGGCAGCCAGTCCCCACTCAACAGAACCAAACGCAGGGAGGGGACATTTTCAGCAGGTCTGGACAGATATTCCACCAACATCTGCATCAAAGCAGGCACTGAGTTCCACAGTGTTACTTCGTTCGCCCTCATCAACTCTACCCAATGTGCCGGGTCGCGACGGCGGTCATCTCCTGCTGGCATCACTACCGTTCCCCCAGCGGCCAGAATCCCAAAGATGTCGTAAACCGACAAGTCAAAGTTTAAGGCTGACACCGCTAGCACCCGGTCGCCGACTCCCACCCCAAAGCGCTGATTGATGTCGCAGATGGTATTAACCGCTCCTCGATGGGAGATGGCCACTCCTTTGGGCTGTCCTGTCGAACCCGAAGTATAGATGACATAGGCTAAATCATCAGGGGTCTGCACCTCCTCCAGAGGACTGCTAAGTAGTCAGACAAAATTAATTACATATTTTTTTCCAAAATTTTTTAGGATTGTTTCAACGGAATCAACTAAGTTTTTCCAGCAATAATAAGCATCGATTTCAATCCCTTCG
>JACOMV010000572.1 GCA_014324065.1 Hormoscilla sp. SP12CHS1 | reverse complement strand
GTTTTAGGCTACCAGATATAGCGTCTTTCCTTCCCGCTTCACGGATTGATGCCATCGCTACCGTGGGGATGGTGCTGTCTTGTGCTTGGGTCGATTCTTTATTTTGCCAACTTTCTAGAGTTTCTAAACTGGCTTTTATTTCAAGAAGTAACGAACGGGCCACTTTTTTAATCCGATCGCGCGATCGGGGACTGAGATTTTCTTTATTCTCGCACAGTAAATCGAAAATTGCCAGATGTTCTGCATTTAAGTTTTCCCGGACAGCGCGGCTTTCTTCTTCGGAGATATCTCGCACCAGGTACATGAGGGCCTCGAAGGTTTGCTCGATCGCCACTTGGTCAGTTTCTCGGTTGTAGTCGTTGACAATTTTGTGGTAGCGTTCGTAAAGACTAAGGCGGCGCTGACTTTGATTCTTTTCCAACATCCGGTTCAGTTGCTGTTAAACGTAATTTTTAAAAGATTGTACCTGGAGGTTTTTGCTTGATGATTTTCTAAAGGATGCTTTCAGTAAATCCCAGTCAATTTGACTAATATCATAGACATTGGGGTGTGGTCATAAGTAGTTGATAGCCAGGTGCATCTCAGATACATGTATATAGCCCGCGCAGGCGGGCTTTGTTCATGTAGCCAGGCCCTAAAGGGTTCGGGCGGGGTGTGGTCATAAGTAGTTGATAGCCATGTCAGCTCGACGTTAACACCCTGTGATTAAGGCATTTTGCGATCGCCTGTTGGAAAGGGGCAAGGCTAAGCGAGCCATTATTTGTGCGGCCATGCATAAGCTATTGTGTCTGGCCTATGGGGTCTTGAAGTCGGGAAAACCGTTTGACCCCAACTATACAAAAAATTTGCTCGCTACCCCTTTACATTTGCCCATAGGATCTGCGCGGGCATGATTACATGCCTCGGGCAGCGGAGGGTTCGTTACCCGGGGAGCTGGCTCTCCTCGCAGCGGAGGGGGCGTTACCCGGGGAGCTGGCTTCGGGTTATCAACTACTTGTGACCG
>JACOMV010000571.1 GCA_014324065.1 Hormoscilla sp. SP12CHS1 | reverse complement strand
TTCTCAGGGCTAATGTAACCCTGGTAGCGATCCTCTTCTTGACATGTGTCAAGTAACTTTACGCTAAACGAATCGCACGCTACCAATCCTCCTACAGGAATCTCCGTACCTCCAGTTTTGCGAGCTACTTCTAAGCTATTGTTGTACACCGCTTCCTCTAAATCAGACTCAGACCAACTCAGTCCAATAAAATTACCTATATTTACCAAGGATTGAGCAGGATTGGCAACAATGGTTTCATACTTAATCTCAAAAAAAATAGATTTATCTAATTTTTGAGATGATTTTATCACATTATTTATCTGTTGAAACCAGGTATGCGCTACTATTTTAGCATTATCTACTGCCCAATTTTTTCCCCAGCTTCTAGAAGCTGCAAGAGTCGATGCAACTACATCTCTCGGAGCGCGGATTATTCATATAATCCGCGCTTTCGGTAGCAGTTCGTGGATAGAAATAATACTATTTACATGAGATGGAGATTTTTCCACAAATATCGCATTCAATATTATTAACCATCTGTTTCAGTAGTTCAAATAAGAAACCTTTTAGAGTATTTATATACTGTGCCTCATCCATATAACAAGGCAAGCCAGATCCACTCCGTTCGTCACTGGTTGCCACTTTAACTTGATAATCCCATGCTTTGAGTAGGGGATCGATATAGAGGGAAAACAAGTGAGATTCTGGACCTGTCTTTACCTGCGGGTGGCTAGCTAGCAACCTCTGGAGATAGGTTGTTCCGCTTCTACCGCAACCTGTGACAAACACCAAATTACTCCCATCCACGTCACTATGCATTTTCCCTCACTCATACAATTTTATACTCCTTCGAGGCGGCTACAGCTAACTGGCCCTATCTGATGCTTGCTAATTTTTGAGCATAGACATCTAGGGCGTGTCATCAATTAAGCCAGACGACAGCGGCAGCGAGATAGATAGCACCTAGCCCGGGTCGCGCGCAGCGCGATAGAAATTGCGAGCAGTTTTATCGTAGCGTGTCGCAATGGCCCT
>JACOMV010000570.1 GCA_014324065.1 Hormoscilla sp. SP12CHS1 | reverse complement strand
TAGCTGAATTGGGTCTGCATTGAGTATAGCTCTAGTTTAGCACAAAAATGTTCTACTTGTTTCCTGAACAAGCTGTAAACAATAACTTGGCAGCCTCTTTGAGATGATATTTTAGTTGTTCAAGATCTTGGTTATCCATTTGTTCTCTTTTTTCTTTCTAGCTTTTCGGTAATCGAGGACGTTCGGAATTACATTTTCCTTGATGGCTGAAACCAGCTTATCGTACAGTATACACCCTTGCTGCATAAAGTTTCCCGAATGTATTTTCACCTTTTTCACACAAACCCAGCATTTAACGGCGAAACCTTTTCCCCGTATTGTTTTTGGAGACAACCTTACCCGGAACTGCCAACTAATATTGCTTCCCAAACCCTAGTATAACTCAATTGCTCTCGCTATACCGCCAAAGATCCTTCTCTTTTTTGGCAAAGCCATGAGTATAAATACTCATGGCCAAACTGGGATGCTCCCGGGTTTGCGGGCCTCAACCCAACTGTCCGATGATGAAATTTTTATCTTTTGGCATTTAATCGGACATGATATTACGCAAAAATAAAGTACCAGTCAAACTTTCATGTAGCCGGGCACATAAATAATCGTTGCACAATTACGGGATGATGGGCATATCTGCAGAGGTGGCGAGTCTCCAATGTCTCACACGTCGGTGTCTCAAACTTCGGTCATATTGGTGGTGATGTCAACATCTGTGGAGACACTTTGCCATCTTCAGCAGTCCCGCACCCTCCGTCAAATGAGCAAACCCCTAACCAAGACAACCCTAGACCGAAAGTACGTCTAGATTTAGCTGATGCGCTGCAATTTTTCTCTCAGGACGGGGAAACTGAGTTATCTCCCGACAGAGGAGATCGCCTTTCCCAGGTAATGGAGTATTTGCGATTTTTCGGACCGTCCGCGGGCCGATCGCACCGGTGCCTGCTGATGGTGGATGACGTACAGACAATTTTCAGCAGCGGGCAACTGGCAGGTCACTACAAAGATGGATATGAAGATTATCGCAT
>JACOMV010000569.1 GCA_014324065.1 Hormoscilla sp. SP12CHS1 | reverse complement strand
CTAGTGCCAGCAAGCAGAAGTAAAGATCCAGTAACCCGGCTTGAATACTACAAATTGTAATATCTTTGGTCATCCGTATTTGCGGGACCATTCGGCCAAGTTACCGTATAAATACTTAAACTTTGTTTGGGTGTTCAATGGGAGCATTTTTGTAATCATTGCACCAGACATCTTGTAGTACATAATAGCGGTGGTAAGATATCGATAGTAGACAACTCACACCGTTTCAGTTGCCATGCCAACCCCTAAGCCAACGCCAATTGTCTTGTCTCAATTGGAGCGAGACTGTCTGGAATCGCTCAGTCGTTGTACTAGCAAACCATATCGTTTGGTACAGCGCGCTCTCCATGCGGCTTCAGGTCAAAGCAATACTGCTATAGAGTCGCAACTAAACCTGGGACGAAGCTCTGTACGGGAGTGGCGCAATCGTTGGTACCAGGCCAGTCAGCAGTGGTTGTGCGACCAGTCCGCTTCGACAGTTAAGCAGTTGCTCCCCGAGCTCGAAGCAGTTCTCAGTGATCGTCCTCGCCCAGGTAGTCCTAGCAAGTTCAGCGTAGAGCAGATTGTGGAAATCGTGGCTGTTGCCTGTGAACTTCCTGCCAGCAGTGGTCGCCCTATCAGTCATTGGACACCGAGAGAACTCGCGGACGAAGCGGTTCAACGAGGGCTAGTCGAGGGGATTTCGCCCCGCAGTGTGGGGAGTTTTTTAAGATGAGGCTACCTTAAAGCCACATCGGAATCGCTACTGGCTCAACCACATCCCCAAAGACCTTTGAGCAACAGGTACTGTCAATTTGTCAGTGGCATGAGCAAGCCTCTGAGTTGTATAAACAGGGAACTCATGTGGTTAGTACCGATGAGATGACTGACATCCAAGCACTGGAACGAGAGTATCCCCATCAAGCGATGAAACCAGGGCAAGTCGAGCGCATTGAGTTCAATTATATTCGTCACGGCACTCTATCGCTAATTGCCACCTGGCACGTCGGCCAGGGACAACTGCTCTGTCCCTATCTAGGACCAACTCGCACAGAAGCCGATTTGGCTGCAC
>JACOMV010000568.1 GCA_014324065.1 Hormoscilla sp. SP12CHS1 | reverse complement strand
TTTCTCGTTTTGCTAGTCTAGGACCTCAGGCGACCGCCTAGGGGGTAATCCCCTCCATTCGCCAACAGAATCCTCAAGGGTGGGGCTACATGAACAAAGCCCGCCGACGCGGGCTAGACTCCCAAAGCGCCCGACTTTGAAAGACGATCGCAGCGGCAGCAGGATGGGGTATAATAAATATGAGGCTCGCAGATGAACGGTGAACGATCGCAAATAAAGGGCCCATCAGGTTACCAAGGTAGGAGAGATATGTCAGAAAAGCCAATTTGGCATCGGGTTCTTGCTATAGTAGGGGGAGTGTCATTTATCGGCTCGACAGTGTTTGCCATTACATCCGTATTCCGCGATGCGCTGACACAACCGGTCTCAAGTGAAACGACAGAGCCGACAATAGAGGAGAGACTGGCAACGCAAGAAAGAGGGTATGAAAAAGTTTTACAGCGAGAGCCGCAAAATCAGGTAGCATTAGAGGGACTGGTGTCAGTGCGGCTCCAGATGAAGGATGCTAGAGGTGCGATCGCGCCCTTGGAAAAACTTGTGGCGCTGTATCCAGATAGGACGGAATACAAACAAATATTAGCTCAGGTGAAGCAGCAAAAGGAACAGGAAAGCGAAATAGTAGATAGATATAGTGAAGGAGATATGAACAGATGAAGAAAAACTTAACTGTGGAAAAGGCAAATGAGAAGTTTGCACAGGGAAAATTCCAAGAGGCAGTAGAACTCTATAGAAAAGCAATTGCAGAAAACCCAGAGCTGCTAAAATATGGTCTGAATAGAAATCTAGCTCATAGCATAATTTTGTCGGCTGACTGGAACTCAGTATCAAGGAATCTCCCCCGTGGGATAAACTATCTAGAATATTCAGGATGGCTAGATTTTTATGATCTAATACCATCATATACATATAAAAATTGTACGTCAATATTTTTCGGAGATGAAAAGTTTTTAAAACGAGGATGCTTACCAAGTGAAAAGCAGTCTTGTCTAGAGCGTCGGTCCAGTAGAAGTCGTTGACAAATCCATGTAAATATGCTATTGGGCAACTAAGTATCAAAATTTATGC
>JACOMV010000567.1 GCA_014324065.1 Hormoscilla sp. SP12CHS1 | reverse complement strand
CGAAGGGATTGAAATCGATGCTTATTATTGCTGGAAAAACTTAGTTGATTCCGTTGAAACAATCCTAAAAAATTTTGGAGAAAAATATGTAATTAATTTTGTATGACTACTTACCGGCGCCAACCGCCTAACTCTCCAGGCGATCTAGACAAATCCCTAAAGCAGGTTAAGGCCAGGGGGGTTCGTCTAGTTCCGATCGCGATAGTCGATCGCATTTTTCGGTGTTTCAACCAGGTTGAAAGCGATGACCGCAAATACCCCCCAGATCAAGGGGACCGTCAGCTTGACCAGATGCCCGACCACGCTACCTTCCGTCAATTGTCCCTTCGTTTTTGAGGGGGAATCGGTTTTCATGGTATTAATGTGAAAAATCTTCTCCCATTTTATTTGACATAACTTAATATCGCCAACTATTTGTGTAAAAACTCAGATCGTCTGATTAACCTAGATAAGTTGAGGGGATAAATATTAAATTACTTCTGTGGACAAAGATTTGTGAGAAAAAAGTTGCAAAACTCCTGATGAGGCGCTAGAGTAATCAGAGAAAGCACCCGCTCTGTACAAAGGCAGTCATGACTGTCGAACGTTCCCGGTAAAGTGGAGATCGCATAACTCGGGATGAGGCGGAGTCTTGTACTCGACACTGCCCTTTTCTTAAAAGTTTAGTCTAAACTCCAGTTATCAGATGATGCCAAAATTATTGGTAAGGCAATTCGTAAACATTGGGGCATCGAAAGTCAAGTGCATTGGACGTTAGATGGGGTGTGGTCAAAAGTAGTTTATAGCCAGGTGCCAGCTCCCCGGGTAACGAACTCTCCGCTGCCCGACACATGTATATAGCCTGCTTCAATGTCTCCTATTGTGCTCTTGTCCCAGGGGACTCGGCGGAGACATCGCAGGAAGGTTGCCCTCGCAGCGGAGGGGGCCCGAAGCCTGCACCAGGTTGCAAACGATCCTTGTGCGAAAAATCGCTCCGGACATTGCTTTGTTCATGCAGCCGGGCCCCTCGTTCCCTCACAGCGGAGGGGGCCCGAAGCGTGCGGCCTGGGAACGGGTTCGGCCTTCATAATTACTAT
>JACOMV010000566.1 GCA_014324065.1 Hormoscilla sp. SP12CHS1 | reverse complement strand
CTTGACTCAGGGTAGGCGGCTCATTTTTCTCCACCAATGCAATAGAGTTCATCTCCTTCAATAATCAACTGATGGAGCAGGGCACAGAGCATCAGAACTGGTTTGAGATCCCCGAGACGGTCTTCCCAATCGATGACACTTTTCTTGGAGATATTTAAGGCTTCGAGCAAATTACCATTGCTGTCGAACTTGGCTACATAGCTATCACTACTGCCATTACTGGTCAAATCATTGTTACCGTCTCCGTAGATGTCGATGTTGCCCTGGAACTCTCCTGTAGCCCACACATTACCATTGCTGTCGGTGGCTATGCCATAGCCACCGACAGCAATGCTACCGCCGATATTTAAGGCAACTTCCAGTTGCAACGGGAAATTGATGCCTCCTCTGCTGAGGCTGAAGTCGGTGGAGTTTTCATTAACGTCGTTGATGTTAATGGTCAAATTCTCCGAGTAACTCAGCTCACCAGCATCGGTAGTTTGAACGAGGATGCTGTAACTCGACTTCGTTTCAAAGTCTGGGGAACTGTTGATTCGCAGTTGGTCTTCGACAATGGTGAAGGCAACGTTATCCGTATCTCCCGTACCCGCTACCAACTGGTAGGTAAAGGTATCCTCTGTATCGGGGTCGGTGGTCGAGAAAGTGCCGACAACAGTGTTGGCCGCGACGTTTTCATCGACTCGGAGGACATCATCAGAAAATCTAACTAAATAGCTATCTCGAGAGCCATTACTGGTCAAATCATTGTTGCCGTCTCCGTCGATGTCGATGTTGCCCTGGAACTCTCCTGTAGCCCACGCATTACCATTGCTGTCGGTGGCATAGCCACGGCCAATGTCATCAGTGCTACCGCCGATATTTAAGGCTTCGAGCAAATTACCATTGCTGTCGAACTTGGCTACATAGCTATCTCGAGAGCCATTACTGGTCAAATCATTGTTGCCGTCTCCGTCGATGTCGATGCTGCCCTCGAAAGATCCTGTAGCCCAGACATTACCATTGCTGTCGGTGGCTATGCCATGGCCATAGTCACTACTGCTACCGCCGATATTTTTGACAATTTCCGGTTGCAAGTTTT
>JACOMV010000565.1 GCA_014324065.1 Hormoscilla sp. SP12CHS1 | reverse complement strand
ATCGCCCGCTCATACTCTCCCTGGTTATTGTAGGCAACACCCCGGTTGTTGTAGGCCAAGCCATAGTTAGGATTAATCCGAATTGCTTGGTTGTAATCGGCGATCACCCTTGCATAGTCTCCCTGGCGGCTGTAATTAACCGCTCGGTTATAGTAATCTACAGCACTCCTAGGATTAATATCAACATATTCTGGAGGCTTAACGTCAACATCTTTTGGAAGTAAAATACCTGGAGGCGGTTTCAACATATTTCTCCCTGCCAAAAATATTTCCATGGGAATTGCCAAACCCATCTCCCTACCAGTGTTCGGTTCTGTAAAAGCTGCCCCATTTATCCCTACTAACCGACCTCGAACATCCAATACTGGCCCCCCATAAGTTGTGGGAACTGTCGGTCGATCGTGAACCATACCATAACCTTCTACTGGTTTTTGCAACCGAGAGAGAAAATAGCCTGGCCAAAAATAAAAAGGGCGTTCGCGAATATCCCTCTGAAAGTCACCCCAACCGATCACGTAAATTTTTTTGCCCTCTCTCGTTTCCTCAGAATTGCCCAATTTCACAGTCCGGTAGCGTTGCGAACTAGAGAACTGCAGATCGATCCCAGGATAATATCTGATTTTACTGTAAGTCACATCATGTTTCCTGTCATCAATAGTGACGACCTGGTATTGCCCCTCTTCGTCAACAACATGCCAATTCGTCAGCACGGTGTAGGTATTGCCATCCCGTTCCAGAATCACTCCCGAACCCTTCTGTTCTCCCTCGATGCGCACCGTAAATTCCCTAGCTAGGGGAGCGACTTCCGACGGTTCCAAGGCCACAGCCCCAAATGGCTGCACCAGGGCAATAGTCGCCGCTGCACCGATTAATGCTGCTGTCATTCTATACATTGATGAACCTCCTGCTATACTTTGAAAGGGCTCGACGAGCCCAACATGGAGAAGAACGTGTCATTGCGAGGGGGGCTCCCTAACTGCTATTGTCGGGAACTAAGCGAATTAAACTAAGTCAACCCGTCACCGGGCCGACTCGTCTTCAAAACCGGACGTGATACTTTCGCATCATCCGGCTCCTC
>JACOMV010000564.1 GCA_014324065.1 Hormoscilla sp. SP12CHS1 | reverse complement strand
AATTTCTACGTCCCAGACAGCCATTTTTGGTAAATTTCTCCGCAAAAATGCCATTTTGGGGTAAATTACAAGGCAATTTTGGCCAATTTGGGCTAATTTGGGTTTTGAGGTTTTATAGGTAGCAACTTAGGTTATCCTACGAAGGTGCTTGACGGCTTGCTGGCTTTCGGACTGGGGCACTCCGGAGGAGTTCATAGCGGAACTCCTCCCTAACGGACCCGAATTTAATGGCGATCGCCTACTTACAACTGTTCGGGATCGATGCCCATTTCTTGCAGTCGTTCGTAAAGCATTTTAATTTTCGCTTCCGCCTGTTCTTTGAGTTGCCGTTCCTGTTCTTTGAGTTGTCGTTCCCGTTCGGCACGTTGTTCTTCGCGTTCGGCCCGTTGTGCCATTTCCAAATAAGTTAAAAACCGAACGCCTGATTCCGTGAATATCTGTAGTTCGGGCCCTGTCAAATCAAACCGCACCTTGAGTCGGGGACTTACCCAACCATCTAACCGGTCGATCGATTGTAATTTTCCTTCCCTATGCAGCCAACCGGTCAACTTGACTTTGTCTGGATCGTAGAGGTAGTATTCTTCCACCCCATAGCGATCGTAAAGCTCGAATTTCTTGGTCATTTCTCCAGGGCGGTTTCCTGGAGATAAGATTTCAAACACTACCTGGGCGGGGATGTTATCTTCTTCCCATTGTTTGTAGGAACCCCGCTTGCCCTTGGGCCTGCCAAAGACAACCATGGCGTCCGGTGCCATTCTAATCTTATTATTTCCTTCAACCGGATACCATAGCAGGTCTCCGGCGACAAAAACATCGGCATTGGCCGCAAACAGGAATTCGAGACTTTCCTTGATGGTTACGATAAGGCTCCATTGTGTGGTATTATCTGCCATTGGTTGACCGTCGCTATCGGGATAGATAATCTCTGGCGCTTGTGGAGTTTTGAGCTTTTCTAGTTGTTGTACCATATCTACTGTACTCCTACCTGAAGACTATGTTTACATTGTATCCTAACTCAAGTTGCGACCTATAAAAATTTCTACGTCCCAGACAGCCATTTTTGGTAAATTTCTCCGCAAAAATGCCATT
>JACOMV010000563.1 GCA_014324065.1 Hormoscilla sp. SP12CHS1 | reverse complement strand
AGCTGAATTGGGTCTGCATTGAGTATAGCTCTAGTTTAGCACAAAAATGTTCTACTTGTTTCCTGAACAAGCTGTATTCAACATACTTTACCATAAACGACTCTGGGCGATCGCAATATTGCCAGATCGACAGACATCAACGTCTGTTCCTGAATCTCCTTTGTGGTTGATATCATATCCCACATAGAGATACCCGTTCCCAAGCTTGACGAACTCCGTGAGTAGGGGATGGGTACAGAGGGAACAAAAGGGGACTTGCACTCCTATTGGTATAGAGTTGTCAAGGTACTATATCGATAACAAAAAGGTATCCTTGTCGAGGAACTGGCAAGTCACCTGCATACCAGGGTGCGAGTACTTTTCCCCCTGGCCAAGGAACAGCAGACGAGCAAGCAAACAATTTGCAGGGTGCGTCGGCACTGTGATCGCCCTTAGAATCAACAACGCTCACACTGCTAATATTCATAACAGGTATAAAAACCTCTCTGACTCATTCTTGCGATCGCGGATCGATACAGACTATTTTACCTCCAAACCAAAATGTGAGCCAAAGACGACCCGCCGCATCTACAGCCAATCCATCGGGTACTCCTTCATTTTCATCTGCAACAATAAATTTGTGATGCTCGTGTTTATCGGTATCGATCGCGAATACATGGACAGCGCGTTCTAGGCTATCGACAAGGTAGAGCGATCGCCCATCTGGCGACAGTCCCATACCGTTGGCATAACCCAGTTCAGCAAAAACTTCCCGGACTTGCCCCTGGCGATCACACATTAGTAGTGCGCCTGTTCTCCTAATCGCCGTGGCATCCTCATCGATAGTGTTAAACCATATCTGTCCGGTTGGGTCAACGATCGCATCATTACAAACCAACTGCTTGCCCTGATAGTCTTGGATAATCGGCACTGGCTCCTGGGTATTGAGATTCAACTCCACCAGTCCTAGTACGCAACGCCGCAAATAACTCCGATAACTCAGATGAGCAACGGCTTACCGATATAAGTCCAACGAAACGGCTTGGCCAAGGTATCATTAAAGAAATCGATGAATGCGAGAATACGACTTTTGAGTTCTGCGACCGATGTGA
>JACOMV010000562.1 GCA_014324065.1 Hormoscilla sp. SP12CHS1 | reverse complement strand
AAAAACTTACCGGGCCGAAAAGGTAGCAACGGAAGCAGGTCAACAGCAGCGAGTTGATTACCGAGAGCGGGTGAGAGATCAACTATAGCATTTCTCAGATTAGTGTGATATGATGTCGGAGATTGCGTCGGGGGGGGGTAACTAATAAATCATAAGTTAGTCGCTAATCTGCTCTCCTCTCCGCATGCGCGTGATGGCGCATGCTCCGGGATGCGCCCCCCCTCGCAATGACAAGTAGGCAATTTTCTATACTACATCAATTTGAGAAACGCTATAACAACTAACAACTAACAACTAACAACATTAATCATCATCCAGGTCGGAGGTTCCTCTAACTTTAGTATAGGGGGATAAGTACCTAGACTGGCCGGCGCAAGAGACGCGGCGCGGCGAAGAACTGACATTAAGGGGATGAACCACATGAGCCGTGGGGTAATAACGCTGCTGTGATTGCGCAAACATAGCCAGGAGCACGACTATAATAATGATGCTACCACCAATGCCCAGGACAAGCACAGAGGATCCCAGCACCCAGAGGAGGATCGTGCGATAATCAGGCAAAGATGAATCCGCTGCTGTTGGCCTACCCTGCTGGGCTTGCATTTGCAGCAGCAGCTGTTGAGTTTCCATCCATTGCTTATCCAGCTGAGATTTTAGCTGTTCCACCTCAGTACCTTGCTGCTGTAGCTGAGATTTTAGCTGTTGATTTTCCGTCAGTTGCTGTTGTAATTGGCTAGGGGCCTGAGGCTGTTGTGGATTAACCGATGGCGGTGGTGGCAGAGGAGTGGGGGGCAGGGTTTGATTCATAGAAGGCACATTGCTGCCAAGGCCACGGTTGGCGCAATCGAGATTATTCCTTCTATCCATGATGACAAAGGTTGCTACTGCTGCGATCGCGCATCCCGACAAGAATGCCGTAGTATCGTTCATTGCTTTTTTCCTTTTTGGCTACGACCCAATCACGTATATTTGAGATTACACCAAACCCTTCTGTGTTCCCCCCTCGTGGGAGCATCTCATTTTTGCAGTAAGTAGTTTTACTCAGGCAAAGTCTAAGTTGAGATAAGCGCAACGCTGCCTGAGGACTTGATTAACATTT
>JACOMV010000561.1 GCA_014324065.1 Hormoscilla sp. SP12CHS1 | reverse complement strand
GTTTTTGAGGGTGCGTCTAGTTATCGCAGATTTGAGAAAAAGCTCTCGCGACTGCAATGGCTGAATCGTCATAAGCAGGGTGTTCACCTTGACAACATGAAGGTAGAATTGACGACCGAAGTAAAGTTATCGGAAGATCTAGGTGAAACTATCTGCTAATACCATAATTCGGAAGCCAAAATTACCCAGTATCTGCTAAAATACATCCCAAAGGATGACAAATCACTGTTTCTGGCCCGAGCAGGCTATTATCAAGAGAACTGGCAGCAACTAGAAAGGGATTTGAGGGAGCAAATTTTGCCATTAGATGCGACATTAATCGAACAGACGCGCTATGGTGATAAGTATAGAATCAGAGGAACCCTGACTGGTCCTAATGGGAGGAGTCTGCAAGTGATTACTATTTGGATGATCGAGTCGGAGTCAGGAATTACGAAATTTATTACCCTGTTTCCAGATAAAGGAGGTACGAACAATGGCTTTAGAAATGTTTAAGATGGTAACATTACAAGAGGATATCCCTGAGTATAAATTGCGTCGTGGAGATGTAGCGACAATTGTAGAACATCATCCAACATCGGATGAAGATGGCTACAGTCTGGAGGTGTTTAATGCCATAGGAGAAACTATTGCCGTGGTGACGGTAGCCGAGTCGCAAATTCAACTTTTAACCGCTAATCAGGTGTTGCATGCTAGATTTCTGGAAGAAGCGGTATAAGTGCGACGACGGCATCGCTCAAAGTTTAGGTGACGATGAAAATGTCAAATAGGCAGTACACCGGGAAAATGCGATCGGGCTTTCATGGGGATGCGATCTGGCTTTCATTCAGATGCGATCGGGAATAAACAGCCGGTGTACGGCGACAGGAAAATTTGCAATCAACCGACAAATTTCTGATGCCGTACCGGTGTCTTACAGGGTGTAAGGGCGGAAAAGGGGCGATCGGGCGGGCGATCGGGCGATCGGGGCGTGAAGGGGCGGACGGTGTAGTAGAATAAATAAAGAAAAGGGATAGTCAAATATTTCCGGGTGCGACTCGTTTAGGTACAAACTGACACCAGTGAAAGCCTAATTGGTTTCATTAGCCAATAAACTCGATAATC
>JACOMV010000560.1 GCA_014324065.1 Hormoscilla sp. SP12CHS1 | reverse complement strand
TCTAAGGGATTAGAGTTGAAAATGATTCTCTTTATAATTGCTTTTTGTATCCAATTTTTATAGGTCGCAACTTGAGTTATCCTATTATGCTATTTTACCATCCTGCTGGGGTGCGCACGCTCCGGGCCCCCTCCGCTGCCAGGTGCTGGCCAGACCCGCTCGGCTTGGAGGTAAAAAAATCAGGGCGACAACGCCCTGATTATGCATCCAGAATTTGGTGCCCAGACTAGAGGAGCTGTGTCGAGTGCCCCTTAATTTTCCTGCCCGCAACGTCCGATACTGGCGTTGCACCGGTGTAGCCCTAGATGCCTTGACGAGACGCCAGCTTTTCAAAATTGGCCTGAGTTTGCTGTAGGAGCTGTTCTCGGCTATTTGTGGTTTGCTTGAGACTGGGGACCAGGTTGCGAGCTTGTAGGGCCATGTGAAGCTGAAGATGGGCTACGTACTCGCTGAAGCCTTCACTCGATATTGGGTTTTGGGTTTGTAGTTGATGTCTATTCAAGGTGTTCTCCTTTCTTAACTTCGATATCTCTTGTTGTGCTCTTGTCCCAGGGGACCCGGCACACAAGAGATATCGCTGCGTCATTGCCAACATCAATAAAAGTTATCACGCCCCTGAGATCCTCTGGGCTAGTTCTTAATGAAGCTTAACTTTTTGCTGCTCTTTTATTAACTTTTGTAATGGCATCTAACATTTTTGCTAGTTTCGCTTAAGTTATGGTATAGGAGATTATCTGGTGCTAGGGATCGCTATGCCGGTTGGCAAGGGAGACCGGGCGGGCGATCGTCAACTACTGGCGATCGAGTCAATAGCACTGCTAGTTGAATAATGTTATGCTCGAAGAGCCCGTTCTGAGAAAGCATGACAAATGGAAAATTGAGACAAAAGGAACGAAAATTGCCCGGGCAGCAAAAACTATTCTCCCACTTTGGCCTCGGGAACGATTTTTTGCAGTTCCGTATTCAAAATTTCATAGTCGCGGTCCCAGTCTATGTCTGCATAAGCTTCTGGATAAAAAAATTCCATGCAGGCCGGGAAATAGTCAATCATTGCCTGTTTCCAGGGGCCGTCATAATCGGCTATTAAACTAAGCCAGTCCGTCACCGGACCGACTCGTCTTCAAAACCGGACGTGAGACTTTCACCTCATCCGGCTC
>JACOMV010000559.1 GCA_014324065.1 Hormoscilla sp. SP12CHS1 | reverse complement strand
GTCCTCAGGCAGCGTTGCGCTTATCTCAACTTAGACTTTGCCTGAGTAAAACTACTTACTGCAAAAGTGAGATGCTCCCTCCAAATCGGCAGAGTCTGTCGCGGTGGGCAACAACAAGCCGCTGGATATCCTGCTTGACAATTCGTTCCAGAATGGACTTAAATTTTCGCCGTCTAAAATTAGGCCCTCCGACAATTTCAGAAATGAATTCTGCCTCTGGATAGTGGAGGCGCAGGTACTCAAGTTGTCGCTCAAGATCGTCACGTTGGGAATAACTTGACACCCTTGCATAGCAAACAGTTGTAGTTGGCAACTCGATGCCTGCAAATCTTTCGATTTCCCTTTTGAGGAAACGGCGTTGCCCCCCCGGCGTCCTGTACGACGTGATTTTCCCTTCTCTTTCCCACCTTCTGAGAGACTCTGGGTGTACTCCCAAAAGGTTAGCTGCTTGGGCTGGGGTATAATATTCATGTTTCATGTATAATTGAGCAGCCAATGCTCATTACTTGTTGGATTGCATTAGCTTCATTAGCTTTATATTTCTAACTATAGCCACAAGCAAACTCCGCAGTCCCGCTGGTACTGAATTTTCGCCCAAATATGAGAGATGTGTAGGTTTTTGGGTACTTAGTCACAACTCCATAGTCCGGGAATCTGAGGATGATTGCCTAATCTGTAGAGTACTTCTGCCTCCCTGTCGAACAAACGTCTGGCCGTCTTCTCCCAAGGGTTTGATGATGTAGTAGCGTTCACCGAGTCTTTGTCTTGCCATGGGATGCACCGGTTGCGAAGATTTACTTTAAGTGGGACCAATTGCTGTTTTTATCTTTGCACAACTGGCTACCAACTTCGGAACTTTTAGTAGCAACGGGACTGGTTGAGGGCCGTGTAACCACGGCAGATTGGGTGTGGTCATGCATTTGTTGATATCCTGGCCAAAAGGAGCTTTTCTGACCGATTACATCATAGCGCACGTAATACTATTTTTGCGTGTTACCTGTAATTATTTATAATACAAATCCGGGCGGGAGCTTTTCTGACCGATTGCATCATAGCGCACGTAATCCTATTTTGCGTGTTACCTGTAATTATTTATAATACAACCTAAGTTGCTACCTACAGAACCCCAACACCAAAATTAGCTAAAATTAGCCTTTAGAGCCTTGTGATTTACTCCAAA
>JACOMV010000558.1 GCA_014324065.1 Hormoscilla sp. SP12CHS1 | reverse complement strand
CATGAATACCAAAGTTGCTAGCTTATGAGACCAGCCAGGCTTTCACTGGTTACAGTTTATACCTGAACGAATCGCACGGAAAAATCGGAAATAGTGACCGCGTTCGCGGTCATCCTTGCAGCATTTAAGGTGGTTTGGCACCGATACACGAGGTTAGAAGATATTGTGGTAGGTGGGCTGGCTTACCGTTCCGAAAAAATCGGGAATCAGGGAAATACAAAGGAAAAAAAAAGATTTTCACCAGCCAAAATCGGTAAGTATATTAGCCCTGCGTACTAAGATAACTGGGAATCTAACGGTAGCAGAGTTGCTTGACCGGGTTGCCAAAACAGTAGCAGAGGCCCAAGCTTCTAGAGATTACCAGATTTTTCGCGCAGCGTTCGAGCAGCTAGGGGAGATGCATGAGGGGGAAAATATTGAAGTTAGTTCCCCTAGATTGGCACAGATGGCGCGGGTAATGTTGGTGGAGTGCGATCGCCCAGAGACGCAAGCAACCAAGACATTGTCAGAGGCAATTGCCTCTGTTGAAAAAAAGGGGGACAATTGGATTATAGTGCTGTACGATAGTACAACGGCTGGGAATTTAACAATAGAGTGTCAATACAATGGTGGTTTATTTGACATGGCTGCGCCACGCTACGCGATCGGGAACGATCGCACGCATGTTGGGGCATCTCCAGACGGTGCTTGAGGGCATGGTAGCATATCCAGAACGGCAGCTCGCGAAGTTGCCCCTATTAACTCCCCAGACCCAATGCATTCATCAGTTATTTGAAGAGCAAGTTGACCGCACGACAAGGTAGCGGTATCCTTTGAAGGGGAGAGTCTGACCTACGACTCTCTGAATAAACGCGCCAATCAACTGGCTAATTATCTGCGTACTCTCGGAGTAGGTCCGGAAGTACTTGTTGGTCTATGGGTCGATCGCTCTTTAGAGATGAGATGTTAGTCGGACTGCTGGGTATCCTCAAAGCTGGTGGGGGTTACGTACCTCTGGATCCCGCCTATCCCCAAGAACGTTTGACCTACATGTTGGAGGAGATTGTCACGATATCGGTGCGGCCTTTCCTCCAGATATACTGTCGGGACTCCCTCATCCTTGGTTGCTTACAGCTTGTTCGCTATTTAATTAGTACAATAACAGCATTTAGTAAACCAGTTCTTAAACGTATTTGTTCCCATC
>JACOMV010000557.1 GCA_014324065.1 Hormoscilla sp. SP12CHS1 | reverse complement strand
TGGATGAAGGTTCGAGATGTACCACATGCAAAATTGATATTTATCGACGAGACAGCTTTCTGGGTTGGGATGAGTCGCGAGATGGCCAGGAGTGAGAAAGGCCAAAAAGCCTTCTGTTTAAGACAGTTTTACAAGGGGCGGAAAATGACTTTAATCGGAGCAATGAGTATGCCCTCCACATGTTATCTTATCCTCAACAATTTATCAAACCTATGTATCCCAATGGTTTCGATGATTTGTAAATTTATATTAAGCTTCCCACTGTCGCCTCCGATCGCCGGTTTTCATCCGGGCCTCTGGAACTACCCGATCGTCTGTCCTGACGAGTGCAGTGAAGGGTTATACTTCATACTTTGCTCTGATCTCCTCTATACTAACACCCTTACCCTCTCTCAGATCCTTTCGGGCCTGCGCCACCCGAGAGAGGAATTTTGGATTATGTAACAGTAGTTCTTCCCACCAGTCTTCAGGATCTTCTAAACCCATTAGAATTCCTACAGCTACTCCTTCGCGAGTGATAATTACATAATCCTTCTAGGCCTGCTGCAAATAATTTGATAAATCTGTTTCAACTTCTTCTATTGACACTTGCTTCACTGTTCTTCCCTCCCGTACTCCGACAACCACGTGATTGCTTGAGGCTTTTCTTTAATTGCTATAATTTCTACTGCTCCCGTGTCTACAGTATAAATCACATCGTAGAACACGCGCAAATTATCATTCGTAACCGGTATTGTGGCCGCTGCATTCGGATCAGATGCTTTATGCGACTTTTGCTCACTTTCTCGGGCTCATATCTGAGATGTGTCTCAATTCCATCAAGAACTTTTGCCCGATCGCTTGCTCTGAGTGCTGCTATATCCTTTTCTGCTGCTGGCGAAAAAATAATCTCGAATCTCACAATCGTTACAGTCTATCTAACTACCGTTGATGTTTACCTAATTTTAACCAACAAAAGATTGGAGCTACGGTTAGCGTCATTCATAAATGCCGTCTCGGCTAAAGGCTCGATCGGATAGACTCGGACTATTGAAGGGAAGTTGCGATATCCAGCTGCGGAAATCCCTAGCCCGTTCCTCTGGTGTGGCAATCGGCCAAAGGGGAGCGGTCGAGGTCGAGCTTCCAGTCGCCTCTCAACCCTCCCTTACTGAGGTTTGTAGTGAGGACTTCCGTCCTACAAACCTCAGAAAA
>JACOMV010000556.1 GCA_014324065.1 Hormoscilla sp. SP12CHS1 | reverse complement strand
TGGTCTGCGAGTTGCCGAATTGAGCCAAAGCCCAATTCATAAGCAGTGACGACTTTTCTTCTAAAATCAAGAGAGTAACAGCTCATGAGTGAATCTGGTCTGAATTGAGTGTAGCCCCAGTTTATTACAAAAACGTTATACTTATTTACTGAACAAGCTGTAAGCTTGAAGTAATTTGTACTGACCCGCTTGCAGGTAAGTCATCAGACGTTCGGCAAATGGTCCTGGATCGATGTTCGCCCATTCGGATCTCGCCGTTCGATTTTCGAGTATACTTCGCGCCCTCGATATTTTTGCTGCTAATTCTGGTCGGTATGTCAAAATCCGATCGAGCAATAACTCTGCTGCCGTACAACTAACTGCACGGTTAAAGGTCCATACTCCTTCAAAGCGGCGGTATTGGTCGCCATCTAGTCGGGAGACTTTCTCCGGGACAGAAGTTTCTCGTTCCTTGCACAATATACAACTGGCATATTGCTGTCCGACAACTACCAGATGCCACTCTGATGACAGCTCATCTTTGGGGGCAAAAGCTACTGTTTCGCAAGTCACCGAAGCATTCTTAAATTTCGTTTCCGCTGCTGCTAACACGTATACCTGTGGTGTTATCTTCCCAATGCGTCTATAGCGGCTGGCTTCTTGACGATAAAACCGTTCTTGTTGAAAGTTCGTAATTACCAATGGCTGGTCTAACCCCGCAAGCACCTGGTCTTCCATTGCATGGGAAAGTGCGGTTAAGGAAGGTTTAAAGTAAATTTCAGGTCGCAGCTGGGGTTGGGCTTGCAACAATTCTGACAAGACAGAAGTATAAATACTCATGTTTTTTGGTTTTCGTCCAGTCTGGACAAGTTCATATATGATTATTTTATTCTATCGGAAACCCTCACCCTCACCCTCAAGGTAGCGCCACCCTAAAGAGCGGCGCTACAAGAATGAAGCCCGCGCAGGTTTCTCTGATGCCAATGCTTTCACTAATTGTAAAGATTTGTAACAATTATCCCACCGTACCGGGTACGGTTCGATCGGCCTTCCCCTGATTCCCATGCTTTCGCCAATTGTAAAGATTTGTAACAATTAGCTCTCTGATTTTTCCGGTACTCCCTCTGATTCCCATGCTTTCACTCTCGTTCCCCTGGGAACGCAAGTTTTGTAAAAATTATGCCTTCCTTGTAACAAAGTGAGGGTTGCTCCC
>JACOMV010000555.1 GCA_014324065.1 Hormoscilla sp. SP12CHS1 | reverse complement strand
AATTTTGCATGTGGTACATCTCGAACCTTCATCCAGTAATCAACTCGCTGCTGTTGACCGTCTTCCGTTGCTACTTTTTTTGACCGGTAAGTTTTTTTTTAAGGGGCCGACAGACTGGCAGAATATCTGCGATCGCAAGGCATCGATCCCGATAATTTGCCGGGAGGATAATTGATGAGATCGCCCCTGGGAACGAGGGGCGATCTCTCAATCTTGCCGAACATACCAACGGGTCTCCTGTACTTATGGTGATAAGTTTTTCTTATCAGATAAATATTAACCGAAAGGAATACCAGAATACCTCCCGATAGGGTAAACTTTTATAAATAAATACAGCGTTTCTCATAGTCATGAGATACAGCATCCAGCGATGAAACCCAGTGTATCAATGCTTTCACTGTACCTCACATTATTGAGAAGTGCTATAATTTTGTCAAGAAAAATTAATTCTCGTTATTCTCGTTCTCATTCTCTGACCCAACTCTCGTTCGGGTAGGGGATCCGGGGGCTGGGGTATCCCATTTCTATCAACGGGTTTTGACCACACCCCTCTCGTTCTTAGTCTCAGTCTCTACTCTCGGGACCGGTCTTTGGAGCTGTACCTGTGGTTTCTCTGCTTGTGACCGGAGGCAGAGCCAGGGAACTCCGGACCCGTAGCGCGAGCACTCAATGACTGTCCGCTTCCCCTCGCAGTTGTGCGTTCCCAATAGGCGTCCCCAGAGTTTATAAGTGATCGCGCGCTGGTAGGGCGATCGCCTGTGGGCCGCGCTAGGCGATCGGGGAGGTGGATGTGGTACAATCAAAGGAAAGTGACTAGCGTACTAGCAAAGGTAGCAATCATGAATACACAATTCGCAGAGTTGTTAGAATTGCCAATTACAGAGAAATTGCAATTAGTTGAGGACTTGTGGGACAATATTGCTGCAACCCCAGAACAAGTTCCTGTAACGGATCATTCTGCCAGAAGCAGAGTTAGACATTGTTGAAGCCTATGACTGGTATGAAGAACGCGAACTAGGATTAGGCTAAGAGTTCCTTCGCTGTGTCGATGCCTGCATTCAATATATCCTGCGCCATCCCGAAGCATACCAGATGATTTATGAAGAGTACCGTAGGGCTTTAGTCCGGCGATTTCCCTATGGTATCTTCTACAGATATTCAGAGGAGATAGTGATGGTCTATGCAATTTTCCATTCCTCTGGC
>JACOMV010000554.1 GCA_014324065.1 Hormoscilla sp. SP12CHS1 | reverse complement strand
CTTACCAGCTGATCGTCTTCCACTTCTTCATTGGCATCTGCTGCTACATGGGTCGTCAGTGGGAACTCTCCTACCGCTTAGGAATACGTCCTCGGATCTGTGTTGCATACAGCGCCCCAGTGAGCGCCGCTACCGCAGTGTTCCTGATCTACCCGATCGGACAAGGTTCCTTCTCTGATGGTATGCCTTTAGGGATCTCTGGTACATTCAACTTCATGCTTGTGTTCCAAGCAGAGCACAACATCCTCATGCACCCCTTCCATATGCTGGGTGTAGCTGGCGTGTTCGGCGGAGCGCTGTTCTCCGCCATGCATGGTTCTCTGGTGACTTCTTCTCTGGTGCGTGAAACCACAGAAGTAGAATCTCAAAACTACGGTTACAAGTTCGGTCAAGAAGAAGAAACCTACAACATCGTAGCAGCTCACGGCTACTTCGGTCGCTTGATCTTCCAATACGCTTCTTTCAACAACAGCCGTTCCTTGCACTTCTTCTTGGGTGCCTGGCCGGTGCTCGGCATCTGGTTCACAGCTTTGGGCGTGAGCACGATGGCCTTCAACCTGAACGGTTTCAACTTCAACCAGTCCATCATCGACTCACAAGGTCGCGTGATCGGTACCTGGGCAGATGTGCTGAACCGCGCTAACCTGGGGATGGAAGTAATGCACGAGCGCAATGCTCATAACTTCCCTCTAGATTTGGCCTCCGGTGAAGCTACTCCTGTTGCTTTGACAGCTCCGGCAATCAATGGCTAATCACTCTCCTTTGCTGGAAGGTTCCTTCTGGAGATGGTATGCCTTTAGGGATCTCTGGTACATTCAACGTTATGTTGGTGTTCCAAGCAGAGCACAACATCCTGATGCATCCCTTCCATATGCTGGGTGTAGCTAGCTAGTGTGTTCGGCGGTTCTCTGTTCTGCGCCATGCACGGTTCTTTGGTGACTTCTTCTTTGGTGCGTGAAACAACCGAAGTAGAATCACAAAACTACGGTTATAAGTTCGGTCAAGAAGAAGAAACCTACAACACCGTGGCAGATCACGGCTACTTCGGTCGTTTGCTCTTCCAATACGCTTCTTTCAACAACGTGCGATGCGATTCGTTCTGACGTAAACCAATAATGAAAGTCGGGTCTGGTTCCATTAGCCAGATAACTTTGGTTTTATGGGGGTTCAATTCCCCTCCCCCTAGGTACAGGGGTGACACCGGTT
>JACOMV010000553.1 GCA_014324065.1 Hormoscilla sp. SP12CHS1 | reverse complement strand
TGTCAGGATGCTGGGGTAGCATTTTTCTTCAAGCAGGTTGGCGGTATCACCCCGAAAGCTGGAGGGCGGCTTTTGGATGGGCAAATTTGGGACCAAATGCCAGCCCCCTGGGAACAGCATCGGAAACGATGGGAAAAGTTGCGTTAGAGATGCACCCGATACACCCCTTTACCCTTTACCCGTTATGGTATAACTCTATTCTACTGTATTCCAATCTGCACCGCCTACTAATTTACTGAGTTCGGAATTGATTGCACTTCCCAATGTATCCGGTGAATTGTTGTAAGTCAAAGAGAGTAATTGATTGGCTTTCTCAAGGCTCTCTTCTTTGTCTACCACCTCCAGGAGTTG
The DNA here is from genome assembly GCA_014324065.1 of Hormoscilla sp. SP12CHS1. GTDB lineage: Bacteria > Cyanobacteriota > Cyanobacteriia > Cyanobacteriales > Desertifilaceae > Hormoscilla. Next base: position 858 of record JACOMV010000553.1, on the reverse strand, counting down.
CACTGGTTTGTATTCGCCATTACCTACTTCTACGCTGGCTTTATAAATTGCCGCATCAAAACCTATATCTAGCAACTCCTCCCATTCATCTGCCTTCACGTAATGAGATTTTTTATTGTCCATTATATTCAAATCCTGAATCTCCACGATCGAATCTCGAATAGACACAGCCCAGGAATTTGTCAATCGTTGTTCGACTTGATTCTTTATTAAGTGAATTAGCATCCGAATCAGATAACTTCTGATGTTGCGCAATGTTGATTTTTTACTCATCCCTTCCAGTTCATCGACGATCGCCAGGGCATCATCATAGCGCCCTGACAGGATGCTATTTCTCAAGTCTATCAGTTCTTGCGTCATGGTAATCTAGCGCCGTACCTCGCCCATTACTTATAGGATACCTTCGCAATTATAGCGGTTTTCACGCCTTGTGAGGTGCATCTCCCAGGGTGCATCTCATATTTGCCTCGCCGCCCGAACCCTAAAGGGTCCGGCTACATGAACAAAGCCCGCCTGCGCGGGCTAGATTACAAAAGTGAGATGCACCCCATCTCCCACTTGACACTCTTGACAGGTCAGCGATCGCCGCCGCCGTTTTTGCCGTTGTGCGCCAATGCTATATTGTTGTATAATGGGTGCAGTGCCTTGGAAATGCTGGCGATGGTTTTCGAGAACACCGGTGGTTATCACATAGGTAGCGATCTTTATGCTTGGGAACTAATAGGCACTGGTTCAGTCTAATTAATTAAGAGAACACTAAATCAAGTAGAGATTTATGGATATTACAGCTTGTTCAGGAAACAAGTAGAACATTTTTGTGCTAAACTAGAGCTATACTCAATGCAGACCCAATTCAGC
>JACOMV010000552.1 GCA_014324065.1 Hormoscilla sp. SP12CHS1 | reverse complement strand
AGCTGAATTGGGTCTGCATTGAGTATAGCTCTAGTTTAGCACAAAAATGTTCTACTTGTTTCCTGAACAAGCTGTAACAATGGCGAAGCTTACGAAGTGGAACTGTTTGGCAACTGGGTAAAATACGATCAACAAGGAAATTTTATTGAGAGTCATAGAGAGGATCCTGACTCTTTTGTATAAAATATAGGTATTGAAACTGTTTATCCTGACCAAATATACCTGGTTAAACCAGCTAGTGAAACTGTTGGGGTTCGGGCCAGATTAGCAGCTATTTTAGATGAACTTTCAGAAGAACATCTGGGACAACTTGAAGAGTTCGCTGATTTTTTGCGCCAGCGCCAGAAACAAGGTCAAGTAAGTTCGTAGGTTGGGTTTCGTCCCTCAACTAAACCGGTGTCAGTGCATCTCATTTTTAGGCGCAGCCGTGTAAGGAGCCAGCGGTTGCTGTATCGAGACGTGTCAAGGCAAGAAACAAAGGTGTTGTCGTCTTAGCAACACCTGGGGGACGGCAAAAGGTTACAGTTCTCAAGGAGGCTGGTATCTATCAACGCAATACCAGCGCTCTACGAGGGAGCAAAGCAACTCAAGAGGTTAACAATAGCCGGCGCTACCCACCCAACCGCACAGCTATCATGAACACCAAGTTCAGCCGACAACAATGCCGCACGTTTTCCGCATTCCGACTCAGGAACCCTCCGCCACGCAAGATACCCGCCAGTATTGTCATCGTTCCATAAGCCTTCTTCATCATCTCCGATGCTCGTAAATGCAGCGTGGGGGACCGGGAACCTGCACTTAGACATCAAGCAGTCCTCAAGGCGAACACCGATCGGGGCGTCCGTCCTCAACCGAGCCAAGCGCTGGGAAAAATAAGCCGACGGCTGGCTCGCAGCTAGCCTGTCCTTCACAGCCCCCTTAATATTTCCTAACGACGCATATATATTGTCGAGACTACCATAGCTGTTCAGTAGCTTAGCCGCCGTCTTAGGGCCTATTCCCTTGACCCCGGGAATGTTATCGGATTCGTCCCCGCAGAGCGCTTTATAGTCAGCTACCTGGATCGGTGCGACGCCTAGTCGGTCGATGACTTCTGCCTCACAGAATTCCGAGGGAGCGAGAAACTTAGTTGTGCGCGAAACACCCTGATATACAGCTTGTTCAGGAAACAAGTAGAACATTTTTGTGCTAAACTAGAGCTATACTCAATGCAGACCCAATTCAG
>JACOMV010000551.1 GCA_014324065.1 Hormoscilla sp. SP12CHS1 | reverse complement strand
TTGAGACCCATCCCTTCACTCCTGGCTTTGAGAACTTGGATAATCCGATAAGGGAGTTCGTAGACCCGCTAAGGGCGTGACAAAGGTTTCACTGTAGTAAATGTCACACGCTTTGCAATGGTAGATGGTGCGGCTACCGTTGTGTTGAGTCTCATAATGGTGGTAAGGGTGTACCTCTTCACTCCCACAACAGGGAGAACACCGCGAGAAGAGTTCCATAACACACCTCCAATAATTTGGGAAAGTCTCAGCCTCTCTATTAAGTAGTTAGACAAAAATAATTGCACATAGCCATGGGCGACATGCTCCGGATATGGAGACTAGCGCGAGAGAGTGTATAAAATTTATTTTATCCATGTACTTATCATCTATATTTCATAGAGGGTAGGACTTTGGCCCATCAGAGACAGTGGATCATTAACGTCAATGGTTAAATTCTCCGAGTAACTCAGCCCACCAGCATCGCTAGTTTGAACTCGGATGCTGTAACTCGACTGAATTTCAAAGTCTGGGGAACTGTTGATTCGCAGTTCGTCTCCGACAATGGTGAAGGCAGCGTTATCCGTATCTCCTGTACCCTCTACCAACTGGTAGGTAAAGGAGGTATCCTCTGTATCGGGGTCGGTGGTCATGAAAGTGCCGACAACAGTGTTGGCTGCGACGTTTTCATCAATGTCGAGGTTGAGGTCCGTGGGGTCAGAAAATTTAAATACATAGCTATCAGAATTGTCATTACTTGTCAAATCATTGTTGCCGTCTCCGTCGATGTCGATGCTGCCGTTAAACAATCCTGTAGTCCACGCATTACCATTGCTGTCGGTGGCTATGCCACTGCCATAGTCATAACTGCTACCGCCGATATTTAAGGCTTTGACCAAATCACCATTGCGATCAAACTTGGCTACATAGCTATCAAAAGCGCCATTACTGGTCAAATCATTGTTGCCGTCTCCGTCGATGTCGATGTTGCCGTTGAAATATCCTGTAGCCCACGCATTACCATTGTTGTCGGTGGCTATCATACGGCCAACGTCACGACTGCTACGGCCGATATTTAAGGCTTTGACCAAATCACCATTGCGGTCGAACTTGGCTACATAGCTATCATAAAAGCCATTACTGGTCAAATCATTATTGCCGTCTCCGTCGATGTCGATGTTGCCCTGGAACTCTCCTGTAGCCCACGCATTACCATTGCTGTCGGTGGCTATGCCATAGCCAATGTCAC
>JACOMV010000550.1 GCA_014324065.1 Hormoscilla sp. SP12CHS1 | reverse complement strand
ATCGATGTCGCTATCGGGGCGGAAGTCATCCCTGAGTACCGATCCAAACAGGGCAAGTTCTCTCACCTGCCAGCGATCGCAGAAGTCAGATATCTCATCGGATGGTAATTTGATTGGCAGTATCAACATCATTCCTAAGCTAAGTATAGTACAATATGAAAGCGATCGTTAAAATTTTATTAAGCTTCCCACTGTCGCTCCCGATCGCCGGTTGTCATCCGGGCCTTTAGAACTACCCGATCGCCCTTCTACCCCCATAGACAGTTCCCGACATCAGGAACTTGACAAATCAGCATATTTATGGTATATAGTATGATTGTTAGTAGGCGATCGCCCCGATGGATTTCATAACTGCCATCCTCAACATGGTAGTTATGGTATACTATTAGAGTCCAAGCAAGTGTCATAGAAAATACGTACAATTTGAGTACGATCCATTGAAGAGTCAAAGCAACAAGTCCAAGCACGGGATTGACTTTGATGAGGCGAAACTCCTGTGGAGGGATACTCGCCGGGTTGAGATCCAAGGGAGATCTACAGAAGAGCCTCGGTTCCTAGTCATTGGCAAGATGCAGGACAAACATTGGTCAGCTATTGTGACCTATCGAGGTGAAGCCATCAGAATCATTTCAGTACGACGAGCACGAGAGAATGAGGTAGATATATATGAAAGCTGAAGAACTGGATAAAAAGTTTGACAACGGGGAAGACGTGCTGGAGTTTTTCGATCTGTCTACTTTGAGACTACCAGGATTGGAAACCAAGCCAGTAAAAGTGGATTTTCCTCAATGGATGGTGGATGCATTAGATAAAGAATCTAAGCGCCTAGGAATTCAGCAACAAGTCCTTATTAAAGACTGGATTGCAGAACCTTTGAATGCAAGCTAACTGTCTATTGCAATAGCAAAAATTAGAGGGAGATGTCCCTTAGCTTCCCAGAACAAACTTAAGAATGATGCCGATCGTGGTAGCCACAATCAGGCTAAAGGCTAGATTCACAACCCATTGAGTCCCCTGCCGATAAGCTTCCGCAAGATCTGCTGAACGCCCTAGGTGCTCTACTGAACGCTCTAGGTGCTCTACTGAACGCTCTAGGCGCTCTACTGAACTCTCTAGGCGATCTAGACGCTTTAGGCTAGTGCGGATCTCCTTCAGTTCTTCCAAAATTTGGCTTGTTTCTGACTGAGTCATTGTCAATTACCTCCAACACAAATATAATATAGCAGTGAAGCAGCATCTCTAGGAGGAATATATCCCCGATCGCACCTGATGCTCTCTTCTCTCATTATTATAGCGCGAATTGTTCTTACTTCAATTACTTGTACAAGATTTTACCTACTTTTTCCAACCAAATACTTGCTCTGCCTCTAGCCTAATTAGCCTCATATCAATAATTAGGGGTAGATCGCCTTCTTCTATATCGGTGCCAGCAGGCGATCGCGCGACCCCAAAGCCACCCATGAGGTGAACTGTCACTTAGCGTCCCAGAACAAACTTAAGAATGATGCCGATCGTGGTGGCCACAATCAGACTAAAGGCTAGATTCACAACCCATTGAGTTCCCTGTCGATAAGCGTCCGCAAGATCTACTGAACGCTCTAGGTTGTCTAGGCGAGTGTTGATCTCATTCAGCTTTTCCAGAATTTGCTCTATGTGTGACTGAGTCATTGTCAATTACCTCCAACACAAATATAACATAACGGTGAAGCAGCATCTCTAGGAGTAATATCCCATATCGCACCTGGTGCTCTCTTCTCTCATTATTATAGCGCGAATTGTTCTTACCTGAATTACTTATACAAGATTTTACCTACTTTTTCCAACCAAATACTTGCTCTGCCGTTAGCCTCATATCAATAATTAGGGGTCGATCGAGGTCTTCCCTATCGGTGCCAGCAGGCGATCGCGCGGTCCCTTAGCTTCCCAGAACAAACTTAAGAATGATGCCGATCGTGGTAGCCACAATCAGGCTAAAGGCTAGATTCACAATCCCTTGAGTCCCTTGCTGATAAGCTTCCGCAAGAGATCCTGAACGCTCTATGTGCTTTACTGATTTATCTGTGCTACTAAACGATCTAGGCGAGTGCGGATCTCCTTCACTTCTTCCAGAATCTGGCTCATTTCTGACTGAGTCATTGTCAATTACCTCCAACACAAATCTAATCTAACAACTATCTCTAGATTATAGCGCAATTTTTTTCCATGCATTACTTATGCTCTACTTTTATCTACTTTTAACCAACCAAAGACTTGCTCTGCGGTTATTATCATATCAATTCCCGCCAGCACGGGCAGTTGCTGACTACCTCTGCAAAGGTTTGGTTCTTGCTGCGGAGCAAAGATCAGCACTGAGTAGTCATCCGGATCGATCGGCCATCCTAATTGACTGCCGTGACCCAGGCAATGTAAAATATTATCAATAACTCTATTCCCATTTTTGTCAGGCGAAAGAATCTTAATAGACCAATCTTGAGCTTCGAGAAAGTTATCTTCTGGCTCTTCTGCTTCATTAACCTTAATTTTATCCCAAGATACCACAACAATATCCGGGACAACAGAACGCCCGCCAAAAGTGCAACGAAGTTCCGGGAGAGCGGTATATTCCTCGCGGCGATCGTCGATCGCCGGAAGCAAACGTTTCTGTAAAATCGAGTGTCTGGTTTTAGGCATTTGCTTTTGTCTATCGATCGCAGGTTTTCCGCCGGACCTCTGGAACTACCAGATCGCCCCTCATAGACAGTTCCCGACAGCATGACCTTGACAAATCAGCAAGTTTATGGGAAATTACATGATTGTCAGCAGGCGATCTCCCCGATGGGTTTCATAACTGCCATCCTCAAATCTTGCTGTTGCCTAAACCCCCGGGGCGAGTCGAAAGCAGTCTCAGCACTACCAATAAAATTACGGACAAGCAAATAACTAATAAAATTATTCTTCGAGTCCATTTTTCCATCTCAGTAAAAGTGATTAACTGTTTTCGCATATCCATACCTAGGCTCCAATTTTCGATCCATAACCCGATCTATGATTGATAAGTTAGTTCATAACCATTGGCCTGATAAAACTTGACGGCGGGTGCATCCCAGTTTGGTAATGAGCAAAAATGCTCAGACAATTCCGAGTCTCCTGGGTTGGGAGTGAGAAATCAATC
>JACOMV010000549.1 GCA_014324065.1 Hormoscilla sp. SP12CHS1 | reverse complement strand
ATAAAATGCGATCGTCAAACAAAACTAGGGTCCGGACTTGAGGGGGTAAAACTGTTGGTGTTGTTTGCAGTCTGTGAGACAGAGATGTTTCCTGATAGTCATCCAGATAGAAGTTTAATATGCGTGCGTAGCGTCCTCTCGTCAGCACTACGGTCTCCGAGGCAGGAAACTGATTCTTGACGCTGGGTTTCCGGGTGTGGCAATTGACGTGCAAGCAATTGACCCTCAACCAGTATTGGTTCCCAAAATGCCGATCGAATCTATATCGGTATATGCAAAAGAAACTCAGACTAAGCAAGGGGTTGAGGGTAATTGGTAAGCAATTAAGAAACCCGGTAATGGGAGCATCTGATTTTTGCAAATATACCTGTAGGGCCGCGATCGTTAGCTTGCTGTGTCCCTGTGGGGATGGTACAATATAGAGTGAGCGATACCAACGATCCCAAATCCGTTCGGAAATCTTATAGGGAGTCCGTAAAATGATAGCAGTTCTAGAACAACCGCTCGATAAGTATCATCACCTAGGTATAGTAAAAGCAGGAGAATTGCTCTTGCTTCCTGCTGATGCAATCAGTCTCGCTGACGAACTGGAACAGATGGGCATCTTGATTCTGGGAGTTGACCTGTGGTACTATCGGTCAAGAGATAGCTGAAGACCCAGGTTCCTTGCTATAATTTGCGAATGGCGGTACTTCGTATCCCCAACCATCCGGCAGATCCTATGTCCCATCCGATCGCAGTTCCATATTAGAGAATCTGTACAATGACAAGTATTGATGATATTTTGGCAAATCCCCAAATTCTCAAAGGAAAAATTCCTAATGATATTATATCATTGTTCCAAGATAATCCAAACTGGGCGATCGATACCACTAAAAAAGTCGTAATAAGGGTAGTGGTGTTCCGCGAAGTAACATCAGAAGGAAACTTCACAGGGAGAATAATTCAATGGCATCCTGGAGATAGCACCTATCACGGTCCAGATCCATATTGGAAGGTAAGTACCGGTGAAGGTGGGACAGTCCGAATTGGAGGAGAAAATTTCAAGGAGTAGGATTATGAAGTTATTTAAGATCGCACTTGATGCAGCAATTATTCCCAATCAAAGTCTGGGAGGTTTACATCTGGGGTCTAAGATTTCTCAATTCCAGGACTTAGTGGTGGGATTGGGCATTTGGCAAGCAGGCAGTTTTGAATTGGTTTCGCCATTTGAAGCTAGGTATAGATTAGGCAAAGGAGAACTATAAATTTCTGTTGA
>JACOMV010000548.1 GCA_014324065.1 Hormoscilla sp. SP12CHS1 | reverse complement strand
TCCCTCAGGAATTTGCAAGAACTCAAGCTGAACGACAACAGCCTTCGCGGTACGCTCCCCTCTGAGTTAGGTTCCCTCAGCAAATTGCAATTCCTCTGGCTGGAGGACAACAGTCTGAGCGGTACGCTCCCCTCTGAGTTAGGCGGCCTCAGCGATTTGCGAGAACTCAAGCTGGACGACAACCACCTTCGCGGTACGCTCCCCTCTGAGTATGGCGGCCTCAGCAAATTGCAAAAACTCTACCTGCACGAAAACTCCCTGGGCGGTACGCTCCCCTCTGAGTATAGCTCCCTCAGCAATTTGGAATACCTCTGGCTGCACGAAAACTCCCTGAGCGGTACGGTCCCCTCTGAGTTAATCTCTCTCAGCAAATTGCAATACCTTTGGCTGGACGGTACGATGGGTGACTACGACTTTCAAGGGGGAGCAGGAGAAAATACAATCCATGGGGATCATGGAAGCGACAGGCTTTACGGAAACGGGGGCAACGACATCCTCTATGGCGGACCTGGAGACGATCTCCTCAACGGGGTGAGGGAAACGACACGCTTTACGGAAACGAGGGTGCGGATACTTTTGTCTTGGCCCGGGGCATGGGCAAGGATACCATCCACGACTTTGAGAAGGGCACGGACAAAATCCAGTTAGAAGGAGGTTTGAGTTATCATGATGGTGATTTAGATATTGCCTCTCAGCGCGGTTCGACTTCGACTTCCATTAAGGTCAAGGCTTCTGGGGAAGAGTTGGCGATTTTGGAGGGAACTGCTCGTGATGATATTGATGTGGCGGGTAATTTTGTTGAGTTACCGTAACGCCGTTGTTCTCCCTGGACTCTTTGACCGCTATTGAAAATTGCAAATGGAAAATTGAGAATTGAAAATATAATTCGCCATTTGCAATTAGTAATTTTAAAAATTTCTTAACAATTCGGATTGTCAAAAAAATGGTAGATTGAAAATTAGCAAATTGCGAATCGCAATTTGCCATTAGCAAATTGCAAATTGCCAATTGCCAATTTGCAATTTGCTAACTCGTAACTTTTTTTCAGGAAGTACAGCTTGTTCGCTATTTAATTAGTACAATAACAGCATTTAGTAAACCAGTTCTTAAGCGTATTTGTTCCCATCAGCATCAGAGCAAGTTCAATTAACTGTTCTAGCGCCTCCATTGCTCGTTTTGGAAACATTCTGACCAGTGACTTAACCGTTGACCACAACATCTCAATAGGGTTGAAGTCTGGTGAGTAGGGTGGTAAATATT
>JACOMV010000547.1 GCA_014324065.1 Hormoscilla sp. SP12CHS1 | reverse complement strand
AATTGAGCCAAAGCCCAATTCATAAGCAGTGACGACTTTTCTTCTAAAATCAAGAGAGTAACGGCTCATGAGTGAATCTAGTCTGAATTGAGTGTAGCCCCAGTTTATCACAAAAGCGTTACACTTATTTACTGAACAAGCTGTAATGAGTTCCCAGAGGAGGCAAGACTGCTAATTTCCTGGGATGATTTACCAGTTTGCGGAGGCGATCGCTCAATAACAGAACAACGCATCAGGTTTTTCCAGGCTGTAGTTCAGCCGTTCAAACCCAATTACACGACCATCTTTATCTTTAATTAAAGAAAACTCTTCTCCAGTTTCCTCTGCGAGAAACTCTTTACTGGGGTCATCAAACCAGACTGTGAGGGTTTTACCTTCTTCATCATAGTAAATTTTTAGAGCGTCCATACAAATTATCCTCGTTTAATTTTGAGTTATCGCCCCTATTGAAGTATTATTGATTTCTAGTATACGGCGTTGCGAGTTCCACTGTCAATCTCTTACTGGAAGTCTTCTTAATCGTGGCCAAGGTTTTGGAAAGTGACTGGGGACTGAGTAAGTGAAAAGTAATAGTTTTTTTAGATTTTTGCTCCATCCAATGCCCCCTGGTTGACCGACAAAAGTAGCCAACCAGAGGGTGTCAGCAGCAATATTCGGCGATTAACTATTGCGGCACAGACTTACGACTCCTCTGGTGCAAGCCAGTCGAAGGGATCGGCTGGCTCGAACTCTGCCGACACCTCGCCTGCGAGGATCGGATGACCTTTCAGTTCCAGCTTCATCGGATCTGCCCCCTCCTGAAGGTTCAGCTTGTCCATCTTGACCCAGAAAATATTCGGACTGATGGCGGATTCAAAATAGTAGATGCGGCTCTTCTGATCCGCGACCGTCCGCCAAATGGTGGAGGCTATGTTCGGTCGAGCCGCGTCGGTAATACCCAGTGGCACAGAGACGTTGCGCATGATGCTGAACACTGCTCCGACAGCCTTCCGCCGAGCTTTAAATTTCGGCACCGCATTCAAGTAATAGCTAGCGCGGGCGAACCGGTCCGAGGCGCGGTTGGTGCCTGGCAGGAAGGTGAGACCTCCGATCTCCTCCCAATAGGCATTGAGCGGGATCTGCTCATCGAAGGGAGGCGAGTTTGTCATCACGTTGTATTCCCGCCCATGATGGATAACTAGCTTCTTGTGCGACTCGTTTAGGTACAAACTGACACCAGTGAAAGCCTAATTGGTTTCATTAGCCAATAAACTCGATAATCATG
>JACOMV010000546.1 GCA_014324065.1 Hormoscilla sp. SP12CHS1 | reverse complement strand
GATGGGAACAAATACGTTTAAGAACTGGTTTACTAAATGCTGTTATTGTACTAATTAAATAGCGAACAAGCTGTAATGGCGATGTGTTAGATACTACGGTCATTTTTCGCACTACTAAACTAGAGTCAATGTCCGCTAATTTAGCACAGCCACTCAAGGCCATTGCTAGGTCTAATTCATCCCGCAACAGTTCCAGAACATGCTGGACCCCTGCTTCTCCTGCTACCGCTAACCCCCACAATATCGGTCGCCCCAATAGCGCTGCTTTTGCCCCTAATGCTAACGCTTTTAACACATCTGTACCCCGACGAATCCCTCCATCTACTAATACTTCGACTCGGTCCCCTACCGCTGCTACTACTTCTGTCAGGGCGTCTAGAGATGCGATCGCCCCATCCAGTTGCCTGCCCCCGTGATTAGAAACTATAATCCCTTGAGCGCCATGTTCTACAGCCCGCAGGGCATCATCTCCCCGCAAAATCCCTTTGACTACTAAGGGCAAGGGTGACAGGGACTGCAACCATTCTAAATCAGACCAGGTTAGGGCCACGTTAAACTGTTCTAACAGGTAGGCAAATAAACCAGACTCTCCCGATCTATGAGAAATTTTTAAGTCTTTTAAGGTAGTTAAATTTGCTAATTCCATGCCGGTTGGGAGCGCAAATTGATTACGCATATCTTTCTCCCGCCGCCCTAACATGGGCGCATCTACTGTCAAGCAAAGGGCTTGATATTCGGCGGCATGGGCCCGTTATACTAATGCTTGAGTTAAAGCCCGATCGCGATGCACGTACAACTGAAACCATTGAGGGGTTTGCTGTCTAACACTGGCAACTTCTTCTAAACTTTTGGTCGCCATCGTACTCAATATCATCATGCTTCCTAACTTGGCCGCTGCTGAGGCCGTGGCCATTTCTCCTTCCTTTGCGGCCAGACATTGAAAGGCCATTGGCGCGATCGCGATCGGCATTTGCCAAGCTTGACCGAGAATAGTTGTACTTAAATCTCGGTGACTGACATCTACTAACATGCGCGGACGGAGTTTGTATCGTTCAAATGCCGCACGGTTGTCTTGCAGAGTAATTTCATCTCCAGCACCGCTAGCGTAGTAGTCTAGGGCCATTTGAGATAACGGCCCGGCGGCCAATGTTTGATACTCGAATAGATCGATCGGTTTCGTGCTATTAGTCTTGGTCATTGGGTGAGAATGAAGATATACAGCTTGTTCAGGAAACAAGTAGAACATTTTTGTGCTAAACTAGAGCTATACTCAATGCAGACCCAATTCAGC
>JACOMV010000545.1 GCA_014324065.1 Hormoscilla sp. SP12CHS1 | reverse complement strand
CTTTGCTATTTACATTGCCTTCATAGCGAAAAGGAGCTGAAACAGTTAGCAGTTACCAGTTACCACGTACCTTGACAGTGAAATAAAAATCTTTAGTAGGGTGAGCTTGGTGGATCTGGTGGTTATCGGGGCATTATCAAAGCCACTCAATCCACCAATGAACCGATTCTGTTGGTGGCTCAGGTGGCTGGTATAGATGGCACGGTCATCATTGGGGGCAATGAAGATGATGCCATTACCAGGAGTAATAAGGTTTCCCGGACTCAAGGACCTGACTACCCTGTGAATCTGAATGTGGGCAACGATTGGATCGCCGGGGATGGAGGAAACGACACCTTGAAAGGTTTTGGGGGAAATGACAGTCTCTTGGGTGGAGACGATAATGACCGGTTGTTAGGCAACCATGGAGATGACCTGCTTGTGGGTGAGGAAGGGGATGACCTTCTCTTCGGTGGCCCCGGAAAAGACACTTTCGTCATTGGACATTCAGGTTTGAACGTCATTGAAGACTTCACCCTAGGAAGTACGACCGATCTGATCGCTCTCACCGAAGGTCTCACCTACTCCCAACTTTCCTTCACCGATGTTAGTTCCTATCAATTCCGAGGAGGAACAGTGAATAACAGGGGTGCTCTTATCAGCTCTGGGAGTGATTCTCTCGGCTTGGTCAGAAACATCAGTTCTTCTGACTTGGGATCCCATCTCTTTGTACCCTACTCCGATATGGATTTTGTAGTGGGCTAGTTATAGAGGGTTGTATAGGGGCTGGGGTTCCCGGTTCCCTACCCTTCTTATTAAAGATAAGGAGTTAAATATGCAGGTCAATTTGTTGCTGATTGCTTTTCTCTTGCTGATCTACTCTGCTGGTAACTGGGTTCTCTTGTTGTTCACATCTGAAGGATGGTCGGCTTTAATTCATATATATAGCGCTCCTCTGTTCTTAGTTCCTCCCTTGATTCCTCTAATTGGCTGCTTTTTCAGAGCCGGAGCCTACATCCCCATGGAATCACTTTGGACTTACCTAAAGTTGATGGTGATTACTCTGATTGTTGCCATACTGTTTAATGTGGGAGACAACGGCGATGGCGCCATTGCGGGCTACTTCTATGAGACTATTTTGATAGGAAAACCTGGAAGATATGGTAATCTTGGCTATATAGGAAATGTAAATTATTCTTTCTTTTTTATTGCTAGACTTGCCTACCACGGAGTACTTATAGCCTTTGCTATTTACATTGCCTTCATAGCGAAAAGGAGCTGAAACAGTTAGCAGTTACCAGTTACCACGTACCTTGACAGT
>JACOMV010000544.1 GCA_014324065.1 Hormoscilla sp. SP12CHS1 | reverse complement strand
GCTTACGCTTATCATCTAACTTGTCTACCCGAAGGACATTCCAGGCGGACAGCATATTGAAGGTTATTTGGTTCCATGGATAGGCGCAATGTCTGGCAGCTTATAACCGGTTAACGCCGAGCTGGTATCTATGATGAGCGAATGCGAAGTTTCACAAGCGTCGTTATCGTCAACCAGTGTAATAAGGCTGACACTCTGGCACAAAAGGGTTGGGGTAAGGTGCCATGGCGGCTCTCTTTCCGACTAATAAGCTCTGACGACAAACCCGGTGTGGAGAATCTATCTAAGGTTACAATCAATCTTCTGTAGGAACGAAGTAAACCGGTTGCTGAACTCTCGACCACAGGTTGATAGGTTGAGTGGCCACTACAGGCGCAAACATCTGCTCTCCGGAGGCAGGTCACTACTGGGGGGCTTGAGTGGAGAGGGAAACGGCCTCCGGTGATTGGTGGTGTGGGCTGACGCTCTCACGGTTTTGTCAATTGTAAAGTTGTAAGTGGCAATAAATATGTCACGGAATGCAGCCAATAGGCGGGCGTATGTCTGGTGAGCTGTCCCCTGGTGCAAGTTAGAGCGGGTGGTTTTTAAGTTGCAAAAACGAATTTACAGAGCGGCACTGGAAGGCAACAAACAGAAAGTTCGTAAGCTCCAAGGACTAATGAATGGGTTATGGTCCGCGAAGATGATAGCGGTACGACAGGTAACACAGCAAAACCAAGGAAAGAAAACGGCTGGTGTGGATGATGTAACTGCACTGACCCCAAAGTAACGTCAAGAATTGGTAGGCCAGCTCAAAATCACTAGAGAGGTAGAAGCAAAACCTACGCAACGTGTATGGATACCAAAACATGGAAGGGATGAGAAACGGCCATTAGGAATACCGACGATATACGACTGCGCACTTCAGGGATTGGTCAAACAGGCGTTAGAACCCGAATGGGAAGCACTCATGGAGGCCAATTCTTACGGATTCAGATCAGGCAGGGGATGCCATGATGCGATAGAGGCGATATTTAACAGCGTCAAACGGGTGTGGTCAAAACCCGTTGGTACTCGGCGGACTCGCCCTCACCCTAAAGGGCCCGGCTACACGAACAAAGCCCGCCTGCGCGGGCTATATACATGTATTGGGCGATGCACTCGGCGATCAACTACTTATGACCACACCCGCGTCAAACAAAAACCAAAATGGGTTTTGGATGCTGATATTGCCATGTGTTTTGATAGGATTAAGTACATGGACAAAATTAATTTCACACACTCTCTCGCGCTAGTCTCGATATCCGGAGCATGTCGCCCATGGCTATGT
>JACOMV010000543.1 GCA_014324065.1 Hormoscilla sp. SP12CHS1 | reverse complement strand
GCTGAATTGGGTCTGCATTGAGTATAGCTCTAGTTTAGCACAAAAATGTTCTACTTGTTTCCTGAACAAGCTGTATCTGGATTAACAGGGGTAGGACTGTTGCTAGGTCCAGCAGTAACCGAACAAATTCAGCTTCTAGTAAAGGGGCTGCCAGTCTACGCCGAAAAGTTAATCGCCGTGGCGTCCGATACAATAACGAGATGGAATGACATTCCGTCAGATATATTCGAGTTCCAGCAGTTCACAAGCTGGCTGTTCCGTTCCAGTCAACAGCTAGTATTGCGATCCTATAGTATCACTAGGGTAATTTTGGGTGCTGCGATTAGCCTGATTCTCTCCTTGTTTATTTCTGGTTACATGGTAGCGGATAGTCAAACCCTAGTACGCAGTGTCGTGCGTCTGTTTCCCCAACCTTGGGAGGAACGTTTGGCAGCTCAAGTGCCGATTATTAGTTACCGCATGGGCAGTTATATTCGGGGCAGACTTTTGGTTTCCTTGATTTTAGGCATAGCCACGACTGTTGGGTTGGGCTTTTTGGGGCTGCGGGAGTTTTCTCTCGGGTTAGGAGTCATCGCTGGTGTCACGAATTTAATCCCCTTTATCGGACCAGTTTTGGGGGCAATTCCGGCTTTGGTGGTGGCGATCGCCGCTGAGGGATGGAAGTTTCTCTGGATATTGCTGTTCTTCGTGGCGATCCAGAATATAGAAACCTATGTCCTCGATCCCTTTCTGGTAGGTTCTTCTGTAGGGTTACACCCCCTCTACCAGTTGCTAGCAGTGGTGGGAGGTACGCAAATTTTGGGTATTATTGGAGCGTTGATCGTACCGCCTTGGATGGCAGGTGCAGCTGCTTTGATCGAGAATCTGTATTTAGAGCCTAAGCAGCGGGCCGAACAGAAAACGATCGTCATTTCCCCCGAGACAAATATGCCTCAGTGATTTGAGTTGTCAGTTGCGCAGGATGGCCAGATCGCCTGTCCGGAGGTCCGGAGGTGCTCACTGATATGCTCCCTCAATGAGAGTCATCGAAGGGGATTTTATTGCTAATTTTGATCTTACCTCTAAGTACCGCTCGCAGCAATCGATTTACAGCTCTTTGCTCTTGTTCGTCCAGGGACTCATCTAATATGGCGGCCATCAGTCCATAGCGGTCAGTTAGAGTGAGCACGCCACTAGAGGCGAGAATTTCTGCAATAGCACCAGGTATAAGTTTAACTTGTGGTAACATATCATTACATTTAACCCTACTAAGTAATAGGACAAAATTAATTGCATGAGATTGCGGGAGCAGTCCCTGCGTTACAAGCGTTTCCAGCGTTCTGGC
>JACOMV010000542.1 GCA_014324065.1 Hormoscilla sp. SP12CHS1 | reverse complement strand
AGGGAAAATTGATATTTATTGATGAGGCAGCTTTCTGGATAGGGATGAGTCGCGGCCAGGAGTGAAAAAGGTAAAAAGGGTACAGTAATTGAAGTGGACTTTTACCATGCTAACCAATTGCTAGCCCTGAGTGACGAGCAAATTATCAATAAAGTCCAGCGGGACTTAGCTATCTGCGTACCCGGGTTTACCCATGCCAAGGTAATTGACAGCAGCTTCCTCCGGGTGCCACAAGGAGTAACACACTTTGCCCCCGGTAGCTACCAGTATTTATTGCCAGGGCGGACCAGTATCGAAAACCTGTTTATGAGTGGAGATTGGATAGTTACTCGCCACGGTTCTTGGTCCCAGGAAAAGGCTTATGTTACGGGCCTGGAGGCTGCTAATTTGGCGATCGATCGCTTGGGGATGGGGCGTCCTGCTGATATCATACCCGTGGAACCGGATGAACCCCATATCCAGGTGGCCCGGAGTCTTAATTAAATGGTAAGGGATGTGGATAAAGGTTTGTTGCCGGATTTTTGGTTACCTTAGGGGACTTAAAGGGACTGAGACAAAATCTCAGCCCACATCAAGCCAAATCGTTTAACATATTAAATGGAAACAATGGTCTATTGGATAATCGCTATTTCTCGATTGTTCCCTTCCTCTGAATTCCTCAAAGGTTTGCTAATTACACTTCGAGACATTGCTTCTCGCCTTCCTTTCTTATCATATATCAGCAAACGCTGTGCGCCTAGTTCCTCAGCTAAGATGATAGCAGCACATTCACCTAAACCCATATTTTTTGCAGCTTTAAGTGCATACATCTTCTCAGAATCCCTCACCGAACGCACCTCTATCCAGTCTGCTGACTCTATTTCTGCTACAGCAGGGTGTGTCCCTGACCTTACTTCTTCGTAGACTTCTTCAGGGATAATTACTTCTCCAAAGATAGCTGGCACAATATCTAGTTTCCCCACCTTTGCTAGTTCACTGAAAGGGGTGGTGTCCGACACGATTATCACTTCTTGTATTTCTCCAATACTGCAGCCCTGAAGGCTCTCTCTAACATCTCCATATTCGGTAATGTGCCAGAAGACCAAGGTATGATTTCGCGGGATGACGTTGACTTTCTCAATGCCGATGATTATGCAGCCCTGAAGGCTCTCTATACCAGTACGGGTGGGGAGAATTGGCGGAACCAGACAGGCTGGGATTTCAGCAGCGAATCTCCCCCCTCTGCTGATGTTGTTAATCGCTGGCATGGGGTAACGGTTTCTGAAGGTCGGGTGACGAAAATCGAGCTGAACAAGAACGACCTGAGCGGTATGCTCCCCTCCGAGTTAGGTT
>JACOMV010000541.1 GCA_014324065.1 Hormoscilla sp. SP12CHS1 | reverse complement strand
CATGAGTGAATCTGGTCTGAATTGAGTGTAGCCCCAGTTTATCACAAAAGCGTTACACTTATTTACTGAACAAGCTGTAACCATTCGGACCTAGTCGGGCACCTACCCTAAATGATACAGTAAAAATATTATCCTTTATCAATAACCTGTTACCGAAAGGATCGTCCCCGTAGTCGTACTCTTGACTTTGCCAACTCAAGGACAGGGTCTGACTATTATATCTATCCCCTAGTTGCCAGGCTATACTCGCACCATAGGGAGAACGACTGGTAGTTCGATCGACGGGGGTGATGTGTCCGGAGACCCGCAGTTTTTTAGCAGACGAAACGATAACTCGATGACCAGGCGATCGCCAATTGAGTTAGGTAAAATATCCTCAAAATAGTTGGTCACCCCCACAGAAGCAAGGCCCCAGTTAAAACGGGCGATCGCGGCCACCTCGCTAGCGGGGGAAATGCTAGTAACGTCGCCGATCTTGGTTTCCCGGTCGTGGGCGTAGTTTAACCCAGTAGCTAAAACTAGATTAGCTTTTTTGCGGAAGGCTTTAGCCATTGCAGCTGGGTTCTGCGCCAGGGCGATCGCTGAATTAATCAACACAGCATCTGCCCCCATTTCCATTGCTGCTGCGGCTTCACTGGGGGTGCCTATGCCAGCATCTACTACTACCGGTACTCCGGCATTCTCAATGATGATCTGAATGTTGGTCGCATTCTTAATCCCTTGTCCGGAACCGATCGGGGAACCTAAGGGCATGAGAGTGGCGCAACCCGCATCTTCTAGTCTTTTGGCTAGCAAGGGGTCGGCATTGATATAGGGTAAAACTGCAAAGCCGTGGAGATGGGGTGCTGCTGAAGAATGAGTTAGGCGAGTTGAAGGGAAGAGTTTATACCGCACCGATCGAACCAGGTAATTTGCAGGTCCATTGGCCCTCGGGCAATGTGCTGTTGGACCCCAAGAGGCGATCGCCAGAAGTAGCCATTCCCGATTACAATACTCTGGTACAATTGGAGAATGGTCAATTGTGAATTGTCAATTGTGAATGGAGTATGGTGGGCATCGCCCACCATCGCCCACGATCGATTGTTGTAGAGAGAGTTGTAATATTCGTAACGGCTACGGGGGCTTCCATTTTTTTGTGTCTTTTCCGCAGTCTTTTTGTTGTAGTCTAGTACCTGCACGAACTTCCGGGATTGTCCAAAACCATGATGACTGGATTATAAACATTACAATCTGTCCGCCAAGTAGAGTAAAAAACAATCCAGTTATAGCTTGTTCAGGAAACAAGTAGAACATTTTTGTGCTAAACTAGAGCTATACTCAATGCAGACCAAATTCAGCTATGGGA
>JACOMV010000540.1 GCA_014324065.1 Hormoscilla sp. SP12CHS1 | reverse complement strand
AGGGTTTCAGCTATGCCTCATGTTGGAGCAGTCTGGGCCAACATGATTATCCGATTTATTTGCGGCGTTGCGTACTAGCTTGCAGTTGAGAGTTGGTAAAACCAAATGTTTTTTCCCAGACTGGGTTGAGTTCCCGGAAATAACCATCTCCACCGGCAATGCACAGCAGTTCCGGCGACAGGGTGAAAAGGCGACTCTCCGACAATTCGCCGCTCATGCTGGGGGTAATTTGACTATGACAGTTCATGGTGATTCAGCAAGAAGTCAAAACTGTTTTTTTGTAGTGACGAATACCATTTTCCCACGACACACCAGGTAGGCGCTAGTTCTGTTATACCAATTTGAGATTTGAGATGGAAGGGGTCAACTCACTCTGACAGGGAGTTTCGGGCTATACAGTCTCATGAAAGCAGGTGCTCGGGCATCGGATGCCACCCCCATAAAATCGGAATTTGCTCTCCGCGCGCCCGGTTCCTTCGAGACTGCGCAGTAGTATGGCGCTGATTTCTCTGGTGGGGGGATTTATAGATAAAACCCTTTCTACTAGCCAATTATAATTGATATCTGCCCAGAAGGTTAGACGAACTCAGTCTTGCTGGGGAGTTTCCAGTTTAGCCAACTTTTACAATTATATATAAACTTATGTAAACATATCCAAATTTTTATGTCAAAATTTACCAGAAATTTGGGCATTTACGGCCCGCTATTACAGGTTAGAATGGGGTGAAACCCCCGCAGACAAAGGAGATTCAGATTCTGGGGATCGGTTTGACAGTCAGCGATCCCCAGGAGGTGCTGTGATAGCAAACCAAAAGAAAAAGCATATAATGTCAGTATCAGCATTACCGAGCCTCTACTCGCTGATTCTCTGGGAATTGGCGAGTTGGAGATCCGTTTTGTTAACTATTTTTGATGAATGTTAATCAATCGATCGATAACTTTTTTGACCACCATAGTAAAAGCGAGTGATAATAAAATGCAGACAACACAAGCAATTCGATGCCCCAACTGCGGTTCCCATGCCGAACGCAACTATCTGGCAAGCGACCAGCAAACTCGGACGGAATGCCCAGTCTGTGACTACCTGATGATTACCTGCTCTCTCACGGGTAAAGTGGTAGAGGCTTATGCTCCCGGTATATACTGGGGTGGCTAAGTCTGAGAGGACCGCAGCTGGCCACAAGCGGCCTCAGCTGCCAGTCCCCGGGAATAGCGCACGCTCACCGCAATATGTTGCTCTTCCAATACCTGAACAAAAGCTCGAATTCGGTGACGCCCCGGACGCTGGTAATCGGCGTCGCTGATAGGATTGTAGGGAATCAGATTGATATGAGTTTGGAACCCCCGCAG
>JACOMV010000539.1 GCA_014324065.1 Hormoscilla sp. SP12CHS1 | reverse complement strand
TAGCTCATAGCATTTACATCTCCAAATTTAAGTTCTCAAATCTTATTATAGCATAAATTTCTATTTTCAAGAGGTCTAGAACAGTCCCGCGTCAAAGCCGAAATAGTCGCTAAATACTTTTGGGCTTGGGCAAAGGTGATTATACTGCGTGCAAAGAAAAAACGGACAAACATCGCCTATATCGATCTGTTTTCTGGTCCTGGTATTTATAAAGATGGTTCTCAGTCTACACCATTGCTGATTTTGAAGCGTGCTATTGCCGATCCCGATATGCGAGAGATGTTAGTAACCATCTTTAACGATGTAGACTTGGGCCACACTCAGTCGCTTCAGCAAGCTATCAAGTCTTTACCCGATATAGACAGCTTAAGACACAAACCAATAATTCTCAACAGAGAGGTGGGAGAGGACATTGCCAAAGAGTGGGAGAAATTTCAATTATATCCTACACTCTATTTTGTAGATCCTTGGGGTTATAAGGGTTTGTCACTAAGTCTGTTGGGAACATTAATCAAAGGTTGGGGGTTGTGATTGTATATTTTTCTTCAACTACAACCGGAGCAATATGGCATTGAATAACCCAGTTTTAGAGAAGCGCATGAATTATTTGTTTGGCAAGGAGCGAGCAGATGCCCTTCGAGAAAAATTTCAACCCATGCAACCGAAAGAACGAGAGTCAACTATTGTAGAAGCTATTTGTCAGGGTTTGAACGAAGTAGGCGGGTCGCAAGTTCAGGAGTTTAACTTCAAAAATGCTCGCGGTAGCAGCACTAGCCATTATTTAATTTTTGTCTCCAAGAATCCACTTGGTCTCTCAATCATGAAAGATATCATGGCTAAAAAAAGCTCTACTTTCTTTCAGAATGTACCTTCTTATGACTACAATACCCAGTCCGGACCTCGTCAGCTTTCACTGTTTGACCCTAAACCACTTGACGAACTTGAAGATATGTTGCTGGATAAATTTGCAGGTAAAACCATGACTATGATCGAGGTTGATAACGAGCACCACGTTGATACGCCCTATACCGATAAAAACTACAAGGATGCTCTCCGCAAGCTAGAGGAGGAAGGCAAAATAATAGCCGATCCGCCTGCTAGCCAACGACGCAAAATACAAGGAAAACTCACATTTGGAGACAAGGTGAAAGTTACATTCCCACCGAAGCAGTAGCACCTCTATTTATTTGTTTTTGGTTAGGTTTGGCACTGTTCCGGAAAAATCGATACTTTTCCCATCGTTTCCGATGCTGTTCCCAGGGGGCTGGCATTTGGTCCCAAATTTGCTCATCCAAAAGCCGCCCTCCAGCTTTCGGGGTGATACCGCCAACCTGCTTGAAGAAAAATGCTACCCCAGCATCCTGACA
>JACOMV010000538.1 GCA_014324065.1 Hormoscilla sp. SP12CHS1 | reverse complement strand
TCACATTCGCCACTCCTTTGATATTAACATCAATCAGTCGGTCAAATTTCCCCCGATCGACCTGCCACAGAGGTGCCGGTGGATTCATGACAGCAGCATTATTAATCAGCAAATCCGGGGCCGAGTAATTGGCCAACATTTTTTCCGCCCAAGCTTTCACTTGCCCTTCATCCCCTACGTCCACTGCTGTAAAATGATGGGGCGAGCCAAATTTCTCATTGAGTCTCTCCATTTTAGATGGCGATCGAGCGATCGGGCGCAACCCAGCACCCCATCTCCCAACTCAATAAACTTTTCGGTCATTGCGAGACCCAGTCCTTTACTTACACCCGTGATTACAATCAGTTTTGTCATCTTTTGCGCCTTGTTTGTGATTTACGATCGCGAAAAATATTGTCTGGCGGGGCGATGGTGGGCGGTGCCCACCCTACAGTCCTACAGTCCTTTCTCGCGCAACCAAGAAGACGCCCAAGCTGCATTTGCCTCTGATAGAGGTGGTTCTGGGTTTTTGCTGTAATCTATTACCAGATCGTAACCTGATAAATCATATATCTCATTTAACAACCTCTGCAAATCTACAACTGGTTCCACATCTCCTGACTGCAAAGGTAACGGAAATGAGGGGATCGCCTCTGGTAAGTTAAAGGCATATAAATCTGCGTAAGGACGCTGGTTCTCCCTACTCACCAAAATCCGATAATCTGAGGAAATATTAGCTCCGAAAAATGGCATCGGTTTCCCCCCGCGCAGTAAATCTATTTCTACCAGATTAGTTGCACTCCCCAAAACTCGCTGTCGCTTCTTCTGATAAGCATTGCGTCCTTCCCCAGATCGCTTATTTTTCGGAGACAAAATTTCCAATGCCGTCACCACCTCACCCGTGCCCACCTCTTGCACTTCTAAATACCCTTCTTTTATCATCTCTGGTATCGGCGTTGTGACTGTCACTGGTTGCGCTGGTGGCGATAACACGGCCACCTGAGACCGAGAAGGTTTTGTTTGCTCCCTCTGTTCCCGTTTTACTATCAGATCGGGAATTCCCACCAGCAGGGAGTTTGGCCCACCGGTTTCATACATGCGCACTTCTACCGCAACTCGATATTTAGGAAGCAGTTGAGGGGACAAAACTCTGGCAATTTCAATAATCAGCCAGTGATGTACTCCCGGCCATAATTGCGGATGTTCTAAATATGGGTCCATACCCGGAAATGGAGATGGCATTGTTCTAACTCCAAATGATGTTTCTGCTTTGATTATACATTATACTTCTATTCACAATTGGCAATTCCCAATTTTATTAAACTAAGCCAGAGAGTCACCCCTCCGACTCGTCTTCAAAGCCGGACGTGAGACTTTCACCTCATCCGGCTCCTC
>JACOMV010000537.1 GCA_014324065.1 Hormoscilla sp. SP12CHS1 | reverse complement strand
TTTTCCCAAGCTGCCTCCATGCCTGGTTTAGGTGGCTGAGCAGCTATTTTAGCAAATAATTCGCGATTTTGCTCTTCCCAGTATTGCCGCGTCTCTTCCGCTTGCTTGAGAACAAACTGATACTCCGCTTCCACGGCATCGCGATTTGCTTCAATATAGGACAATGCTGCATCTATTTGCTCTTGTTTCAGGTTGAAGAGGGCCCGGATAAAATGGGGTGGATACTGTTCCGTTACATAGTCCATCACATCATAGATGGTGATGCGAGTACCTGAAATAGTCAGTCCCCGTTCCGTGCGGATTATAGTAGGTTTTTGTTCCCTTGCGATCGTCATAGCAGTTGTTTGCCTGTTGGCGTTCTTCGAGGCTATTTAGCCTAACTTATTGCCTGATGTCAAGGGATGGGCTGCCCAAGTAGAGCCAAGGTTGAGCAATTTGTCCCTCAAGTGCTATGATAGAATTATCTGAGCAGGAATGGAAAAATGGCCGTTATAGACAAAGACAAGATTATTGAGACTATCCAAGCTATCACCAGCGATGTAGAATCCTATGTAGATGACTTTCTGGGCATTTACCAATTTATTCGCCGCAGCATCGCTGAACAGGGGGACAGGATTGAGAAATTATCATCCGTTGATTTGATTGCGATCGAAGATTTATATCAAGACTATGAGAAGCTAGAACATCACAATCTCGTGTTACAAAAGAAAGAACGCGAAATTGTCAATATTTTTATCTTCGGTGATTTTCAAGAAGATTACCAAATCACTTGGGAACTGTCTGAGGTGTTAGCATATTTTTACGTGGAATACCTGATTTTACCGATTATCAATAATGTCAGCTATCAGGAATTTCAAGCTAGACCTACTATTTTCACCGAACAACTCAAGCATGGTGTCAGACTGTATGAAGCAAAAAGAAGCTTACATAGAAATAGCGCAGCGGTATCTAGATAGTGCCAAGCAGCATCAATCTCAGGAAATCAATACACCGGAAGTTATTGGGTTTCTCGCTTATCATGCTTTGGAGTCTATTGCTGTTGCTCTCATCGTTCATTTCAAAAGTAGCATCCCTCTTAACCACGAAACCAAATTACAAATGTTTCTGAGACTCTGCAAGAAAAATTTAGCTATTACTCACCCCATTCTCTCCTAATTGCTCGCTGGAACTCCAAAGCATCGACTCGTTCTGGCAAAAAGCCCCGCCATTTATTTTTCCCTGCGAAGGGTGATTTTACCGATTTTCCCAAACTGCGATCGGGGTCCGATGCCATTAGCCACGAGTCACGAAGCTGCATAGCTAATTCCGATACAGCTTGTTCGCTATTTAATTAGTACAATAACAGCATTTAGTAAACCAGTTCTTAAACGTATTTGTTCCCATCA
>JACOMV010000536.1 GCA_014324065.1 Hormoscilla sp. SP12CHS1 | reverse complement strand
TAGCTCATAGCATTTACATCTCCAAATTTAAGTTCTCAAATCTTATTATAGCATAAATTTCTATTTTCAAGAGGTCTAGTCATCTCCCCCATCTCGTCTATATCGTCCATCTGGTTCCCCAGGGTCTCCCTGGGAACCCACCTCCTTTCGAGGCGGATGCCTCCCGTCCCCTCATCTGGAGGCAGAGCCGGCAGAGCCTCTGGTGCCTTTCCCAGCCTGAGACTGGGAACCAGGAGAGGGTATTCTTTATTTACTGTTTTAAACCAGCGTTTATTGCATCTCTTATCTGATTGGCTGAAAAACCGTTAAATATTCCCGTTTTACTTAAGCTTGATGTAACAAAACCATTCGATGGTGTAAATGGTACTGAAATGTATCCTAGAGTCTCACAACCGTTATGAGCAATTATCTCCATAGAAAGTTGGCCAGGAAATAGCGTTGTTGTTACCCAATCTAAAATAGTCATACCTGATTTACCTTGAAAAGAAACTATGTTTGGTGCATTTTCAGCACATTTATTAAAGTTTCATATAAAGCGCGAGTCTGCTGCAAGACATTAGTCCCATTCAAACGTTTTGCAGCTTCCTGTATATCACTCAATAGAGCATTATTGCCCCTAAATTGCGCCACTTGCATGTAGGTGTACGGCATCAATAGATTATCGGTTTAGATGTCCGATGTAATACTGCAGTGCCTGGAAACACAGCATCAACTTCCGAGCGATTCAGACATGTACAAGCATTACTATGGCCGCTCGATAGTGCCTCAAGCGTGCTAATTTCTGCCTATACATAACCAAATTTGCTACTTATAAAATTTTTGACCTCTCTGACAGCAATTTGGCAAAATTTATTTGTATAAAAAAGCAGTTTTGTGGTCAATTCCCAAGGGACAGTCGTGCATTTTCGCTCCCCTTATGTGCCCTCCGTTTGTAAGTAAGAACTGAAGCTATTGTCCATCGCTCCTGCCCAATAATAGCCGCCCTCCCCACCCATGCATGTGATTCGCTCACACAAACAGTGTGACACCAGATACCCGAGCCGAGGTCGAGCCGAGGTCGAGCCGAAGTCGAGCCATACCCTCGTCTGAGTCGAGCCATTAGCGGGCCCTATTCGAGCCATATTCGAGCCAAACTCTTCCCAATGGACTCCCTCCCGGAGCCCAGTGGAAGCCCATTTTCAGCGCACTGAAGCCCGCTCTTCCCCAGACCCCCCCTACTATATATAACCTCGCCCCCAGCCCCATAGGCGACAACCGGCACCCCATACCCCGAACAGGCCCGCAAAAAAGGGCTCTCAGACTTCAATTATAATAACCTAAGTTGCGACCTATTTAAAAAAATCTGAATTACCCACTTAGACTTTACAGATATTTTGAGGGTTTTTGTA
>JACOMV010000535.1 GCA_014324065.1 Hormoscilla sp. SP12CHS1 | reverse complement strand
GATTATCGAGTTTATTGGCTAATGAAACCAATTAGGCTTTCACTGGTGTCAGTTTGTACCTAAACGAGTCGCACGCGGATCTACTTGTTGGATTTGTGAGGGTTAAACGCAGCACTACCAACGGTTGGTACTATCCTTGGATAGATAGCCGGTTGTTATCTTTGCCAAATGATGCTGGTAGTATGGTATGGTTGAAAATATCAGATAAAAGATGCCTAATATACTTTGAAAGGGAGAGACTTGCGCGAAAGAGGCATTGTTGGTGTCATTGCTCGGGGGGGCTCTGGCAGCAGTAACGAAGGTTCGCACAACTGTCAGACCCCCCGTTGGGGGGGAAGTTACTCAAAAAGCACAAGGATATCTCAATTAGGCGTTGCACATTTTGGGGATGATGCCCTTGTTTGCACATAACTGAAACTGGCTTTTAGTCTAGGTTTAAGACTTCTGCAACTATGCCCATCATCCCGTAATTGTGCAACGCCCTCAATTATTCCCCCCCTCGCAATGACATTCTTTAATTGCCTCAAAAAGCGCAGTTTATGACCGTTCAGAGTCTAGTCAGACATAAGTTTGGCCTTACTGTGTCAACTATTGTCATTTAAAAATCTGGATGTGGTAATTTATAGCATTATTATACTGACAAGTTAATGCAAAGATGAGGATTTATGGATCGAAGCTCTAGTAAAGTGATGTTGGATAATAACGAATGGATCAGAGCATTGGGGTTGATTGAATCGAATAGCCGTGCCCTCGCTGCTTTATCCGATCGAGTCCAATCAGAACGCCGGGAAAATCGTCAGCGAATTGAGTCCAATAGTCGGGCTATCGCGGCTTTAGGTGAGAAGGTGACAGATACGGAAAAGACGGATTTGGAGCTGATCAAAGCCAATAGTAAAGCGATCGGGAATCTGACTCAGGTTCTATGTCAGCTGCAAGATGGACAAGCAATGCTGACAAAATTGCTTTCAGAACAACAGGAACTTCTCAAGGAGTTTAGAGAGATCGTCAAAGAAATTTTGAAAAGATTGGAACAATCGCAAACTCAGACGAATGAAGATTTGGAAACGATCGCCCATGAACTGATCGGTATGCGAGATGTTTTTTTGAAGATGCAGCAGGGAGTTTTATCTATGTTGCCGGATGAGGAGCAGAAGCAGCAGTCCCAGTCAGATGGATGATTGGCAAGGGATACCGAAAGAGGATGTTTAGTGAGGGCATCCCCCGATCTGCTTTTATTCAGTAAAGTCAGGAATCACCCATTGGGGTGGTTGCAGGCGTTTTTTCCTGATAGCTTCGTCAGCCATCTCCAGCATTGTATTAAACTAAGCCAGAGGGTCACCCCCCCGACTCGTCTTCAGAACCGGACGTGAGACTTTCACCTCATCCGGCTCCT
>JACOMV010000534.1 GCA_014324065.1 Hormoscilla sp. SP12CHS1 | reverse complement strand
AATCTATCAAACCCAGATGCTACCGTTTGAGTAACATATGTGAGAATGTGAGGTGGAGCTTGAAATTCATATCTGACAAAGGTTTTATTTTTGGAGATGTCTACTGTATAGATGAGGGTCCCGGAGGCATCCGCCTCGAAAGGAGGTGGGTTCCCAGGGAGACCCTGGGAACCAGATGGACGAAGGCTGGATCGATGCCCTCCGCGCTGGCGAAAATCCCTTCACTGAGGAAGTGCTGAAAAGTCTGTTGAGTCAGTAGATAGCATGGGACGATCGCCTCCCCCATTGCCAATTCAGATGTAGTAGCATTCGGGAGCGAAACCCAACCTGTATTTCGCGCTCTTCCCAGAAACCGGGTTTCTGGGAGGTGATTTTCCCATGCCCATGGAGATAGTCAAAGAAACTCGGTTTCTCGACTCCCACCCGGGCCGCCTTTGTCCTAGTAGGTGAGATCGGGCCCTAGATTTGATATTACCAATGTTCGATCGCTAGCCCGTCCACATAAGTAAAATCAGTATCATCCGTCGCCAATATCCAACCATTTTCCAAACATTGCGCAGCGCTCCAAATATAATTTCCGGGAATTGGTCGTCCCTTGCGCTTCAATGATAAGCGAGTTCTGAAGTAGTAAGCAGCAGTTTCTCGTCCCATCGGCACCACAAGACAACCATCAATAAACTGCAAATAGCGATCGATATTTTGTCGAGCCCGCCCAGAGTTTTCTGCGCCAAACAACAGTTCTCCCACAACAGTTAACGGCAAAACCACAGTCGGCAAAGCCAGTACCTTTTCCACCACAACGCGATCGCCATTTAGATAACGAATTGCCACGGAAGTATCTAGGGCTATTTCACCATTCATTATAGTCAATTTTTCCAAATTCATCAGCAATTATACGCTGTAATTCAGCAGCTTCCGCATCGTCGATCGTACCAGCAAACTTCAACAGCGGGTGTGGTCGATCGCCCGCGCCCGCCGTGCCATTGTCATCAGCAGTCGATCGGGCGGGTTGGACGATTGTAATTTTCACCTTACCGCCTTCTGACAAACCAGACAATGTTTGTAGCGGACGCAGAACACCACCTTCATAAATCGCTTCGATAGTTTGAGTCTCTAACATAGTCGTATCTGGCATGGGTTTTACTCCCGGATTAATTTCTGATATCTTTATTATAGACAATCTCCGCAGATAATGTCAAGGCGAGCCCCTAATTTTTTTGTGGGGAAGGTGCTAGACCGATGGGTGCCATTTGTCTTAGACAGATGGGTGCGAGCGCAGAGGCGCTCTATATTGCATTTCATAAAGCAATAGTTATCGGACCATGTTATACAGCTTGTTCAGGAAACAAGTAGAACATTTTTGTGCTAAACTAGAGCTATACTCAATGCAGACCCAATTCAG
>JACOMV010000533.1 GCA_014324065.1 Hormoscilla sp. SP12CHS1 | reverse complement strand
TCTCAGCCTCTCTATTATCATCTATAATTCATAGAGGGCAAGCCTTTGGGCTATCCTGTTCAGCGGAACCAGTGCCAATATTTGCTTCAGGGCTATAATGCTTATCTAGCATGCCTTGGAGCTTTTTCAACCACCCTTATTTCAGTGCCATTCGACTCTACGGTTGGTTTGCTGCACGTATTCCCGGCATTCTGCTAATAGCTGTTCTAAACCATAGGGTTTAGCATTGGGAATAAGATGTTCCCTTCTCAACTGAACGTCCAGTTAGCCTATTATCCTCCTTATCATAGTAAATACAATCCCGTAGAGCGTACCTTTGGTTGGTTGGAGCAACACTGGAATGGGAGTTGACTCGATAGTGTAGAAACAGTGCTAAACTTTGCAAAAACTCTGACCTTCAAAGGGAAACAACCAGTCTTCAAACTGATTGACAAAATTTCCCAGACTGGAGTAAAACTGACAAAGCGGGCAATGGCCGAGTTGGAAAAAAAGTATTGGCTCTTCCCAATAAGGGATGCTAAAATGATAGCTAATTTGCCTGAACCCCTTTCCCAATAAGACTTCTAGAGCAGCGATCGCATCAAACCCAGACGAAGCAAAGGCTTTGATGCCTTTTTTGATGATAATTTAGCATACTATTTCACGAAGATCCACAGTATTATATACTTCCAAATTTGCCGAAGTGGTTTGTGGAAATTACCAGTAAACCAACTTGACCATTGGATCCGATTTTTTGTGGATTTCTCTGATGGCAAATTATGCAGGAAAAGCAGATAATGTCAAAATAATCTAACCCGAGTCTCTACTAAACCAACTTGACCATTGGATCGGATTTTTTGTGGATTTCTCTGATGGCAAACCATGCAGGAAAAGCAGATAATGTCAAAATAACATAACCCAAGTCTCTACTCACTGATTATCCGGGAATTTGCGAGTTGTAGATAGGTTTTGTTAACTATTTTTGAT
Organism: Hormoscilla sp. SP12CHS1; assembly: GCA_014324065.1. Lineage (GTDB taxonomy): Bacteria > Cyanobacteriota > Cyanobacteriia > Cyanobacteriales > Desertifilaceae > Hormoscilla. The sequence goes on along the minus strand of JACOMV010000533.1, from coordinate 442 downwards.
GAATGTTAATCAATCGATCGATAACTTTTTTGACCGCCATAGTAAAGAGGAGTAAAAATGCAGGTAACACAAGGAATTCGGTGCCCCAACTGCGGTTCTCATGCTGAACGCAACTATCTGGTAAGCAACCGGCAAACTCGGACGGAATGCCCAGTCTGTGACTACCTGATGATTACCTGCTCTCTTACGGGTAAAGTAGTAGAGGCTTACGCTCCCGGGATATACCCGGGATATACTGGGGTGGCTAAATCTGAGAGACTGGCAGCTGACCGCAAGCGGCCTCAGCTGCCAGTCCCCGGGAATAGCGTATGCTCACCGCAATATGTTGCTCTTCCAATACTTGAACAAAAGCTCGAATTCGGCGACGCCCCGGACGCTGGTAATCGGCGTCGCTGATAGGATTGTAGGGAATCAGATTGATATGAGTTTGGAACCCCCGCAG
>JACOMV010000532.1 GCA_014324065.1 Hormoscilla sp. SP12CHS1 | reverse complement strand
GCGATCGCGTAGCTTTGGATATCGCCGTGACTGTATCCAATCTTAGCATGACCTTCGAGAATCTCGCGAATTAATTTTGCATATTCATCTACTCTATCCATTGCACAATTTCCTCCCTTTTGGCATCAAAAACTATCAATTTGAGCTGATTCTTGCGAATGGCGATTTGAGCAATTTTCTCCGGGAAAAAATCAGAATAAATCTCATTCCGAATCGCTAGATATAACGTGCGATCGGACTCATCGGGAGATTCTTCCAGCAACCCTCTATAAAGGACATACTGACCGAGAGCATTTTGTAAGTCTTGCACGGGAGAGGGACGGATAAAACTTTTCACCTCCACTGCAATACGTCGCTGGTCCTTTTCCGCTGCAAAAAATTTCTCCGATCCGAGATCCACATAAACATTTCGCTCTCCAACAGCTAGTGATAGCGGATCCGATGTAATGGTCCATCCGTCTTTGATCAACGCTGTTTTAACAATTTCGTGGTAGATATCTTTCGCCATCCCAAAATTACCCGATCCTATCCAATCTTCACGACTATCTCTATCTTAGCATATCCCGGGTGATCGCGTGGTTACCATCACCTTCCTCTCACCCTAACATATCCCGAGACCCTCTCATAATTGCGATCGCCCTTTGGAGTCGTCAAGCCCTAGCATCGGGAGCATCGTATCCCTCTCCCCTAATTCCCTGGGCCTCCATCTGTGAAATAATCTGCAAACTCATTTCATTTGATAACGAGTCTTGCCGATTTTCAATCTGGACTTGCTGTAAAAATATCCAATAATTCTGTAAAACAGTCTGAGTATTGGGATGATCGAGTCCACGTTGTGAAATCAGAATAGTTACAGCTTCGGTATACAGGGGTTCGGCTTGGTCGTATCGCCCTTGGGATCTGTAGAGTTCTGCCAGGTTGTTGAGACTGGTGGCCACCAGGGGATGTGCGGACCCCAGCAGTTGCTTAGACATCTCCAAGGCTTGGGCTAACAGGGGTTCGGCTTGGTCGTATCGCCCTTGGGATCTGTAGAGTTCTGCCAGGTTGTTGAGACCGCTGGCCACCAGGAGATGTGGGGACCCCAGCAGTTGCTTTGTCATCTCTAAGGCTTGGGCTAACAGGGGTTCGGCTTGGTCGTATCGCCCTTGGGATTTGTAGAGTAAAGCCAGATTATTGAAACTGGTGGCCACATTTGGATGTGCGGACCCCAGCAGTTGCTTTCTTTCCGCTCGTCATACCCCTTGCGGGAGCGCAGCGCAATCCCTTTCAAGGTATATACAGGCGAGCGTCGAGTCTGACAGTGGGCACGGCCCACCCTACTGGCTATAGATTAAAACTGCCGAAGCCTTTGTTGTTCTTGCTCTTTTTCTTTTTCTTCTTAGTAGTCCCGCCGCTGTAGCCCCACTCGTTAGATAACTCCCCTTGCCGATTTTTAA
>JACOMV010000531.1 GCA_014324065.1 Hormoscilla sp. SP12CHS1 | reverse complement strand
CCGGGCCCCTCGTTCCCTCACAGCGGAGGGGGCCCGAAGCGTGCGGCCTGGGAACGGGTTCGGCCTTCATAATTACTATAGTTCCCACAACCGCATTACTTCACCCCCAGATACCAGAAACTTACCATCGGGACTGAATGCTACACTGAGCACCTCGCCTATATGTCCCTGAAGTTGTCGCAGTTCACTGCCACTCGCTACATCCCACAACTGCAGGGTTTTATGATCGCAAATTGCTGAGGGAACCTAACTCAGAGGGGAGCGTACCGCTCAGGGAGTTCTTGTCCAGTTCGAGGAATTGCAAATTACTGAAGTCGCCTAACTCGGAGGGGGTGTGGTAGCGGAAACTCTTTAATGAAATTCAGCCCGCGCAGGCGGGCTTTGTTTATGTAGCCCCAGTCTTTAGGCTGGGGTGTTGCGCTCTTTAATGAAATTCAGCCCGCGCAGGCGGGCTTTGTTTATGTAGCCCCAGTCTTTAGGCTGGGGTGTTGCGCAAGGCCCATGGAAGATTCGGTCATAAAGCACCCATGCCGCGCCAGAAACCCGGTGCTTCTCCACTCCGATTTTTCTAAAGTTTGTAGTGATCCTCACTACAAACCTCATTAGGGAGAACATTAACGGAAAAAATCACCCGCAGTAAGTTCCCCAGGCTCAATTCCCGGCAAAATTGCCAACAGATCATCCGGAGCACCATCCACTTGCCATTCAGTTCTTAAATGCTTCGTATCGATAGCAATCTGAGTCGAATTGCCCATCTTGGTAATTTCTAATTCATCAAAATCCATACTCCTTAACTTGATCAAGTCCGTGCCCGGATCAAAGTCGCTGATGGTAACATGGCCAGCGCCCGAGCGCAAGACAAAAGTATCCGCACCCTCGTTTCCGTAAAGCGTGTCGAGACCCATATTCCTCTCGTGGCCGTTAACATGAGTCCCGTCGATGATATCGTCTCCAGGTCCGCCATAGAGGATATCGTCTCCATCCCTGCCTGAGAGGGTATCGTCTCCAGCTCCGCCATCGATCCTCTCGTTGCCCACGTTTCCGTAAATCCTTTCGTTTCCCTCAAGGCTATACCGAGCAAAAGTAGTATCATCATGGTATTTTATTCCCAATTTAAGTTCGTTGTCCAGCTCGATGTAGCGCATATCGCTGAGATCACCATACTCAGAGGGGAGCGTACCGCTCACGTCGGTGTCTGTCAGGTAGAGGTATTGCAAATTGCTGAGGGAGCCATACTCAGAGGGGAGCGTACCGCGAAGGGAGGTGGAGTTCAGATCGAGGATTTGCAAATTGCTGAGGGAGCCATGCTGATAAGTTAAGGTATTCCAATCTGCGGAGGTGGCCTAACCTCGGGAGCGTACCGGTTAGGGAGTTAAAAGACAGGTCGAGTAATTGCAAATTACCGAAAAAGCCATACGAGCCGAACTCAGAGGGGAGCGTACCGCTCAGAGAGTTGTTGTTCAGCTTGAGGATTTGCAAATTCCTGAGGGAACCTAACTCAGAGGGGATCGTACCGTTTAGGTCGTTGCCGCCCAAGTAGAGGCGTTGCAGATTGCTGAGGGAGCCTAACTCAGGGGGGAGCGTACCGTTCAGGTCGTTGCCGCCCAAGTAGATCGATTGCAAATTGCTGAGGGAACCTAACTCAGAGGGGAGCGCACCGCTCAGAGAGTTGGCGTTCAAGTTGAGGTATTGCAAATTGCTGAGGGAGCCTAACTCAGAGGGGAGCGTACCGCTCATGCCGTTATAAAGGGAGATTTCCGTCACCCGTGAGCCCACTACCGTCACCCCATGGCACTGATCAACAACAGACACATCGGGGAGAGTTGTGCGGCTGAAATCCCAGCCTGTCCACTGAGACCAAGAAGGCCAATTCTCCCCATGCGTACTCTTATAGAGAGCCTGAAGGGCTTTGGTCGGGGTCGAACTGGGGGTCGCCCCCCAATCCTCCCTTTCGAAACCGGACTTGCGACTTTCACCCCTCTCGGATAGTCTTTCGACCTCGGGTTCAGTTCTTTCACCCCTATTCTGGTTGTGAGTGGCGCTGCTGGCAAACCTTTAGGATCACTATTTACTGGGCCGTTTTACCAGAAAGACATCACCTCGTTCTAAGACGGGTGCCCGTGTTATTAGTCAGAGTTACTCATTCTGTTCCTTCCTACTATCACCGTCCCACGTCAGCGGCCATTTTGGCACCTATACCGAGCGTTACCCCGGTCGTTAGCTTCTTGGGACATCCTTCCCCACAGTGGTTTGCGCTTAACATCTAACTAATCCTATGGATGACCACTGGAGGTTACTTCGTTCCATGGCGTCATTTCGCGATGCTTTTAGGTCCCTACTGTGCCCCGAGAGTCATGTTGGATACGATATCGGCCAGATTATAGAGTCAGGGGTCGAGCCGGGAATCGCTTCCCGACCCTCCCTTTCACCGCAGGAGGCTACTGGATACTAGGCTCTTGACCTTGAGTAGGCTTAGTGGGGATTACTCCCGTTAGCCCTTGTCGCCTGTCTTTTGTTCCCTTTCCTGGTGTGGTGAGTGGATATTCTGATAACCGTTAGTATCACCATTATCAAGTCAGTTTTACCAGTTATCCATA
>JACOMV010000530.1 GCA_014324065.1 Hormoscilla sp. SP12CHS1 | reverse complement strand
GCTGATTGGAACAACTGCGTTTAAGAACTGGTTTACAAAATGCTGCTCCTGTACTAGCTAACTTGTGAACAAGCTGTAACTTATGAAACCTCTGGTTAGTCATAGTCAGACCCGTAGCATAGTTAAAATAGTCCATATTCAACCGGAAGGTGCCATCCTGCTTGACATCGATCAAATGATTGAGGATCGGGTCTACATATTTAGGTTCGCCGTAGGGAGCCAAACCCATCAGTTTATACTCGTCAGAGTTAACCTTGAAGCCAGTATAGTAGGTAAAAGCGGAGTATAGTAAACCCAGGGAGTGAGGAAAATCAATTTCCCAACTCGGAGTTAACTGGTGTCCATCCCCCAACCAGGCCGTAGTTGTGGCCCATTCACCCACGCCATCCAGACATAGCACCCCTGCCCGGGGAAAGGGACTGGGGAAAAAGGCCGAGGCCGCGTGGGACTGGTGATGTTCGGTAAACAGCAATGGGGGCAAGGTTTTGCTGCCTGCCAGGGTTGCCAGTTCTTTTTTCAGCAGGCTTTTCAGGTAAAGCTTTTTCTTCAGCCAGACGGGCATGGCAGCTAAAAAGGAACGAAACCCTTTGGGGGCATAAGCTAGATAGGTTTCCAGCAGTCGCTCGAACTTGACCAGGGGTTTGTCGTAAAATACAATATAATCTAAATCAAGCAGGTCCAGTCCCCCTGCCGACAGACACCTGGCATCATGCTTTTTCCGGGAAAAGCGTTCTTCCTGGGCGGCGGCTGTAATCTGCCCGTCACCAACTAAGGCAGCAGCGCTGTCATGGTAAAATGCTGAGATACCAAGGATCTGCATCTGTTCTCTCTTCTCTCCATACCTACAAAAGGATGATAATAGTTTAAAGCTATTATCTGTTTATTGGCATCCGGCTGGCGCTGCTTCGATCTCTAGCTACTGCCGGTGGTTAAGGGAGGTGGTCAAAGTCTGCTATAGTGCGATCGAATAGGGTTGACAACAGACATAACGTAAGTTAAAATAAAAGAATTAAGAGGGATGAAAAAATGAAGGAGAAGATTCGTTTAGTATTGATAAATATGGCTGTGACTGCTATAATGATTTCGAGCCTAATTTTTTTGAGCAGCGCCGTACTATTTGTGAGTGGACAAATAAGAATGTTGTTAGTAAAGGTAAATAATGAAGAAGAGATGTATAAGTTAAGTAATTATGATAATGATAGAGAATTGATGAAAGTTTATGTTCGAGAATTAGGACAGGCAAAAATAAAATACGAACCATAATGGAGTCAGGAATATTTTCAAGGCCAAACAATTACTATAGATAATAATGGAGATAGAGTGCATGAGGATGTTCGTGTAGATAAGAGTAAGTGCGATTCGTTCAGGCAATAGCTTAGATCCAGTGAAAGCTTGGTTGGTTTCATTAGCCAATAACTTTGGTACTCATGGGGGTTCAAACCCCCCCCTCCAAGTACGGG
>JACOMV010000529.1 GCA_014324065.1 Hormoscilla sp. SP12CHS1 | reverse complement strand
TGATGGGAACAAATACGTTTAAGAACTGGTTTACTAAATGCTGTTATTGTACTAATTAAATAGCGAACAAGCTGTAAATAGGGAATCTGAACGCATTCTGGGACCTCAGCAGTCGTCCAGTACGACTGGGAATCTGGCACCGATTGCGGTAGAACTGAGCAAGCAATTGGTGCAAACAACGAACCAGTTGCAAGTGTTGCAGGTGCGCTTAGGTGCCCTAGAGCAGGTAGAAAAAAGTCTCAAGGAAGAATTTAGCCTTATTCCGCCCTTGGCACGACAGTACACAGATTTACAGCGAAAACTAGAATTCGCCAATAACAGTCTGGATCGATTCCTTGCAACCAGAGAAACCTTGCAGATAGAAGCGGCTCAGAAAGCAATATCCTGGCAAGTGATTAGCGATCCGCTCCTGCCAACAGCAGCGATATCGCCGAATATACCCAGGAACATCGCCCTAGGCGCGATCGCGGGGTTGCTATTGGGGATAGGAGCGGTATTGCTGTCAGAGCAACTGGACAACACCTTCCACTCTATTAAGGAAATTAAAGAACTGACAGGACTGCCACTTTTGAGGACGATCCCATTCAAGCGGCGACTCAAAGAATTCACCAAATACCTATGTGGCGACTATGAAGCAAATCCCCAGAATTTGCAAATTGGCAATGGCAGCGTTATTACCCGATCGGTTGGAGAACAGACTCGATTAACCAATGTAAACAGGAAGTATAATTACGGTTCATCACCATTTTTAGAAGCATTCCGCACGCTGTATACCAACATTCGCTTTCTCAGTTCAGATACACCCATCCGCTCCTTAGTAATTAGCTCCTGTTTACCAGCAGAAGGGAAATCCACAGTAGCCCTGTTTATAGCCCGATCGGGTATTGTTGGTAGACTCAGACATGCGTAATCCTCAAATACATGAGAGGATGGGCTTACCGAATATGCGGGGTCTGAGTAATGTGATTACCACAGATATAGACCCCAATGAAGTAATTCAGCGATCGCCCTTCGACGAAAACCTGTTTGTACTCACAGCAGGTCAGAACCCGCCAGACCCGATCAAGATCCTCTCGTCGAGAAAGATGGAAAACTTAGTCGATCAATTCCAAAACGCCTTCGAGTTAACCATCTACGACACCCCACCCTGTCTCGGATTAGCAGACAGCAGCATACTAACTACCTGTGCCGATGGCATGGTTATGGTGATAGGAATGGATAAAACCGGTCGTTCCGAGCTGAACCAAGTATTAGATAACCTGAAAATCTCCGACGTTTCAGTTTTAGGAATGATTGCCAACGGTGTTAAAGGACAGACAGGCGGATTGGATTACTATTATCGTTATCGGTACTATAGTTCTAACCGGTAATAAGGTAATAAGCAGCTAGCGGCACTGGTTCCGCTGAACAGGATAGCCCAAAGGCTTGCCCTCTATGAATTATAGATGATAATAGAGAGGCTGAGACTT
>JACOMV010000528.1 GCA_014324065.1 Hormoscilla sp. SP12CHS1 | reverse complement strand
GCAGTCCCTGCGTTACAAGCGTTTCCAGCGTTCTGGCGCCCATGCGATGTGTAATTAATTTTGTCTAACTACTTATTAGGTGTATTTTCTAGTGTAACCTTATTTCCCAGCGGGAAATCTCAAATCTCTGTTAAAAAATCATCAAGCGTGTTTACTGGATTAGTTCAAGCAAGAGGCACCCTGAAGCCTTTCGGGGAAAACCAGCTACAGATCGAGTCCGAGTCGCACTCGATCTTGCAAGACTTGGCCCTAGGTGACAGTGTAGCAGTAGATGGTGTGTGCCTGACCGTGGAAAAGATTCTTCCTGCCAGCTTCGTGGTTGCTGTCTCACCCGAAACCCTCCGCCGTACCACTCTGGGACGCCAGCTGCTTGCGCAGGGTCGCGTCAATCTGGAAACTTCTTTGCGAGTGGGTAGTAAGCTGGGGGGACATTTTGTCACAGGTCATGTGGACGGAACCGGTTGCTTACAGGAGTCGGTATCCACTGCTACATCCTGGGAGATGAGTTTTACGGCAACTGCAGCGGAGGTTTCTCGCTACATTGTCTCCAAAGGCAGTATCGCTATCAACGGCGTGAGTCTGACGGTGGCCGAGTGCAATTCCACTGGCACTTGGTTCAAAATTGCGGTCATTCCCCATACTTTTGCCGAAACTAACCTGCGTGACCTGGGCCTGGGCAGTTGGGTGAATCTGGAAGGGGATATCCTGGGCAAATATGTGGAAAAATTCCTTCGGTCTGGCCAGTTACCCTCTACAGGTGAGATTACACCCAGTTTTCTGGCAGAACATGGATATCTTTAGGTTAATGAATAGCGAATGGGAAATGGCGATATGATACAATCGTAATTGTACAAAATAGATCGGGAGATCGCATTCATGTCTCTAACCATTGCCGACCTAGAACAACTCCAAACCCAATTGGCTGATGCCCATCTTGATTACAAGATGGAATTAGTCGATGGTAAAATTATCATTATGGGACTTTCAGATTATCTTTCTGAAGAAATCATCGCTCGATTAATCACTTTTCTCAATATCTGGATACTTCCCCGCAAGTTGGGACGAGTCACTGGTTCTTCTGCTGGCTTCAGACTGCCCGATGGCAACTTGCGCGGACCTGATGTCTCTTTTGTCCCCGCTGAGAAAATGCGTCAATCTCCTAGGAGTTTTGCGGAAATTGTACCAGACTTGATGTTTGAAGTTAGGTCTTCTACAGATAATGTTAGACCACTATTACAGAAAATCCAGAGATTTATCGAATTGGGGACGCAAGTTGGCATATTTGTAGACCCAAAAAATTTGACCGTAACTGTTTATCGTCCTACTGCCGAACCTATTCTGCTCAAAGATGATGATATCTTAACTATACCCGAATTCTTGCCCGGTTGGGAATGGGAGCATCTCACTTTTGCAGTAAATAGTTTTACTCAGGCAAAGTCTAAGTTGAGATAAGCGCAACGCTGCCTGAGGACTTGATTAACATTTTCGAGTTTCCAT
>JACOMV010000527.1 GCA_014324065.1 Hormoscilla sp. SP12CHS1 | reverse complement strand
GCCGGATGAGGTGAAAGTCTCACGTCCGGTTCTGAAGACGAGTCGGGGGGGTGACCCTCTGGCTTAGTTTAATATCGCTTGACAGGCAACATTCGGGAAGTATAGAATGTAGTAGTAAAGGTCAGACTTGGAGGTTTTAAGGCCCAAATGCTTCCACTGCAAGCAGTCTGGCAAACGGGAACTCCGAGTTTGGGAGATCGCTCCTCTGCCATAACCGGTGGTGCGGGGTCTAAAAGATTATGCTTAGAAATAATGGTTATGGTTAAGAGATGGCGCTGGGATCAAGGTAGATTAACATATTTTCGTTTTGAAAATATTAAGAAAATTTGTGAAGGTCTTGTTGAGCTTGAGGGGAGCAATATTGGTCGAGATGGAGACCCTTTTATTCGAGAAGTTCTCACATCTCGAACGGGCTTATCATTTGCCCCAACTACTTACACCCTGTGGAGAAACTATGCTCGCGTGTTCGCCTTTGCTTTGATAGCAACCCAGTTAGACGGAAACTTAAGAGTTACAGATATTGGTCAGAGACTAGCTGGTGTTGACTCCTCTGAGATAGATGTAGACGAATATTTTTATAAATAATTATACTTAATCGCTAAAATCTTGACGGATAAAATTGACTTTTAATGCACGTGGTTTGCCAGAGAGTGCAACTGCTAGAGGATCGAAATCGACCGCAGTTGCAGGAAGCTGATGTAAATGTCCTAGATTATGCAACCGGTGCCATCGGTGCTGCTGCTAGCTCCGCACCAGAACAGAAAATCATCTTTTCTCGCCTTCCCATTTGACAGGAGGCAGGACAATGGATTAAGCATGGTGTTCTATCGTTTCATAATTAACAATTAACCATTAACAATTAACTATTCTGATTGAAACCAAGCGGTCAAGGCTACACCCAGGGCATCCGCTGCATCATCTGGTTTAGGAATATACTCCAAGTCTAGCTCCCGCATTACCGCTTCCTGGACTTCTTCTTTATCCGCATTGCCGTAACCCGTTAATGCCTGCTTCACTTGCGGGGGAGTAAATTCAACCATTGGGATATTGTTTTGAGCTAACACTAAGGTTAGCACTCCCCGCGCCTGGGCTACCAATATCACATTTCCCATCCGATAAAAAAACAGCTTTTCTACCGCCGCTAAGTCTGGTTGCCACTCTGAAACCAGGAAGTGTAAATCTTCATAAATCATTCGCAGCCGATCTCCCATCTTGGCTGATGCTGGAGTTTTAATCACGCCACAATCAAGAGTTTTAACACCATTGTTGTCTCCATTATCATCAGTCTGACAGCAAATTATCCCAAACCCCAGAGTGGCCAATCCTGGGTCTAATCCTATAATAAGTTTTTCCATCTTTATCTTTTCTTGCCTTGAAGTAGGGTGGGCAATGCCCACCCTACTTCAGCTTGTTCACAAGTTAGCTAGTACATGAGCAGCATTTTGTAAACCAGTTCTTAAACGCAGTTGTTCCAATCAGCATCACAGCCAGTTCAATTAACTGTTCTAACG
>JACOMV010000526.1 GCA_014324065.1 Hormoscilla sp. SP12CHS1 | reverse complement strand
CTGTTCTACTGAACTGGCGATCGGGCATATACACAGTTTCATTTTTTTGTCAACCCCCTCTACTGGACCGACGCTCTAGCAGCCCCGAAACTGCTCGAAGATTATAGGAATTGGCGGTCAGCAATGAGGCAGTTAGCAATTGGTCATGGTATAATCATGAGGAAGCTGGAACGGATAATAGGGGGAATGACCAATGTTTCTATTCCTGAATTATCAGAGCGGTTTTATTCCGTAAGTCGTCGCCATGCCGATCTGATTAATGTGTATTGCTATGAGTTCACTAAAGGTGAACTAGAAGAGTTTGAGGCAAACAGTAAAGCAGTTCCTTTACCAAGGGAAGTTCACCCTTATAAGATCGCCGAGGTGCATTGCTACGATTTCACTAGCGATGAAAATCAGCCTGACGTTGTAGAATGCAAATGAAGTAGTTAGATCCTGCCAGTGAACTCTACACCATCGAATCATTTACTGCGCCAGATCCAAGTTGACCTAGAAGATCGGGGACGTAAATGCACGAACCTAGCGATCGCCCCATCTCCCATAACTGCTACAAGAGGCGATCGCATGGTACTCTCGGCAGAGGCGCGATCTCCAAATTATTTCAGGGCAAATCCTCTATCCAGCAAAGATGAGCCGCTAATGAGCTGCTCTGGAGAGCATTATAAAACTTACGATCGGCTGTAATCATCTGGCACTGATACTCAACCGCAAGAGTCAGATAAAAACAGTCATAGATGCTGCGTTGGAAATTAGCAGCCATCTCCAAAGCCTGTCCCAACCGAGACTCGATCGGGTGTAGTTGCACAGACAGAAGCCGAAAAGCTGGCAGAATGCTCTGAGCTTCCGCTTGAGAGATATCTCCAAGCATAATTTTCTTCCACAGAATGTTCCCAAGCTCTGCTAAAACATAGTCTGGGGCAAGTAGTTCGTGAGATTCATTTAACAGACGCAGCGCCATGTCAGCGTACTCTTCTGGGATAAACCATTTGGCGACCACATTGGCATCCACAACATAGCGACTCATAATTCTCGTTCCTCGCGCTGGAGTACGCCACTGTCACTGTGCTTGCGTCCCGCTAACTGCTGCCGAATTTGCAAAACCACTGCCAAGGGATCGACAACCTCTTCGGAAACCCCCTGCTCTAAAATAGATTTTAATTCCTCCTCCAGAGAATAACCATGTCGCTGAGCGCGAGCTTTCAATTTCTCGATCGCGATCGGATTCAAGTCTGGCAGCACCAGTTGAGTCATAGCTAACCCTCCCCAATATACTTTAATCTTATTATAGCCCCGATCGCCCCCTCTCTCATAATGGTCCGATCGGCAGAGGCGCGATCGCGATCTTTCTTTACAAGTCCTTCCACGCTTCATCCTCCTCTGGCGACAACCAATCTTTTGCCAAAGACGACTCGCTGAGAATGGCATTGGCAAACCTTCCTGGATCTGTTACAGCTTGTTCGCTATTTAATTAGTACAATAACAGCATTTAGTAAACCAGTTCTTAAACGTATTTGTTCCCATC
>JACOMV010000525.1 GCA_014324065.1 Hormoscilla sp. SP12CHS1 | reverse complement strand
TTTTCGGGCACTTCTCTAATCTAACAACTAGATTTCCAAGTGTCAACCCTTTTTTCGATTTTTTGGGAAACTTTTTTTTTACAAAGTCTGAAAAGCATTCTGGGTAAGGGTTTGAGCCTATAAAATTATTCTGAAAAAAAGCGAAAAAAGTTTCGGAGGCGGTTGAAATCCTGGATAAATCGCCGGTGATGACCACTTGGCAAGGCTTGGAGCCTCTCCTGAAATCATGGTTGCTGGAGGATGTTAGTAGGTAATAACGCACGAATTCGACGTTCGAGGGAGCAGAAATGCCGGTGGCCCGAACTAAGTGGCTGGTGAAAACACCAGAAAAGCTCTGAGGATTGCCGGTGGTGATGCGATTGTTCTCGCTTCTGGACCGGTATGTGCTGAGTCAGACCGGTGCTCACCGGAGGGGCGATCACTCGCAATTCTGGTGGGTTATAACTCTGAAAAGCTTTACAGGTAAGGATTTGAAAAGCTCTCATGATTGCCGGTGGGGTTGCAATTGTTCTCGCTTCTGGACCGGTATGTGCTGAGTCAGACCGGTGCTCTCACTGGACGGGCGATCGCTCGCAATTCTGGTGGGTTATAACTCTGAAAAGCTTTACAGGTAAGGATTTGAGGCGATAAAATTCTTCATACAAAAGCCAAAAAAGTTCTGGAGGCGGTTGAAATGCTCGATTTATCGTCAGTAATACCTCCTTGGATCGGCTTAGACCCTCTGCTGCAATCATGGTTGCTGGAGGATATTGGAAGGGGCGATCGCACGACTTCGGCGCTCAAGGGACCAGAAATGATGGTGGCCCGAGGGGAGTGGGTGGCGAAAGCACCAGGAACGATCGCAGGATTGCCGGTGGCGGAGCGGGTGTTCCAGCTTTTGGACCGGGATGTCAGGTTTGAGGCAATGGTAGCAGAGGGGGACCAGTGCTCTCCAGGATAGGCTCCCGCTCGCCTGTCTGGTGGGTTAGAGGCATTATTAATGGGAGAACGGGTGGCCTTGAATCTGGTGATGCGCTTGAGTGGCATTGCGACCCTCACCCGCCAGTATGTGGAGCAAATAGCTGACTTACCGGCGATGCTGGTGGATACCCGCAAAACAACGCCAGGGTTGAGGGTGCTGGAAAAGTATGCTGCGGCTGTAGGCGAGGCCAGAAATCATCGCATGGGTCTGGATGATGCTGTGATGATTAAGGATAATCATATTGCAGCTGCCGGTAGTATCACAGAGGCGATCGCCCGCATTCGAGCCCAAATCCCCTTTCCTCTAACAATAGAAGTAGAGACGGAAAACCTCGAACAGGTGGAGGAGGCTTTGCACCAGCAAGCGGATATCATCATGCTGGACAATATGCCACTAGATAGGATGAGTCAGGCGGTGCAGCTGATTCGCCAGAGGGATGACCGGATTAAAATCGAAGCTTCTGGTAACGTCACCCTAGAGCGTTGGTCCATTAATATAACTTGACAAATTCAGACATCTGTGAATCTACATATTATCGACATATTCTCTGGTGACCAGGGTCT
>JACOMV010000524.1 GCA_014324065.1 Hormoscilla sp. SP12CHS1 | reverse complement strand
GTTGGTTTGCAACAGAACTAGACGAATCCTCTGCTATCCTCTATTATAATTGGTATTTGATTTTCCCGCAAGTCCCTAACGGACCCGGCGCGTCCGACGGGCCGCTGCCCAGATATATTTCTAATATTGTCAATAGTTCCCCTGCTCCAAAGGGTTTTGTCAGGTAGTCCGTCGCTCCCACCATCCGGGCTTTTACTCGGTCATCTAAGCCGGTCAGCATCACGATCGGAGTCTGGCGAAATCGGGTCGAGCGCCGGAGCATTGCACATATTTCATAGCCATCTAGTTCCGGCATCGCAATGTCACAGAGGATTAAGTCCGGTTTTAGTTGGAACACCAGACTCAGTGCCTTGATGGGATCGCTGATCGTTGTGACCTCGTAACCTTGCAGCTGGAGGATGTCCTCAACGGCCTTACAAATGGCAAGGCCATCATCAATACAAACAATGCGGGGGATATGAGCTGACTGGTGAGGCCATGCATGCTTTCCCTCTGTGGGTTCGCCATCCGATTTTTCCGGAACGGTGGGGTAAACCAGTTGTATCGACCCCTCTTTTACATAAGGATAAAGCACCTTGGCCAATGTTAAGACATCTCCATTTAAGTAACGGGCTATTTGCCGCATGGAACTTTTGCCGTCTGCCCAACTCCGGATGATTCTGTAGTTATTTTTGCTCATTTTTGAGCTCAATTGGGTATGATTGGCAATCACTGGACATTGGTTAGGGGACTGGATGTGGGGATTAAACTGCATCCACTCCTGCATCTGGTGCATAATTTTTGTTACCAGGGAGCGTATATCCAGGGTTGTTAGCTGTGGGGCCAAAGCTGGTCCTACTTCAAAGATGAAAGAACCTTGGTGCAGCGAGAGCAGGTCAAATAGGGTTTCATGCACCATATTCCCAATTATGGTCCGCCCTTGAGCTGGCGTTAGGTAGTGATTTTCCAACATTGCCCACAGGTATCCGTACTCTGGCGCATTGATGGAGGAGATAGATGGGGCCTCTATCACCACGGCATCTTTTTTGTAGTAACGCATGTAGTCCCGTAAACGGAACAAATTGCTATCTTTATCTGCTGCTGCATAGATGATTTTACCGTTGAGAAAAAATACAAACCATGATTGTTCTGTCAACAAACGGGAACTGCGGTCACTGACTGATACACCTGGTCCCGAGACATACGCCTCTACAAACAACTCTCCTGTTCGCTGTCCCAACTCTATCAGTTGCAAGATGCTACGGATATCAATTTCGCTCAACTGTCCCTGCATGCAGATCCTGATGCTTTCTTAAACTAGGTTTTGTTTCCGCGATGTCTCCATATCGGTGCTCGGCGTAGTGCTTCTAGCGCGCGCCGAGCACATCGGGAGTAGTGCGAGTACGATGTCTCCGGGGTAGTGCTTCTAGCGCGTCCCTGGAGGGGGGACATGGAGCGACCCGGATCCATCAGACCTCTTGAAAATAGAAATTTATGCTATAATAAGATTTGAGAACTTAAATTTGGAGATGTAAATGCTATGAGCTAT
>JACOMV010000523.1 GCA_014324065.1 Hormoscilla sp. SP12CHS1 | reverse complement strand
CTAATGATTCCCTGGTAACGCTCCCCTTTCTTGATTTGTGTCAAGTCAGTTTACTTTAAACGAATCGCACAAGACAGTCCTGTTTTGCTCCTAATACTGGACAGTATCTTAGGCCACCCACGCTTTGTTGAGCCTGCTAAACCGCGCTTAGTTGCAACCGACCAGTCAGCAGACAAATTGTATGCTATCCCCAGACCAAGGCTCTGATACTAGACCACTTTGACCAGCATCCGACAATAAAAGAGCAGCGGAATCTGTTGACAACGATCCCTGGGAAGGCATCTCATAGTGCCGCTGTCCTGTTGGCAGAAATCGGTACTATTGGGGCCTATAAAAATGCTCGTCAAGTGGCTGGGAATGCCGGGTTGACACCGGTTGAGCACGCGATCTGTACATGGTAAACCCAGGCTGTCGCGGATGGGTAATGCCCGGTTGCGTAATGCTTTATATTGGCCTGCCATTGTGGCCAGTGACGAGGACGAAACCTCGCGTCTTGCCCGAAGTAAAATCTACTGTCGCCATTGCCTGCCAGAGTTCCTCTTTACCCAAACAGGAGGGTATTTGTAGCGAGAGACATCCAGGATGAGAAAGCGGTCTGTCTCTTTGTGGTAAGCAGCTAAGGGCGAGATATGTCCGCCCCTTTCCTGACCAATTGATTTCCGCAAATAGTTGACTAAGACAAAATTTTCTGACTCTCGTAAATTCTGCACTACCTACTCTGTTCTCACAGCCAAACACGCGGTCAACACAAGAAGAAAATATCTGGTCATTACCCCACTCCACGAAGTAAATTATACCAATATTCAACCGATAAAGGATCTGGATTTAGCCGTAGTGAAGTTCAGGAGTAAGGCAACCTATCGCGTGGCAGAGTTGAGGAACTCCGAGCAAATCATAGCTGGGAAAAGAGTTTACGTTGCAGGCGCACCCGAACCAAGTGAGGTAATTCAAACACGCATCACGGTGGTAACTCTAGGCAACATTGTCGCTGCGTTGGAGCAGCCCCTAGATTCGGGTTATGCTTTGATCTATACGAACACCACAAGTCGGGGGATGAGTGGAGGTCCGGTGCTGGATGAAAAGGGGCGGGTGATTGGCATTCACGGCAAAGGTGACAGGAAAGACGGCAATAAGACAGGACTGAATCTGGGCATTCCCATCTCCAAGTATTTGGCATCACGCCTGCTGGGAAGATGAGCATTTATTTTGCCGATTTATACTTTGCAAGGGATCGACTTACGCTTTAAGACATTGAATGTGTCATTGCGATTTTTCGCGCAGCGTGGGGGGCCCCAAACCAAGATTACCGAAACACCACACCCGAGTCCCCCGAAGCAATCTCCCCGACCAGGCATGAGATTGCTTCGGGGGGGTTAACTCGCTTCCGCATAAGTTAATCGCTACGTACCCCCCCTCGCAATGACAAATAAGATGCAAAACCTACGAAGATCCTGCATTCAAATGCACCCTTATCCTCCACCCGATCTGGTCGGGGTCGAGCTGAGAGTCGCCTCTCAACCCTCCCTTTCGGAACCGGACTTGCGACTTTCACCGCAGGAGGCT
>JACOMV010000522.1 GCA_014324065.1 Hormoscilla sp. SP12CHS1 | reverse complement strand
CCTAAAGCCGGTGACGCCGCTAGGGAAGATGCTCATGGCTAGAATAAACGAACCTATTTAAGCCTCGTCAAGAATAACCAGCTTAATAAGGCTGAAACGCTGGCCCAAAAGGGAAATGGTAGCTAGTGTTAGCTTAGGCTAGTGGCTAACAACATACTCAAATAGTTCCCGGGGTAATGTAGGGGCCCAACAATGATACCGAGGAACGAAGTAATCTCCAGTGTACTGTTTATCTAGTATGTCTATGTATGTCTATCGGGGGACAAGTTAGATGATAAGCGCAAGCCACTGGGGGAGGGATGTTCCAAATCAGAATAGGGATAAACGAACAGATCGTAAGGCTAAATAGAGGGAACTTAATATAAGTCACCCATGACAAGGGCCTATTACCCAGTAGCTGGATGCGGTGAAAGTCGCAAGTCCGGTTTCAAAAGGGAGGATTGGGGGGTGATCCCCAGTTCGACCCCGACCTAATGGAGTCCAGCGATCACTCGTAGGCGATAACTAGTTAGACAAAAATAATTGCATATAGCCATGGGCGACATGCTCCGGATATTGAGACTAGCGCGAGAGAGTGTATAAATTAATTTTGTTCATGTACTTATCATTCGCCAGTTTGAGGTCAAAGGCTTTACCAGGAGACACCGGAATGCTACTATCGATGATAGGACAAAGTTATGCGTTTCCAGCGTTCTGGCGCCCATGCGATATATAATTAACTTTGTCTAACCGTATAATGCAAAGAAGAGACTACCATGGAACAAACTTTTTTAGCTATTAAGCCTGATGGAGTCCAGCGCTCGCTCGTAGGCGATATCATCCGTCGGTTTGAGGTCAAAGGCTTTACCCTAGTGGGCTTGAAGCTAATGAAAGTCAGTCGCGAACTGGCGGAAAAGCATTACGAGGTCCACAAAGAAAGACCGTTTTTTTCTAGTCTAATTGAGTTCATAACCTCTGGACCGGTTGTTGCTATGGTTTGGGAAGGGGATGGCGTCGTCGCATCAGCCAGAAAAATAATCGGGGCCACTAACCCCCTCGACGCTAAACCAGGAACAATTCGTGGAGACTTCGGCATTGATGTGGGCCGCAATCTCATCCACGGTTCAGACACCATAGAGACCGCACAACGGGAAATTAATCTCTGGTTTATACAGGCAGAACTAGTTAGCTGGAACCCAGCTAACTAGTTCTGCTTGAGTAATCTGCGTGGGTTCCTAGGGGACATCATTCATGAAAGGCTAATAGCTAAGTGGTTAGACAAAAATAATTGTACATAGCTATGAACGATATGCTATCGATATAGGGAGGGAAAGAATGTATAAAATTTAGATGTACTTAGCCCTTAGTCGGTGCTATATGTAAATATAGTACTAAAATATACTGATGATAGTAGACGACATCTAACTAAATCACTCTACACGAAAAGTTTCATCATGAATATCAACAACGTTAATGAGCACCTGAGCCTCAGCAACAACAGCATCGATAAAAACTTGCAACCGGAAATTGTCAAAAATATCGGCGGTAGCAGTAGTGACTATGGCCATGGCATAGCCACCGACAGCAA
>JACOMV010000521.1 GCA_014324065.1 Hormoscilla sp. SP12CHS1 | reverse complement strand
GGGTTTCAGCTATGCCTCATGTTGGAGCAGTCTGGGCCAACATGATTATCCGATTTATTTGCGGCGTTGCGTACTAGGCGCTCATCATTTGTGTTAACTAATGGGAGCAAGTATCTCGGCTGAAACCCTTGCATGGTAAGGCTTTTAGCCCCCCAAGTTAGTCCCACTATGAGCGCAGCGGCTTAGTTTTTATGTTGCATGGGCTTTTATCAATCTTGCTGTTGAGAGATGGCGATGTTTTCTATCGACAATGAGTGGGCCTCGTTTCTTTTTAGCTCCCCGAGGGGATTTTAAAAAGCGTTTGAGTTTAACCATCGCGGCACACTGCTGGAGCCATTCAGCCATTTGAGCAATTGAATAAGTCCCAAAAAGTTCTCACGCTGGTGCTGGGATGGCAATCATCATGCCTCGGTGGCTTGAATCTCATTCACCAGATAAAAATCTGACAACCCTGCTTCAATTTTGCCTACACCGTGGACACTTCCCAAGGCTGCTCTCAGAGTGGCCAAGATGTTATAAGCAATTATTGCCATGCAATAAGAAAACAAAGCTGCCTTGGGATATGCCAGGGTATTAATTTCACCATTGAAGTTTTCCGTCACCGTAAAAAAGAGGGTTTCGATGCCCCAAAGATCTTTATAGAGCTGAGCAACGAGGGCAGGTCCAGCATCGCCAGTTGGCAAATTGGTCAAAAATGCGATAAGGGTATCTCCATTCCGAGTAGGTTTGAAGAGCTTTAGGACCACCCTTCTACAAGACAAAACTTTATCTCCATACCGAATTTCCACCTTCTGTTCAAATAATTCTCCGGGCGACCTTTTACCCATGGCTTTCAATTCACTTCTTGGTTCCCAGCTTAATGAGCCATGTTGACGAATCACAAAGTAAGCGTTTTTGCTAGCTAAGCTAGTCAAAAAATTAGCTGTACAGAAGTTGCGGTCTCCTACCCAAACATCATTGGCTTCAACCCGTTCTATAACCCGATATAATAATGCTCTCTCTTGAGTGTATGGATCCTCACAAGGAAACACATCTATTACCAGTTGCAGAGTCGGGTCTAATACTACCAACGCTTTACCTGGTAAGGCTTTAGCAGCATAAGAGCGAATAGGCTTCAACCGATGTTCTGTTGCCGCCAAACAAGTACCATCCCAAATTTTTAGTCTGTATCCAGGTAAGATATTTGGTTGTTCTCCTCCCATCAATTGAATTAATTTTTTTAAATCTGGCGCCGTTTCTCGGATTAATGCTTGAGAGACGTTCGGTTCGATTCCTTGCAGTTGTACAATGCCGTAGTGCTGACACTTAACTCTGCTGCTTTGGCTCTATACGCCGCATGAACTGATTGGTGTATCCCACAAACCACTAAACTGATCAAATCCACCTGGCTTGAAAATAGCAAATCTTGTTGGTACTGGTTTGATGCATATTGTGAAAATAAATCATCCATACGCTCAGGGGTAAAAACTCGTTCCATTAACCCTCTTGCCATACAGCTTGTTCGCTATTTAATTAGTACAATAACAGCATTTAGTAAACCAGTTCTTAAACGTATTTGTTCCCATCAG
>JACOMV010000520.1 GCA_014324065.1 Hormoscilla sp. SP12CHS1 | reverse complement strand
GATTATCGAGTTTATTGGCTAATGAAACCAATTAGGCTTTCACTGGTGTCAGTTTGTACCTAAACGAGTCGCACCCGGAGGTGGATGTAGTAGTGCCGCATATGTTCTGTGTCCCAGGGATGACCAGTTTCCGTGGGTTCTTTGAGGACATCCTCGGGCTACCAGTAGTGGGGTCGCCACCGAATTGTACGGCCCTAGCAACTAACAAAGCTCAAACCAGAAGCGTCGTGTCAGCATCTGGTGTGCCGGTGGCCAAGGCCCAAGTTGTGCGCCGGGGATATACCGTGACCATGGAGCCGCCGTTTATAGTGAAGCCGAATTCGGAAGATAATTCGATCGGGGTGATGTTGGTGAGGAACTCAACAGAGATAGCCGAAGCATTGCGGGTGGGGTTTGAAAATGACGAGACCTTGTTGGTAGAAGATTACATCCCCGGACGGGAACTGCGGGTGGGAGTAGTCTATTTTTCCGGTACGGTACGTGAGGGGAAGTTATGGGTACTGCCAGCGATCGAGTATTTAGAAAAATATCTGCCCAAACGGATGCGGAGACTTTCTCCTCTTTTCTGGGGGAAAAAGGAGGTCGGGCGATCGCCGCAGTCTCGGGGATAATTACGATAGCGTTTCTGGGTGCTTATGCCGCCGCCCAACTGGTGGCTGGCAGCAAGGCCCTGAATGTTATCTTTGGCTGGAACTATTATTTTGGTATCGTACTGGGAGCCTTCATCGTTGTCATCTACTGTTTCTCTGGGGGTATCCGCGCCTCCATCTGGACCGATGCGGCCCAGGGTATCTTGATGGTTGGTTCCTTACTGCTGCTGTCAGTGGTGGCGGTTGCTAGTTGCGGTGGTCCGGTCTCCCTGAGTCAAAAACTTGGCGTTATTGACCCGGCATTAGTAAATTTGAATCCGCCTTCTCTCGCCTGGGGTGTATTGCCTTTTGCGATCGGGTGGTTGGCGAACGGTCTTGGCGTAGTTGGTCAACCTCACATTATGGTGCGGGCAATGGCGATCGATTCGGAAGATAACATAAATTTGGCTAACAACTTGAAAAGCATCTGCTTTGGTGTTAATTCCTTGGCGGCGACGACGATCGGACTGACAGGCAGAGTCCTGATGCCAGAGTTGATGAGTGGAGGGGATCCGGAAGTGGCGCTGCCCTATTTAGCGCTGAAATTGTTACCAGTTGGCCTGGTGGGAGTGATGTTAGCAGGACTGTTTGCGGGAACTATTTCCACTGCTGACTCTCAGATTCTCTCTTGTTCTGCTACCCTGGGGAGAGATATTTTTTATGCCACTGCCAATTCTTATACTTTGGCAAAGCTATGGACTCTGTTAGTGACAATACTGGTTGTGGCGATCGCCATAAGTAATTAGGCAAAATAATTTTGATATTTTGCTTTGGGCATAAACATATGCTATAATTAAGACAATAAAACTTATATTTAAGCGAGGTGAAAGTTAGCCATGAGATTCATAAAGGGATTAAGCCATGAAACAATTAATCTGCTCAAACGGATTTATGCACAAAGTAAATATCACCAAGTTAGAAGACGAGCACATTGCATAATGCTCTCACATGAAGGGT
>JACOMV010000519.1 GCA_014324065.1 Hormoscilla sp. SP12CHS1 | reverse complement strand
TCTCACAGACTGCAAACAACACCAACAGTTTTACCCCCTCAAGTCCGGACCCTAGTTTTGTTTGACGATCGCATTTTATCTCGACTTGCAGAAGATCCCGGTTTTGCCAGACTCCCGCTTCCGGGGGGAGAAACCCTGCGATACATCAGTTGGGAACCTAACCAGCAAGTTAAAGTCGGCAAGTTTTCCCTGGAGATGAATGGCGATCTGTGAGGGACGATCTCCCGGCTATTTTTTGTTTGTAGTAAGCGCTAAAGCGCTACAGGCGGGACTTTTATCTGCTAAAAAATCGCGGATTCAATTAAGCAAAGGATTGCGATCGCATCCTGTCTGGTTGTCTACTTTACAGAGGAATTTATGAGCAGCATTTCTGAAACTTTCCATAAATTAATCAATTTGTTTTACCTGCAAAGCCCTGTCTTTATATGAGAGTATCATCCCCGATTTCCACGGTCCAAAGATAAGTGGATATGGTTCTTCGGCAACTTCAACTGTTACCATATTACCTGCACTGACTGCTTTTATTCCTGTAATTAATGCCGAAAACCAGGAGTCTAAATAAGTGGATTATACGCTCAAAATTGTATGACTATCGGTGATAATCATGTCTCCCAATGAATCTATGGGATCTATTCCTTCTTCTTCATATAATGTTCATTTAATGTTTATCATTCTGACTCTTTCCTGATATGTACGGAACGAATATTTCCTATAGTATTAAGAACAACTCTGACTCTGACAGTCTGTTCGGAGAACACTACATCCTGCTCGAAAACTTGCCGTTCGCCTGGAGTTCCGATTAAGTTTTCCGGGCGTGTCGCAATCTCTTGACCTAGTTTAACTATGTCATCTAGAGTGAGGTTGACATCATATTGTTGAAATGCTGGCAAATGCTTAGTGATGTGCTTGAGGTTCTTGTTGCTGAGGCTTTCTGGAGGATTAACAATCTTGCGTTCTCCTTGACTATTTAATAAGTCGCTTTCAGTAATTGTAACCTTACAAAGGGGCGATGGCAATACTGCTGCGCAGTCGCTGCGCGATCGGGAGGCAGAGCCTCTAACATTGCGTTCCCAGCCAGAGACTGGGAACGAGAGTAAACGAGAGTAAAGTTTTCGCTGCAAGTGAATATGGCGATTTGTGAGGGGCGATCGCCTGCTGTCTGGATGGGCTTTTCCCAGCGAGAGATCGGGCTTATTGACAAGATTGTCATCTATCATTTGTTCGCCTTTTTTGATTGTTCGCCTTCTTCAGGTAAGACTTAGCCCAAGCATATCGTTTCGGATCTTTTTTGAGCAGATATTCCACAACTTGCCGTCGCTTATTATTATCAGCATTTTTAACAACTCGCTTGATTTCTGCATCCATATCTCTTGGTGAAGCACCACGCTTAATTGCTTCATCAAACCAACGTTCTCCCTTAATATATTGACCTCTTTCAAAACAAATCGCGCCCATTAAAGTGTAAGGATGATGACTTTGCGGTTGATATTCAATCGCTTTTCGAGCGCATTTTTCTGCGTCATCTAGTTTAGAAAGATCGCGGAAAGCACCCCCTCTTGTTGTGAGCAAAGCTGACTTGAGCTTATTTT
>JACOMV010000518.1 GCA_014324065.1 Hormoscilla sp. SP12CHS1 | reverse complement strand
ATGGGAACAAATACGTTTAAGAACTGGTTTACTAAATGCTGTTATTGTACTAATTAAATAGCGAACAAGCTGTATCAACGCTCTGACTAGAGTGCTTGTGCTTTAACTGACTCCACCCGATCGGGAAAGAAAGATAAGGGATGATATGCAGGAAAAGTATTGCTTTCCAGCAATAATACGGCCCAATAGTGGATTAACATCGACCAAGCACCCCAACGATCAGGATATATGAATTGTGGTTCTGTTGCTGTTAACTCTCTGGCATATACTTCCGGCGGGATAATTTGGCGTTCTTCCCAGACCTTTGCTGGCTGAAATTTGTAATATTTTTCGATCTTGTCAATCACAAGTTTTCCCACTGACTGCCATGCTCGTCCCCGGTTAAAATCAGAGGACTCTACTAAATATTCTACGAGAGAAGCATTTAATTTTGTTCGAGTTAATCTGAGGTGAACAAAAGCAATCTCCCGACCAACTCCGATTAGGGGGGGCTTTGGCAAGCCCACAGGTCGAGACACAACTCTATCTGCATATTGTTTCTCAATTTCCTTAGCGCGGGCAAGTATTTTTTTCATATCGCAATCGCATTCTGCTTCTATTTCCAGTCTAATTTTGTGAATTTCTTCTACAATTGGGTCTGACTGCATATTAGATCTCCATGAGTGTTTCTGGCGTACATATTACTGGCGTGTGTATAGCCTCACTACCATTAATTTCTGTGATGATTCTGCGAACGCGAGCGCTAACAATGTGCTTACAATTCCAGCTTACCAAATAGTCCATCCTGTGCCAAGCTGCTATAGCTAGGTGAAAGGCGTCTAGTTTGGCTTTATCTGTAATTTGGAGAGCAGTCAAGGATTTCTTAGCTAATTCGCTTATTTCATCGTTTGATTGTAAGAACTGTAAGTTGGCAATTGCCTCAATCCGTTTTTGCGCTGCATCCCGATCCCCTTTTGATATTTCATCAATCACAAATGGCGAGATGAAGCCTTGCACTTGAGGAAGGATGTTTTCCCACCAATTAACGGTAATTTGCTGATGAGCAGCTACGATCAAGTCCCGGCTCGGTCTGGCTGTCAGGTAACTGACGATCGCGGTTTCGATGTAAACTGTAGGTTTCATAGTGCCTATCATACTTTTCCTGAATCTGGCAATGGGCGATCGGCTTCCTGACTGTGCTACCTCATATCCAGGATCTTGCTTGAGATCTGCTAACACCGTCGGCGTCTCAAACAAAATCATCGGATAATTTTTCCCAGGTGGGTGTGGTCAAAACCAGTTGGTACTCGGCCTCCCCGCCCGCCGAACCCGTTCCCAGGCCGGTGTCTGGAGCATGCCGATCGCGGCAGCGCGGCGCCAGCCGTGTTCTTCAGGACAAGAGCATGCGGAAGGGGTCCGGCTACATGAACAAAGCCCACGCTCCAGGCCCCTTCCTCGCAGCGGAGGGTTCGTTACCCGGGGAGCTGACAGGAGCTATAGGGTGTGGTCTTCCGCCCGTTGGTACTCGGCCTCCCCGCCCGGCCCTCACCCGTTCCCAGGCCGGTGTCTGGAGCATGCCGATCGCGGCAGCGCGGCGCCAGCCGTGTCCTTCAGGACAAG
>JACOMV010000517.1 GCA_014324065.1 Hormoscilla sp. SP12CHS1 | reverse complement strand
AATTATTTAGCATACGATCTGCTCTGTAATTTCCTAAATTCAGCACCTTGACCCCAAACACTTAACGGAACCAGTGCCGACAACTAACAACTAACAACTAACAACTAACAACTAACAACTAACCACTAACAATGAAAATTTTATTTTTACATCCCAATTTTCCGGCCCAGTTTCGTCATCTAGCTACGTCCTTTGGTAGCGACCCTAAAAATCAGGTAGTATTTGCCACCAAAAACGAACGCCCAGAATGGGTGATACCGGGAGTACAAAAGGTTGTCTATACCCCCAGTCGGGAAGCGCGTCCAGAAACCCATCATTATCTCCGGACCCTAGAAAATGCCGTATTGCAAGGACAAGCAGTATTTCGCATCGCCGAAAAACTCAAATCAATGGGATTTTTCCCGGATATAGTTTACGGACATTCCGGTTGGGGGCCGACCCTGTTTATGAAAGACGCATTTCCCAAGACAAAACTGATGTGTTTCTTTGAATGGTTCTATCATTCCCGGGGTTCTGACGCCGACTTTGACCCAGCGGACCCCCTGACAGAGGACGATCTGTGTCGCATCCGGTTGGGGAATGCCCCCATATGCCAAGATTTGTACGCCTGTGACTGGGGACTGTCGCCCACAGAGTGGCAAAAGTCGCAGTTTCCGCCAGCATTCCACGATAAGATTTCTGTAATTCATGATGGGGTAGATACAGATTACTTTCAGCCCATACCCAATGCCAAACTGGTGTTGCCAGAGTTAGATTTATCCGGAGTTTACGAGATTGTCACCTACGCGTCCCGGGGGATGGAACCCTATCGAGGCTTTCCCCAGCTTATCGAATCCTTGGCTTATCTCCTGGAACGTAGACCTAATTGTCATGTCGTAGCTGTCGGTTCTGAACGAATATGTTATGGCAAATCCCTGCCCAATGGCAAGAGCTATAAAGCATACATGCAAGAAAAAGTCAAGCTAGATTGGTCGCGAGTCCATTTTGTCGGTTCCTTACCCTATGGCCTTTACTTAAAAGTAATTCAAGCATCTTCTGCCCATATTTATTTAACTCGACCCTTTGTCTTATCCTGGTCCATGATTGAGTCCATGTCAGTGGGATGTGCGATCGTGGCCTCGGACACGCCACCGGTGCGGGAGGTAATCCGGGATGGAGAAAATGGCTTACTGGTAGACTTCTTTTCACCCAAGCAAATAGCTGATAGAGTATGTGAGGTGCTGGATCATCCCACCCGCATGGCCAACTTACGCGATCGGGCCCGGGAGACAGTAAAGGAGCGATATGCTCTGGCGAAGTTGTTACCGCGACATCTACAACTGGTACGGGATGTGGCCAATGGTCAGGTATCGCCACTGGTAAAGTCCAAGCCACCAGCCAAAGGCAAGAAGAAGGGTTTTGCCCTGAAATAACCAGCATGCTACCGGACGCTCGGGGCTTCTTTGGTAGCAGGATTCCGAAATCCCTGCACTCAAAATTGTATGCAGAACTGGATTTGGCTTGCGTTACCCGATCGGGAAACAGCAAAATTTCCCTGTGATGATGATATGATAATCTCTGTGTGCGACTCGTTTAGGTACAAACTGACACCAGTGAAAGCCTAATTGGTTTCATTAGCCAATAAACTCGAT
>JACOMV010000516.1 GCA_014324065.1 Hormoscilla sp. SP12CHS1 | reverse complement strand
CTCCTGCGGTGAAAGTCGCAAGTCCGGTTCCGAAAGGGAGGGTTGAGAGGCGACTCTCAGCTCGACCCCGACCAATGAGAATTGTACCACCTTGAGCCTGGGCGATCGCTAATATAATTGAGAGCAAACGTACCAGACCTTCTCCCATTAGCGGTAGGGGCACGAGTTCGCTCATCCCGATATCACCGTGGATAATGGGTTCGTCATCGAAAAACAGTAAGCTCAGTCGCTGTAGGCGAGGTTCCAGTAAGCGTAGAGTTTCTAAAATTTCTGTTTGTCGCCCTACTCGTTCCAGCTTACTAAAACGATCTGCATCTGCTTTTGGAGAGCGGGTCTACTCGTAATATATATCCCTAAAGGAAATTTTTTGCGTCGAGTCCGGGCCGAGGATTTTACTCGCCAGTATCCTGCTTGCCAATATACAAACGATGTCTTTTTTTTACCTGTTTGGTCTTGATATTCTAGCACTAACCGATCGTATAACATGACTTCGGTTGTTAGTGATTGATTTGCTGGAAAATTACCAGGAATATCTTCATCAAATAAACTGGGATCCTCTTCAAATAAAAAAATCCGTAGAGAACTTGTATTGTCTTTCTCGTCTACCGTGCTAAGTTCAATAGTTTCGTTTCCATCTTGGTTGAAGAAAAATACTCTCGTTGCTTCAAGAGCTTCCAATGACTCTTCACCTGGTATCCTCCGCAGGCGATTCACGTGAAATAGCACTTTGGGATTGGTTGGGTTGATGGAAATCAAAATCGCCTCTAGCAGTGAGGTTTTGCCAAGGTTATTCTTGCCTCCAATTAAGTTCACCCGTTCCAGGGGAGTGACCGTTAATTGCTGAAAGCAACGAAAATTCTTGATTGTAAACGATCGCAACATAATTTCGGACTCTATCTGTAGTATAGTAGGAATAGGTTTGCCGATCGCGTAGCGTGGCGCAGCCATTCCAGAAGCAAGTGATCCGGCTGCATGGTCCGGTTAATTTACCTATATTCGGTAGATGGGGCATCAATGATCGCCGCGCCAGATCGCGACTACATCTGTCTGTTCGTCCACTTGCTCAAAGAATCCCTATATCTAATACTATTTAGATATAGTGTTGTACAAATTGTCAAGCAGAAAGTCCTGCACAGAGCAAGTTTACCGAAATCTCTCAAACATGGCTAAACTCGAAGACCTCACCCAGGGTGCAACTGTTAAAGGTATCCTCCCAAACCACAATATCACCGTCATTGATGCCAAGTGGCACGGTAGTGATGTGGTTGAGCTCACTTATAAGGATACGATCGGACAGCCCCACACGAAAATTCTCTATCGCGATGGCGAACCGGATCTGGAAGTAGTAGTCGTCGGACGACCTTGGAGTTTTGACGGTGATGGGGCTTTGTTACGACTGGTAATGGAAGCCCACCGCATTCGCTTGGCCCATTTCTTCGACCCGCTGCTGGCCGTCCATACATCCCTCGTGGAACCCCTCCCTCACCAAATTACCGCAGTTTACCAGGAAATGCTGACCCGTCAGCCCCTCCGCTTTCTGCTGGCAGATGACCCCGGTGCCGGGAAAACTACAGCTTGTTCAGTAAATAAGTGTAACGCTTTTGTGATAAACTGGGGCTACACTCAATTCAGACCAGATTCACTCATG
>JACOMV010000515.1 GCA_014324065.1 Hormoscilla sp. SP12CHS1 | reverse complement strand
AGGCTGAGTTAAAGCAGGAAATTGCTGTTATGCTTTTCCAAAAGAAGAAACTCGGTCTGGGGAAAGCTAGCGAGTTCGCTGGCATGAACCGAATTCTGTTTCAACACTTGCTGGCGTCTCGCCAAATTCCTGCCTATGAGTACGATATCAAAGATTATGAACACGACATCAAGACCTTGCGGGAGTTAGGAAGACTGTGATTGTAGTTAGCAATACTTCGCCCATCACCAACTTAGCTGCCATTAATCAGTTACACCTGCTGCAACAGCTATATGGCAGCATCATCATTCCGGAAGCGGTTTATCGGGAATTAACGGATCTAGACAGTCCCTTACCTGGTACTACCGAAGTGCAGACCTATGATTGGATTGAAATGCGGCAGGTAGAAAATTATTCCCTAGTAACATTACTGCTGCGGGACATACAAAAGGGAGAAGCTGAAGCAATAATACTTGCTATGGAGTTGAATGCTCAGCTACTCTTGATAGACGATCTCCAAGCTAGAATAGAGGCAGATAGTCTGGGACTCAAGTTTACTGGGTTGCTGGGAGTTCTCGGAGAAGCAAAAAATCAAGGATTGATTCCGGCGGTAAAACCTGTACTTGATGAGTTGATTGTAATAGCAGGGTTTCGGGTGGGCAGGGCACTGTACGATCGGGTTTTACAGGATGTGGGAGAATAGTCGATCTGTCAGATGGAAGGGCGATCGCCCCTACAAAAAACAGGGGATTGCTCTACTGCTTCTATTACCATAACCACCTTGGGCATACGAACCAGGGTTTCCTGGAACTATTCCCCAGCCAATTGCAATATGTTTGCGTACAACTTACTGCTAACCCGAAAGTCGGCCTCCTCGATCAATCCATCCATTAGTGGCTTAACCGCTAAAATTATACCGTTCCGTTTAGCTTGCCATAAAACTCCCAGCAACCCAGTTACATTCAGCCCATAGCTTATTGCTACCGCCCTACCACGCCGTTCGTCCATCAGGAGGATATCGGCATTTAGATCCATTGCCAGAACGATCGCCTCTGCTTCGCCCAAGTCAATATTTGCCTGAGTTTCCTGAATAAGTCTAACTCCTTGGGATTTGAATCCAGGGTAAGGTTTGAACTTCTACCGCACCGGGAACGTTATTATTGACTCCCACCATCTCATTGTAAACGGCTGTAGGTATGACTAGGCGGCTGTACAGTTGTTGCAGCAGGTATAGTTGAGCGATCGCTGCTAGATTCGTAATCGGTGATGTATCGCTAACAACAATCATAGTAGCCCCAGGGATTGCAGGGTCTTCACATCAGCCTGAAAGTCCTCTACATCATAGTTTATACAAAGACCGCGTTTAGCCAGTTCCTGCTGGAATTCCAGTACGGTCAGTCCCGTCCAGGCGCGGACTTTCCCGCTACTGATCGAATCTTGTTTGTATAGGGCGATCGCCAGTTCTAGCTTCAATTCATCTTCAGTCATCTTGGTCGAGCGGATAATATCGTCAGGAATCACGAGGTTCATAATGATTACGATATGAGCGACTATCATATGCTAGCATATTATGACTATGCTGTGCGATTCGTTTAACGTAAACTGACTTGACACAATTCAAGAAAGGGGAGCGTTACCAGGGAATCATTAGCCCTGAGAACTTACGAGTGATAGTGGTGAAAGTCCACTCCCCCCG
>JACOMV010000514.1 GCA_014324065.1 Hormoscilla sp. SP12CHS1 | reverse complement strand
GACGCCCCGGACGCTGGTAATCGGCGTCGCTGATAGGATTGTAGGGAATCAGATTGATATGAGTTTGGAACCCCCGCAGATGTCGGGCGAGTTCTTCGGCATGTGCGGGCAAGTCATTCACTCCAGCTAGCAGGATATATTCAAAGGTGACTCTACGGTGAATGGCACTGAAATAAGCCTTCATCATCTAACTAGCTGGGCTTTCAAGACTTGACGTGGCCGTTTCCAGAGATGCCCACCATGTCGTGTCGCTCCTGCGCACGACATGGGTGGGCACTCTCGGAAACGGCTGCCGCATCCGGGA
Organism: Hormoscilla sp. SP12CHS1; assembly: GCA_014324065.1. GTDB lineage: Bacteria > Cyanobacteriota > Cyanobacteriia > Cyanobacteriales > Desertifilaceae > Hormoscilla. Next base: position 1,393 of record JACOMV010000514.1, on the reverse strand, counting down.
ATAATTTTTTGGTCTTCGCTTGATGACTCTCGGCTCAACTCTTCTGGGACGTTCTGGTACCAACTTATAGCCTTTGGACCTCTTTTTTGCTCTTTCTTACCAGACTAGCAATAAAATTGCGAAAATGTCGTCTAGTTCCCTCTAGAGACACCTGCAATGGTGCAACTGATGCCTGCATTGCAGCGGACCACATCAGAGTACGTAATAGATTATAAGCCATTAGATGAATCCAAATCTCCTTACGCACCATTGCTGGAGTTTTGGCCAGCAGCATCTCCATACCCAAAGTTGTGAAAGATATGTTTGATGTCTACTTCTGTCTCCCAGCGCCGTTGATAGAGTTCAGCTAGCCTGGCTTTTCGGTAGCGCTTGGGGTCGAGTAGAGTGGTAAATAGAATGATCTGTTTGGGGCGAAAGCCAGGTTTCAAAATGGCTAAATGTACTTCTCTCACTTGTAGTGTATCCAGCAAGGATGCCCATTCCTGAGCACTAATGTGGTTTGGGGCTTTTTTAGGTTTAGTCCAGGTGACTATGCGATCGCCAATACCAAGTTTTTGGCCTCGTCGAAAGTCAGTTTTGCGATGGTGGTTTTTGCGGAACACTCCATCAGCTCCCTGGGACTGTACCAGCGCTAAATCAACTTTGTTGCCATAGAGCGCGTCAGCTAAGACTACTTCTCCTGGTTTTAGACTTTTGTAGATCTGCCGCGCCATCGCTAATTCACGCTCTGTTGAATGGCTCAATCAACACTCTCATTACTGCTCCAGTAACCAAACCTTACATCACCACAATTCTGGCTAAGGGAAAGCCACAACCCGCCTCTGGATTCGGATGCTGGTATGGAAGCTTTCTGATTTTCACAGGTATCACTCATTATCACAGAGGAGCCATCTAGTAGATACACCCGTCTGCCACACCAAAGCTGGTCATCTGTCACTTTCGCCTCTAGCTTTTGAGCAGTTTTGCCCAGTAGACGCTCGATAACTTTTTCTGGTAGACGCTTTCTGGCTTTGCCTCCGGCTCCAGTGTCATCCGATAGCGCCATGGGAGCTTTTTCGCTTCAGTTAACCAAATTACCACTCTACTGACGATATTGTGAAGGGTTTTATCTGAGTCGATCGCCTGCATCAAAAACATCCAGATGGTGACAATCGGTTAAAATACGCTATTGCGATATATAACTTTTTCTTCATCAAATATCTGCTGAATGTCTGATTCTGGAAGGACTTCTTTAAAAGGCCAAGCAGTGCTTTGAGCCAATTGGCGCTTGAGAATAAGGGCTCGATTAGACATAATACAGGCGCTTTGAATATTTGGGCACTGGTTCCGTTAAGTGTTTGGGGTCAAGGTGCTGAATTTAGGAAATTACAGAGCAGATCGTATGCTAAATAAT
>JACOMV010000513.1 GCA_014324065.1 Hormoscilla sp. SP12CHS1 | reverse complement strand
GGAGCCGGATGAGGTGAAAGTCTCACGTCCGGTTTTGAAGACGAGTCGGTCCGGTGACGGACTGGCTTAGTTTAATATTACGTACGGTATTGTCTCCCACTGGCCCCATCACGGGCACTCCCGATTTTTCGGGCCGTCCGCGGACCGTAGACGACGTTCTCCAGGGCACTGCCAGCGCAGATAGCCTCTCAGGGGATGGGGGACACGATATCCTCAAGGGCGGACTTGGAGACGATCTCCTCGACGGGGGTAAGGGACGCGACAGTCTTTACGGCGATGAGGGCGCGGATACTTTTGTCTTGGCCCAGGGCATGGACCAGGATATCATCTACAACTTTGAGGATGGCACGGACTCTATCCAGTTAGGAGGAGGTTTGAGTTTTGCTGATTTAACAATTGCCTCTAGGGGCAGTTCGACTAGGATCGCGGCTTATGGGGAAGTGTTGGCAATTTTGTCGAGAATTGATTATCAGCAAATTGGTGAGTCTGATTTTGTTTTACGGTAACGCCGTTGTTCTCCCTGGGGGGGCTTCTTTGTACAAGCTGATACCAGTAGCGATCGCCCCAGTAAGCCCCAGCAACATGTTATAGTCTAGAGATGATTCAATTCTCAATCAGGAGGTCCGAGAGGATGAAAACATTGGCAGAAATTAAAGAAAGCCTGAGTCTGTATAAATCCATTGCTCTCCGAAAATACCAAGTGACGGACTTGGGAATATTTGGCTCCTATGTCAGAGGCGAACAGAATGCCGATAGTGATGTCGATGTTCTGATAGATTATATAGAAGCTCCTGATCTGATCGAACTCCTGGAACTGGAAGACGAACTCAGCGATCGCCTAGGGGTGTCAGTGGATGTGGTGACCAAAAATGGATTGAAACCCAGACTCAGAGAGCGAATTTTGTCTGAGGTCGTTTATGTATGAATAAGAGAGATTTGACAGAGTCGCTTCAAGATATTCTGGCGGCTATTAGTGCGATAGAAAGATTTATGACAGAGGTAGAGTTTGAGGATTTTGTCCAAAATGAAGAAAAACTATTTGCGGTAGTGAAAGGGATTGAGATTATTGGTGAGGCGGTTAAGAATGTTCCTGACTCCATCAGAAGCAATTATCCGGAAATATCTTGGAAGCGTATAGCCGGAATGCGAGATAAGTTAGTCCATGAGTATTGGGGTATAGATGTTAATATTTTATGGAAAACAACTCAGCAGAGAGTGCCCGATCTTAAGGTGGAGATCGCCAGGGTAATGGAGGATTTACAACAGCAAGAGTGAAGTTGATGCTGTTGGGTTAAGGCACGAAACCCAACCTACAATTGTTCGATTGAGATGCATTTTAATACAGGGATAAACTCAAGGCAAATCCCGGTAATATCTCTTCACCCGATAACTCTGTGGGCAGATTTATAACTTCCAATTCCGGAAGTTTATATAGGTTCCCGATCGCAGCGAAGTAGACAGCGGGACGTTGAGGGTTAATTAACCATCCTAATTGCACCCCGGCATCCATATATTCCCCCATTTTAACATGCAACATTTCTAAAGAGTCTGTTGCTGACCTTAACTCAATAACAAAATCTGGTGCTATGGGTGGAAATTTCCGCCGTTGTTCGGGGTCTGGAGCATGCCGATGGCGCTGCGCTGGGCGTCTTCCGCATGTCCTTCAGGACAAGAGCATGCGGAAGACGCCGGAGTTAGCGATTCCCAGCGTTTCCGCAGAACCCAAGCGGCATCAGGAGAGCGATCGCCCCCATTGGGTAACTTAAATATGGTGGAGGAACTGGTCGTGTCCAGAGACTCCCACCCTGTGGGTGGGCGCTCTCGGACACGAAAGGTATAACCGAGACCGGTTTGTCGATTCCAGATGCCCAAATCGATAATTAAGTCCGCTTCTCGATTGCCACTTTCCCCACCAACCGGTGACATAATAATTAATTCTCCTATAGGCGATAGCTCAAATTTCAACCCGCGGTTATTTTGACAGATATCATAGAACTGTTCGTCTGTCAGGTGAACCTTGTCTAAATTTAAGGTCAAAGGACTCATAACTATGCTCTTATGCTTTCATCTTCCTGGGATGGTGGGGACGACAGGGAGTCCCCCAGCAAACTTGACCGGAAGGCAGCGATCGCAAGACAGTGCTGCGGGTTCCAATCACGGAATTCGCCCCAATTTCCACTCCCGGACCGACAAAGCAGTCCGTGGCAACCCAGACCCCATTACCAATAGTAATGGGAGCAGTAATCAAACTAAAAGCCCGGTCTAGGGAGTCATGACTGCCAGTACAGAGATAACTTTTCTAGGAAATAACCGAGTGTTGACCGATGCGGATATAGTCAAGACTATAGAAAACCACATCATCTCCGATCCAGCTATAATCGCCAATTTTCACTTTCCAGGGAAACGTGAATTTAGCAGTAGGGCGAATGACAACGCCCCGACCAATTTTCGCCCCAAACAGTCGTAGCAAAGCACTCCGCAAGATATTGAAGTTGTGCAGAGTTAAGGGGAACGCCACAGCTTGCACCAACCACCAGAGAAGCACAAACCAAGCTGGGCGTCCCAGCGAGAACCAGGATTGGTCGTATTGGCGTAAATCGACCCAGGGTGCTGCATCCAAAGTCGCCTCAACTGGATCTGGAGTTGACGGGGGATGGGGAAACTGTCGATTCATCTGACTGAGGAATAGCTATTGCTGTCATCTTTTTTCGGGGTTCATCTGACCCCCAAACTTGTGAGGGGGTGAGGGAGGGAGGGGGCGGTGTCTGGAGCATGCCGATGGCGCTGCGCGCCCAGCGCATGTCCTTCAGGACAAGAGCATGCGGAAGACGCCGGAGGAAAGTCAAGCGCCATCAACTTTTGAGGCTGATGGTTATACCCCCCATTTGATTGCCCCACAGTATCTTCTAAGATCACGTGCTCGTGAACTTCGTTGTCGCCAGTTTTATAAACTCCCTCGGTTCCTAGAGCGTCGGTCCAGTAGAGGGGGTTGACAAAAAAATGAAACTGTGTATATGCCCGATCACCATTCTATTGGCTTTCCATGTTTATTTACTAACATATGAACCCTTAATCCATAAAAATAACGTTTTTTACTGGCAATATA
>JACOMV010000512.1 GCA_014324065.1 Hormoscilla sp. SP12CHS1 | reverse complement strand
AGCTGAATTGGGTCTGCATTGAGTATAGCTCTAGTTTAGCACAAAAATGTTCTACTTGTTTCCTGAACAATCTGTAAATACCTTAAAGGTCATGTTATACAGAATTTTTCCATCTAGCATCCTGATTCGGGAGCTTATACATATTTCATCTCCTAGTCTAACACGCTCGTGTGCCAAGGTAGCCTTAATGGAAGTAAAGTTTTGTTAAGTTTCCTCAAAGCACCTCCCATAAAGAGATTCAGCTCTTTGACATTTCTTACACATCTGAAGAATGCTCTTTGTGCTTACCTACCTATCTTGTACCGATCGCCCCGACCCCTTTCTGTTCTCATATATCGATCTCCAGTCTGTATCGGTGTGGTGGCGATCGCTCTGCCCGCCGGTCGTTCTCCTCATGGCTACCCAAGAGCCACCAAGCGTCAAAAGCCGAAATTGCCGTATTGGTGGAGTTGCCTCAAATGCCGCACCAGCCTATTGCCGGTGGATATTTTGTGCATGAACAGCATGCCGCCGAGGTGGGATAAATCGCTCTGGCTTTTTTACTAATCTACATAAACACCCCTTATGTCATGTTATACGGAATTTTTCCATCTAGCATCCCGATCGGGAGCTTATACAGATTTCATTGCACAGTCTAACACGCTCGTGTGCCTTGGTAACATAAATTATGTTACTTTTTGTTGAGTTGCCTGAAAGCCTCTCCCAGAAAGAGATTCAGCTATTTGACATTTCTTAACATCGGCTGGGCCTCTTTGTGCCTACCTACCTATCTTGTACCGATCGCCCCGACCCCTTTCTGTTCTCATATATCGATATCCAGTCGTTATCGGCGACGCCAGTCGCTCTCCTCATGGCTATCCAAGCGCACCCCAGTCACAAGCCTAAATTGCCGCACTGGCCTAGTTGCCTCAAAGGCCGGACCAGCCTATTGTTGGTGGTTCTCTTGTGCATGAACAGTATGCCGCCGAGGTGGGATAAATCGCTCTGGCTTTTTTACTAATCTACATAAACACCCTCAAGGTTATGTTATACGGAATTTTTCCATCTAGCATCCCGATCGGGAGCTTATAAATATTTTATCACCTAGTATAACACGCTCCTGTGCCTTGGTAGCCTCAATGGATGTTAAGTTTTGTTAAATTTATGAAACCCTCTCCCAGAAATCGATAACTGGTGAAACTCTTGCTTAAGGATCCTGTTCTAGAAGAGATTGAAGCAAGCTGGATGATATCCAGAAATTAGTTTCCCGCAGTCTTTCAATAGCGACAGTGAGATCGATTAATCCCAGGGTCGCCGACTGCTGCAACAGTCCCAGTAAAACAGTCACAATTAACCCCCGTTCTACTGCCCGTCGCCTTGCTTGGATATCGTCGAGTAAAATCAAATCTGCCTCTAGTTCTTCGGCCAGCAAAATCGCTTCGCGTTCCCCAGCACCCAATCGTTGCAGTGGGACGTCAGGGGGCGTAGATACCGATTGGATTGACAGCCAGTCTGGCGGGCTGTCAATCCAGTTTCTCACTATTGTTGGGGCTTCTGATGCCCCCAGTTCATCGCACACTGCTTGGGGAACGAACACGCGATCGAATAATTGTGGTAATAGTTCAAATTAATCAATCAGTATCAAATACAGCTTGTTCAGGAAACAAGTAGAACATTTTTGTGCTAAACTAGAGCTATACTCAATGCAGACCCAATTCAGCT
>JACOMV010000511.1 GCA_014324065.1 Hormoscilla sp. SP12CHS1 | reverse complement strand
CTTACCAGCTGATCGTCTTCCACTTCTTCATTGGCATCTGCTGCTACATGGGTCGTCAGTGGGAACTCTCCTACCGCTTGGGTATGCGTCCTTGGATCTGCGTAGCATACAGCGCCCCAGTGAGCGCCGCTACCGCAGTGTTCCTGATCTACCCGATCGGCCAAGGTTCCTTCTCCGATGGTATGCCCTTGGGGATCTCCGGTACATTCAACTTCATGTTGGTGTTCCAAGCAGAGCACAACATCCTGATGCACCCCTTCCACATGCTGGGTGTAGCTGGCGTGTTCGGCGGTTCTCTGTTCTGCGCCATGCACGGTTCTTTGGTAACTTCTTCCTTGGTGCGTGAAACAACCGAAGTAGAATCACAAAACTACGGTTACAAGTTCGGTCAAGAGGAAGAAACCTACAACATCGTCGCAGCCCACGGCTACTTCGGTCGTTTGATCTTCCAATACGCTTCTTTCAACAACAGCCGTTCCTTGCACTTCTTCTTGGGTGCCTGGCCGGTGATCGGCATCTGGTTCACCGCCCTGGGCGTGAGCACGATGGCCTTCAACCTGAACGGTTTCAACTTCAACCAGTCCATCATCGACTCACAAGGTCGGGTGATCGGTACCTGGGCAGATGTGCTGAACCGCGCTAACCTGGGGATGGAAGTAATGCACGAGCGCAATGCTCACAACTTCCCCTTAGACTTGGCCTCCGGTGAAGCTGCTCCCGTTGCCTTGACCGCTCCGGCTATCAATGGCTAATCATTAGCTAAAATAACAAAAAGCGCTCTCCTTTGATGGGGGCGCTTTTTGTTTTGACTACTTATGATATATTAGACAATAACGATAAAAACAAGTTGTGCTTTTGCGAGGGCAAAAAATGTCAAGCAAAATTCTAACAGATTATTTCAACTTCCTGAGGTCAGACGATATTCGCCTGGCAGGAACCAGAATTGGCATTGAAACTATATTGTACGACTACCTAGAGCGCAGTCGCACTCCTGAAGAAATTGCTCAAACCTATACATCTTTAACCTTAGAACAAGTCTACGCCACAATTCTCTACTACCTGCAAAATACCGAAGAAATCGGTCAATACCTGAGAAACTGGCTCGAACACGGTCACAGAATGAGAGAGCAACAAAGACTCAACCCGCCACCGGTTTCAGAAAAACTGCGGCAACTGAGAGCAGAAAGGAAAGCTAGACAACAAGATAATGAGTCTTCAATATCTAATTGACGAGAATGTAAATCCTCTCTATCCAAAGCAAATTAGACGAAAGGAACCCAGTATTATCATCAAGGTGGTGGGGGAACCAGAAACTCCTGCCAAAAGTACTCTCGATCCAGAAATACTTTATTGGTGTGAGGAGAATAACTTTGTGCTGGTAACAAATAACCGCTCTTCGATGCCAGTTCACTTAACTGACCATTTGGCAGAAAATTGCCACGTACCAGGCATTTTTATCCTTAATCCTAATTTGAGTATTGGAGAGAACCTAGAAGAGTTGATTTTAGCGGCTCTTGCATCAGAAGCAGATGAGTATCTTGACAGAATTGTTTACTTACCTCTACCATAGAAAACCATGCTGACTTGGGTATGGAAGTGATGCACTCGCGGATAGTCTAGCACTTCTGGGAACGCTACGCCTGGAATCATTAGCCAGGTCCGGTCCTTAATGCTGCGGAGTGACATCACCGTGGTGTGAAGCAAGGACTCAAATGTAGGCCACCTGGCAGCCTAAGCCGGGGACGCCGCTAGGAAAGATGCTCAGGGCGAGAACAAGCAAACCTATTTAAGCCTCGTGACAGCAAACCAGCGAAATAAGGCTGAATTCGCTGGCCCAAAAGGGAAATGGCAGGTTGTTAAGTATAGTGAGGGCCAGAGGAGCGATCGTAGCAAGATAGAAGCGTCCAGCTAGAATAGGCAGTAAGGTATAGAAAAGGAACGAGATGAAAATATATGAGGAGATCCCTAAAGTGATTTCAAACTTCAAGCCGAACACAATAGTAGTAATAATAGATACCGGGATAGAAAACTACCAGCAACTGATAGATGGCGTTGAGCCTGAAGCGACCTGCTCCCGGGCCTGACGTTCGGATGCAATTAATTGAGTATACTCCTGCCGTTGATCCCGAGCAATTTGCAAATACTCTTGTCGCTGTTGTTGCAACCGCCTAGAGCGTCGGTCCAGTAGAGGGGGTTGACAAAAAAATCAAAATGTGTATATACTAAAAATCCTGGTAAATATATAG
>JACOMV010000510.1 GCA_014324065.1 Hormoscilla sp. SP12CHS1 | reverse complement strand
AAATACAAAAAATTCCAAATATCTGTAAAGTCTAAGTGGGTAATTCATATTTTTTTAAATAGGTCGCAACTTAGGTTATCATACCCAAATATCGGCGCAAGCCCTGCCCCCGATCTGGGTTCCGGGTGCATCTCACGACACGGCGGCGGGCGAAGCATTCGGATAGTCAATCTGTCAATTTATGTCATAACTTTTCGCCCGAATGCTTCGCCCCTACAAAAACATCCGGTATCGGGGCGCAGCTATGCTAAACGCCCTGCCCGCGACAAAGCTTATCGATCTTCACGGATGACTTCAGATCGCAAACTTTTCCGTAACGCTATCCTCTCCCAAAGCAACCTTCACGCTAAATTCATCTCCGGGGTTGCCGTCAAACTGACATTGGATGAATTTATCGGCACTTCTAGCCATCACGTCCTCAAATACCTCACCATCTGCTAGTACCAGGAACTTCAATTCCGGTGGCAGATAACTGTCATCGCCAGTCGGATAAACCTGGAGTCTGACATTCACCAGATCCTCACTTTCTCGCTTGACATTGACGATTAAGAATACAGCATGACTGATTAAATCCACCCGCAAATCAATCTGCTTTACCCGGCGCTGACTATCGGTTCTCGTATCCTTTCCCCAAAATGCCGAACTCAACTGTCTGGGTGAAAGTAATGCCTCTGCTGCTTGCCAACCCTCCTCAAAAACTCCATCCAACCATTGTAGTAACTTTACCACAGTTGGAACTGGTTCTGGTTCGGGAAATTGATAAATCAAAGCTTCCAGGGAGTCCAACTGACTAATTTTCAGTTCCCCCGCCGGTGCAGTTTCCGCAAATCCCAACAAGGTCGATCGATTATTTTCCTCGTTAATTTCCACCACCACATAGCCAACCCGATCGGACCTCACTTCTCCGGGCACGTGACAAGATTGCTCGCCTGGCAAAACAGGACGACACTCCAACTTCCCCAGATATTTAATTACCAGATCCGCCACATCCATCAGAGTGCGTGCAGAAAGATTCCAGCTATCACTTGCGGGCAAATCAGTTTCCACTTCCATACATTGACAGTAGAACTCAACAGCCAAAACAGCCAAAGTATTCAGATAAACCTGTCGGGCTTTTTCGGGGTGCTTTTGTTCCAGACTAAAGTTCGACCCCTGGTGATAAACATCCCTGGTAATGGGAACCGTGAAAGTCAAAGGTTCAGTTGTTAGGCAACTCATTACTCGTCCTCCATATTCTGCAAAAATTACCGAAACTTGGGAGCAAACTTCTGGCACGATCGCCAGTAAAAACTCTGAACAGTAGACCATTTCCGATCGGGCATCCCCACCGCTACGGCTACATCTTTCCAGCAGTGACCCTCCAGGACTAAGAGGGCGATCGAGCGATAGTTCGCCCGAGGATGACCCTTAACGTGTTTTTGTGCAAAGAGACCATCAGGATCGTTAAAAATATAGTCCCAAACGCGGTCGGAAAGAATAGACTTAGCATCAGGTTGGGCGATCGTCTCGAAGAGGGGCGTGTCAAAATCGTTACCAACAGGAGCATCCAAAGAAAGTTCCTTGAGGCTCAGTTCCAGCCTCTTGTTGTATTTCTTAATAGTATCCTTGAACTTAAACTCCAAGATGCGATTGACCCAAGTCGTCACCTTAGCAATAGTCTGGTCGTACTCGTCAATCTTTTGACTACAGCTTGTTCAGGAAACAAGTAGAACATTTTTGTGCTAAACTAGAGCTATACTCAATGCAGACCCAATTCAGCT
>JACOMV010000509.1 GCA_014324065.1 Hormoscilla sp. SP12CHS1 | reverse complement strand
TTATATAAATCTGTAGATTGAGATTTATATTGAAAATTAGTGAGCACCTTGCTATAGTATATAGATAGGTGTAAGTGCGAGACGTTGGTAAGCGGGCCAGTCAGCCCAAACTGGTATCATTGGCCAGACCAAGCGAATCTGACCTGTAACAGCCCTTGCTGATATCATTGGCCAGTGGTGAGGTATCCTGTCCTAACTGCTGCGGAGTGACTTCACCGCCGGTGAAGAGCAAGGACTTAAATGCAGGTAACCTTGCAGCCTAAAGCTGGGATACCCCCCCTCAGCAATTGGGTGCAGCCCTACCTGACGGGATTGAGGGAGTCAGGTCAATCCCGGCTGTAAATTGTTTCAGAAACTGAAAAGAAACCAATCTAACCAACAAAGGAGAAAGATAATGTCAACACCAACCTTCGGGAAACCCCAAACCAACCCCTTGGGGCTCGCAGATGTAGGGTCTTATAACAAACCCACCTTGGCCGATCTTGATGGAGACGAGGATCTAGATATTTTGGTGGGAGGGTATGGCAATCTCATATATCAGGAAAACCAGAGTACCGCTAGCGCTCCCACCTTCGGGAAACCCCAAACCACCCCCTTTGGGCTCGCACAAAGTAACGTCTATAGCAGCCCCACTTTGGCCGATATTGATGCAGACGGAGATCTAGATCTTTTTGTGGGAGGATTGCACTTCCATATCATATATCAGGAAAATGAGGGTACCGCTAGCAGTCCCACCTTCGGGATACTCCAAACCAACCCCTTTGGGCTCGCACATGTACACAATATGAGCAGCCCCACCTTGGCCGATATTGATGGAGACGAGGATCTAGATATTTTGGTGGGAAACCATTGGGGCAATCTCATATATCAGGAAAACGAGGGTACCGCTAGCAGTCCCACCTTCGGGAAACCCCAAACCAACCCCTTTGGGCTCGAAGATGTAGGGTCTTATAGCAGCCCCACCTTGGCCGATATTGATGGAGACGAGGATCTAGATATTTTGGTGGGAAACAATAACGGCAATCTCATATATCAGGAAAACAAGGGTAACGCTAAAGCTCCCACCTTCGGGAACCCCGAAACCAACCCCTTTGGGCTCGCAGATGTAGGGTTTCACAGCAGCCCCACCTTGGCCGATATTGATGGAGACGAGGATCTAGATATTTTGGTGGGAAACAATAACGGCAATCTCATCTATTTCACAAACCATACCAGCACCAGCTTGCTCAATGTCAATGATTATGCAGCCCTGAAGGCTCTCTATACCAGTACTTCTGGGGAGAATTGTAATGTTGTTAATGGCTGGCATGGGGTGACGGTTTATGAAGGTCGGGTGACGAAAATCGAGCTGAACAAGAACTCCCTGAGCGGTATGCTCCCCTCCGAGTTAGGTTCGCTCAGTAATTTGCAAAAACTCCGCCTGCAAAGCAACGACCTGAGCGGTACGCTCCCCTCTGAGTTAGGTTCGCTCAGTAATTTGCAAGACCTCGGCCTGTACAACAACGACCTGAGCGGTACGCTCCCCTCTGAGTTAGGTTCGCTCAGCAATTTGCAATTCCTCGGCCTGTCCAAGAACTCCCTGAGCGGTACGCTCCCCTCTTGGTTGGGCGACCTCAGCAATTTGCAACAGCTCGGCCTGGCCAACTCCGACCTGAGCGGTACGATACCCTCTGAGTTAGGTTCGCTCAGCAATTTGCAATACCTCTACCTGGACAACAGCTCCCTGAGCGGTACGATACCCTCTGAGTTAGGTTCGCTCAGCAATTTGCGAAACCTCTGGCTGCACGGAAACTCCCTGAGCGGTACGCTCCCCGAGAGTATCAAGGATTTGTCAGCAAACAAACGATTGGAAAACCCTCCCTATGTGGAAAGTCCAATTCCCGACTACGAGGCGGTTCCCGGTGAGAGCTTCTTCTTTGATATAAGCAATCACTTCTCCGACATCAACGACAACATTACTAACTACAGCGCCGAGGGTTTGCCAACCGGTTTAACTATTGACTCCAATAGTGGAGAGATCGGCGGCACCCTTACTACCGAAGGCAGTTTTCCCGTGACGGTAAAGGTATCGGATAAAGCAGGAGGCGTGGTAAAAGACGAATTTAATATTGTGGTATCGTCCACCACTACTACACCACCAACCTTCGGGAAACCCCAAACCAACCCCTTTGAGATCGCAGGGGTCCCAGGTGCTAGCATGATCTTCCCGGCAATCGTCCAGCCCACCTTTGCCGATCTTGATCAAGACGGGGATCTAGATCTTTTGATGGGACATACGGATAACAGTTTCATATATCAGGAAAATCAGGGTAACGCTAGCAGTTTCACCTTCGGGGAACCCCAAACCAGCCCCTTTGAGCTCCCAGATGATGTACTGGTAGAGGATCATGGCAGCCCCACCTTTGCCGATCTTGATGGAGACGGAGATCTAGATCTTTTTGTGGGAGAATTGTATGGCGAGTTCATATATCGGAAAAATCAGGGTGCCGCTAGCAGTCCCACCTTCGGGACACCCGAAACCAACCCCTTTGGGCTCGCAGATATAGGGGATATAAGCAGCCCCGCTTTTGCCGACATCGATGGCGACGGTGATCTCGATCTCTTTGCGGGAAACCATGACGGCAAGATCGTCTATTTCAAAAACAATGGTACCGCTAGCAGTCCCACCTTCGGGAAACGCCAAACCAACCCCTTTGGGCTCGCAGATGTAGGGCTTCAAAACAACCCCACCTTGGCCGATCTTGATGCAGACGGAGATCTAGATATTTTGATGGGAAACTTTGACGGCAATCTCATATATCAGGAAAATGAGGGTACCGCTAGCAGTCCCACCTTCGGGACACCCCAAACCAACCCCTTTGGGCTCGAAGATGTAGGGTCTCAAAGCAGCCCCACCTTTGCCGATCTTGATGAAGACGGGGATCTCGATCTTTTTGTAGGAAACCGTATGGGCAAGATCATCTATTTCAAAAACATGATTATGCAGCCCTGAAGGCTCTCTATACCAGTACTTCTGGGGAGAATTGGCGGAACAAGACAGGCTGGGATGTCAGCAGCGAAACGCCCCCCGATGCTGATGTTGTTGACAAGTGGCATGGGGTGACGGTTTCTGAAGGTCGGGTGACGAAAATCGATCTGCACCTCAACTCCCTGAGCGGTAGTATCCCCTCTGAGTTAGGCTCCCTCAGCAATTTGCAAATCCTCGATCTGGGCAACTCCGACCTGAGCGGTAGTATCCCCTCTGAGTTAGGCTCCCTCAGCAATTTGCAAATGCTCAATCTGGCCAACTCCGACCTGAGCGGTAGTATCCCCTCTGAGTTAGGCTCCCTCAGCAATTTGCAAATCCTCGATCTGGCCAACTCCGACCTGAGCGGTACGATCCCCAACAGTATCAAGGAGTTGTCAGCATTCAAAAAATTGGAAAACCCTCCCTATGTGAAAACTCCAATTGATGATGTCCAGATTGATTTACATGGGGACGTCAAATTAGATGTAAGCGGGAACTTCGGCGACATCAACGACAACATTACTGACTACCGCGCCAAGGGTTTGCCAAACGGTTTAACCATTGACTCTAGTGGGACGATCGGCGGCACTCCTACTACTGAGGGCACTTTTACCGTGACGGTAACTGCATCGGATCAGGCGGGAAACATGGTAGAAGATGAATTTAATATTGACGTTCGAGGGACTCTTCTCCAGCTCGAAATGGGAGATTCGAGTCACAACATCTACGGCACCCCGAAAGACGACTACCTCAACGGTGGAGATGGACACGATGTGCTAAGTGGAGTTGATGGAGACGACTACCTCAACGGTGGAGAGGGACACGACTCTCTCTTGGGCGGAAAGGGGCACGACATTCTCTATGGTGGACGTGGAAATGGACACGATACTCTCAACGGCGGAAATGGAAACGACACTCTCATCGGCGGAAATGGACACGATACTCTCATCGGCGGAACTGGGAACGACGAGATGACTGGTGGGAAAGGCGCCGATATTTTCGTGTTTGAGTCGGAGTCCGGAGTGGATACCATCATCGACTTTGATAGTAAAGACTCCATCAATTTGAGGGTGCCAAGTAACGATGGGGGTCATCATGAGGTTCAGTATGGAGCGGATCGAATTCTTGACATCATGTCCCCGGGGAATGCTTACGTAATTGGCAATTTTATGATTGAGGCATCGGACGACGTCCTCAAAATTTCTTCCTGAACTCTATTCTAGGGAACACTAGCGGCCCGCACCCTCTCGGGTAGGGTGCGGTCAAAACCGGTTTGTAGGAAGCATCCCCGCAGGGGAACCCGTTCCCACGGGCAGCGGAGGGGTCGTTACCCGGATATCTGGCATCCCGGC
>JACOMV010000508.1 GCA_014324065.1 Hormoscilla sp. SP12CHS1 | reverse complement strand
TGGGGTAAATCACAAGGCAATTTTGGCCAATTTGGGCTAATTTGGGTTTTGAGGTTTTATAGGTAGCAACTTAGGTTAAGATACTGTGGGATAATTAACTGGGGGGTATGACCCAAAATCAGCCTCAAATGCTGATGGCGTTTGACTTTCCCCTCCCTCCCCCCTGATGAACGCCATGAATTGGTAATTCGCCCACAGCATCTACTAAGGGGGGTTTGGGGGGATCTCCAGCAAGCGATCGATCGATAGTCTTCATACATTCCCTCATGCCATGACATCACATATACTAGTGGTAGAAGATGAAGCAAAACTGGCAAAATTTATCGAGTTAGAACTGGGCTACGAAGGCCATCAAGTCACTGTCGCCCAGGACGGCTTAACTGGACTGACAGCAGTGCGGGAAGCTAAACCTGATTTAGTCATTCTCGACTGGATGCTGCCGGGGATCAGCGGTGTGGAGATCTGCCGCCGCCTGCGCAGTACTGGCAATCAAGTGCCCGTGATTATCTTAACTGCTAAAGATGAAGTGCTCGATCGGGTGACGGGATTAGACGCCGGTGCCGATGACTACGTAGTCAAACCCTTCAGCATTGAAGAGTTGCTGGCCAGAGTCCGCGCCCACCTCCGCCGCACCCAAGAAGCAGACCCGCAAATGTGGGAATATGAAGATTTGAAATTAGATAGGCGATCGCGGGAAGTGTATCGGGGCAAAAGATTAATCGAACTGACAGTGAAAGAATTCG
This sequence comes from Hormoscilla sp. SP12CHS1, assembly GCA_014324065.1. Lineage (GTDB taxonomy): Bacteria > Cyanobacteriota > Cyanobacteriia > Cyanobacteriales > Desertifilaceae > Hormoscilla. Next base: position 1,141 of record JACOMV010000508.1, on the reverse strand, counting down.
ATCTGCTAGAATATCTGATCGCCCATCCCCGGCAGGTTCTCACCCGCGCTCAAATCTTGGAAAAGGTCTGGGGTTACGACTTCATGGGAGATTCTAATATAATTGAAGTATACATCCGCTATCTGCGCCTGAAACTAGAAGCCAACCAAGAAAAGCGCCTAATCCAAACTGTGCGAGGTGTGGGCTATGTGCTACGCTAAGGGTGCATCTCAATGCAAGAATAGCGCTCAGGCACGCTCCGGGCCCCCTCCGCTGCGCGACTGCCTATAAAGAAACCAGGTTTTTCCCATTCATGAACTGGTCAAGCATCTGAAGCACTTGCAAAGTCGTGCCGGGATCTATACTGTCTTAGGCAACCATGACATGTATTATCCGGAAACCAAACCAGAAGTGATGGCAGCTTTAAATAAAATTGGCATCAAAGTCTTGTGGAACGAAGTCGCTTATCCTTTAGGATCTGAATTAGCCCTAGTAGAAATGTCCGACTTTTGGTCTCGGGAATTTAACCCGGCTTTGGTGATGGACAAGTTAGCTACCGAACTGCCTCGCATTGTCCTATCTCATCAGCCAGATAGCGCCCAAGTTATGCGAAAATGGCGAGTATATCTGCAATTATCAGGACATACTCACGGAGGTCAGATATGGCTTCCGAAAATTGGTCCTTTGTCTGCATGGTTGGATCCCCAGCGTCGGATTATTCCTAAACCTTTACATCCTTTTGTACCATATTTGAAACGACGCTGTCATCGGGTAGTTAAGCATTGGGAATGGGCACAAGGGTTTCATCAGGTGGGAGAAAATTATCTCTATGTTAATCGAGGTTTAGGGACTTACTGGCCTGGTCGGTTGTTTTGTCCTCCTGAGGTGACGGTAATTACTCTAGTTCAGAGGCATTAGATGCCTTCCGAAAATTGGTCCTTTGCTATTATGGGTGAATCTCCTTCTTAAGAAAGTTTTCAAATCCATCTATTCTGTGTTTCCACGGCTAATTAAGCATTGGGAATGGGCAGAAGGGTTTCATCAGGTGGGGTCAAACTATCTCTATGTTAATCGAGGTTTAGGGACTTACAGCTTGTTCGCTATTTAATTAGTACAATAACAGCATTTAGTAAACCAGTTCTTAAACGTATTTGTTCCCATC
>JACOMV010000507.1 GCA_014324065.1 Hormoscilla sp. SP12CHS1 | reverse complement strand
CATCCAAAAGCCGCCCTCCAGCTTTCGGGGTGATACCGCCAACCTGCTTGAAGAAAAATGCTACCCCAGCATCCTGACATCGATCGCGGATACTCTGGGCCCACTCCCTTTGCATCGGACGGTATTTTGGTCCCGACTCGCCACCAACAATCACCCAGTCAATTCCCGTTAGATCCAGTTGCAAAGGACCTAAGAGAGGTTCGCATGAAAGAAAGCGCACAGCAGAGGGAACTTGCCGCAAACAGTCAACGCGGTGAATGTAGTTTTGATTCTCCACAGACACCCCCATCCAAACATTTTTATGCCAGTCTAGTTCAGAAGCTAATTCAAGCAGGCGATCGTGCCGTTTAGTGAGAATTTAATATATGCCAAGGTGTTTCACCCATTACCTCAAAAACTTTCTTCAGTAACTCCACTGGCACTTCTTCGTGGAAGAGGTCACTCATCGAGTTAACAAATATTCAACTTGGTTTGCGCCACCGCTTTGGTTGTGCCAAACGGTCTTCATAGACTGTCAAGGCAAACCCATTCGGGAAATTTGTATGGAACCGTTTGGTGAGTGCTTCTGCATAGCAGTGCGTACAACCCGGACTGACTTTATCACAACCAGTCGTCGGGTTCCAGGTTCTGTCCGTCCATTCGATCCCAGTATTAGTGCTAGCCATATGCAAATTTTACCACGATAAATTAATTAAGGACTATGGGTTACTGGCTGATTTTTATTACTCTATATGATTTGGGAACATATGCCAATAACCCTATTTATAATCTAGCTTATATTGACTAAAAAATCAAGAAATTTAATAAGCTGCTTTAATACAGGTACAGCTCGCAGACTACTGTTTAAATTTGAGAATGGGGAACTGACTATCTACGCCAATGAGGATTGACCATGAAAACAATTGAAATACCAACACAAACTATACTCGAACCGCTTTGGGACACTTGGGGTCGAAAGAAGTATGCTGGAGCCTGGGACATCGCTCCGGCTTGCGATTTTACCTCGGCTTCTCCCCAAGAGGTAAATGAGTGGATCGCCACCAGTCTGGTTGATACCCTCGATGCCTTTTCTCATCTAGTACGCCTTGGGAAAATGGAATTCGGCGCTATTTACAGAGATGATGTAGATAATGTTGTTCTGGAATGGCATCAAGAGCTAACCTATGACTCGTATATAAAACAAGCGATCGCCCAAATCAGAGAGTTTCCTGCACCTATCTATTCCCTCGATATGGAAGTAGATTTATTTGCTTATTGCCGCACCTATGAGTCTCCCGATTGGCCAGTTAGAGGTTGGGTCCGTGTTCCTACTTCTTTCTCGATCTCAGGGGGAATGGCAGAAGACTTGGAACCTTACTTATCCTTTAGTATTGAACATACCCTGTTTTGCCGTTGGTCTGCTAAAGGCTTCGATAACAACGTGCTTCATTCCCTCAATCAACCACTACTGGAGAAAGCCCTCCGCCGCTGGGAAAAAAGAGTTGGTTCTCTTGTTGAATTCGAGGGATTTTCGGGAATTTATAAGTACGGTTTCCAGGACGAATAACCGGGTTGCCACCATCAACCGCAATCTCCGGGTTTTACGCTCTTACCAATGGGTACTCCACTGCAAGGACTAATACCATACCGGGTTCTTGAGCTGCTAGTCCGGGGTTTTAGGTCATAGATGGCACCTACTGCGATCGTCCTTTTTCATAGCTTCAAAGGCTTTTTGCATATTCTTTAGCTTGCTGTTGTATTATTTTAATATTTTCTTTCTTTTCCAATAATTCAGATGCTGATGGTGATGCTGAATACTTCTTCTTATTTGCTAAACTTACAGCTTGTTCAGGAAACAAGTAGAACATTTTTGTGCTAAACTAGAGCTATACTCAATGCAGACCCAATTCAGC
>JACOMV010000506.1 GCA_014324065.1 Hormoscilla sp. SP12CHS1 | reverse complement strand
ATTATTTAGCATACGATCTGCTCTGTAATTTCCTAAATTCAGCACCTTGACCCCAAACACTTAACGGAACCAGTGCCCAGTTGGCTGGGTTATTTTGTTTTTTGAGAAGTACCGACACGCTTCCCTGCTAGTATGCTTGGATGCAATGGTGCTGAATCGTGGGGGTGGCGATCGCCCCTGTGGGTTCGCGAAAGTGATTATTTGTTCGTGGTTTGCTTCTTAGATTACGAGAAAAACATATCTCATCTGAACTTTACGAAGGAGATTGATTTGTGACCCACTTCCACCATTGTCCTAGAGAACTGAGACCGTTCAAGTAATTAATTCCAGGAGCTTTTGCCTTTACCAAGTTATCGACTGAGCGCAAAGCTGTGTACTGCAACCCCAGAAAGCTATCAACAGCAGCATAGGGACCACCAAAAGTCATAGTGCCACATGCATACATCCGACCCTGTCTGTCATATGTCTGACCCCGTTCGTCTTTCTCGTTACGCATTTCCTTGATTTCAAAATCATTGGAAACAGTCAAACGTTTTAAGGAGTTAAGAGGTAGATTATAGCGAATTACCAGATCGTTTAGGAGTTCGTTTGCCTTTACCTCGGCATCAAGACCCGTGGCATCAATGATAAAGTCAGCTAATAGGTTCGTTCTGCTCTCAAAACCATTTTCTGTCGAAATGTAGTGAGTATTGAGGCGGTTTTTCTGGTTCCGTTCCACCCGTTCCACCTTACCATATTCTAGTTATGGTATAATCTCGGTTGAGGGAATCACCATCCTGTGTCGGGGAAAAGTCATGGTATTTGGCTCGCATCAGCAATGGTATGGTAGGCTGATCTTGGAGTTTCCTGTTCGCCACGGCAAAACTCAACTGCTGCCCCATATGGCCACAGCGCCCCTGAAGGTGCTACGTCCATTTTATCCAGAAGGGGCTGATGTTTGTCATGCTGTTATCCTCCATACCGCTGGGGGCGTTGTCGGCGGCGATCGCCTCAGAGTGGATCTTAACCTAAAACCGGCTGCCCACAGTTTAATCACTACACCTGCGGCAACGAAGATTTATCGTAGCAATGGCTTATATTCTCAACAAACTATCCAGATTCAGGTTGGCACCGGTGCTACTTTGGAGTGGCTGCCCCAGGAAACAATCGTATTTAATGGTGCAGCTTATCGCCAAGACCTGCGGGTAGAATTGGCAGAGGGGGCCAGCTGGTTGGGCTGGGAGATTACCCGCTTCGGGCGTACTGCCAGGGGAGAAAGATTTACAAGGGGCGAGTGGCGAAGTCATGTAGAAATCTGGCAGCAGGGACGCCCCCTCTGGATTGACAGACAATTGGTAAAGGGCGGATCGGGTATGCTAGAGAGTATCAATGGCTTAGCAGGACAACCAGTAGTAGGCACTTTCAGCCTCCTCGGACAACCAGCAACACCAGAGGTTGTAGAAAAGACCCGGACAAGTATGGGCGCGCAGGTCCATCAAGGACTTGCAGGGGTCACCCGTCTAGCAGATGGGCTATTATGCCGATATCGTGGTGCTTCCACAGCTGAGGCCAGACAGTGGTTTACCCAGGTTTGGCACCTAGTTCGTCTGCACTACTACCGACGCCCCGCTCAAAAGCCCAGAGTCTGGTATTAAGTAATTCGTAGTTCGAGATTGCTTCGTGCCTCGCAACCAGGCTGCAAACTCCGCCTGCGCGGTTCGTAGTTCGTAGTTTGTAAAATAAGGAATGTCAAAATGGGTGGTCCTCTTTCTGGAAGGGGGTTTCAGCCAAATTTTAAAAACTTAACATAGTCAATCTTAATTGTGCGCACCTACTTACAGATTGTTCAGGAAACAAGTAGAACATTTTTGTGCTAAACTAGAGCTATACTCAATGCAGACCCAATTCAGCTAT
>JACOMV010000505.1 GCA_014324065.1 Hormoscilla sp. SP12CHS1 | reverse complement strand
GACTTCAACCCTATTGAGATGTTGTGGTCAACGGTTAAGTAACTGGTCAGAATGTTCCCAACACGAGCAATGGAGGCGCGAGAACAGTTAATTGAACTTGCTCTGATGCTGATGGGAACAAATACGTTTAAGAACTGGTTTACTACATGCTATTATTGTACTAATTAAATAGCGGACAAGCTGTATGTCACGGAACATCACCGAAAGGAGAATGTATGACTGGAAGGCAGTCCCCTGGCGAAAGCGAGAACGGGCAGTCTTTAAGCTGCAAAAGCGAATCTACAGAGCGGCACAAAAGGGAGACAAGCGGAAAGTTCGCAGGCTTCAAGGGTTACTAACGAGGTCTTGGTCCGCGAAGATGATTGCGGTACGACAGGTAACACAACAAAACCGAGGGAAGAAAACGGCAGGTGTGGACGGCGTTACAGCGCTTAAACCCTCAGAACGACAACCTCTGGTAAGGCAGCTAAGAGTGACCAAAGAGGTAAAGGTAAACCCAACCCGTCGGGTATGGATACCTAAACCAGGGAGGGACGAAAAGCGGCCATTAGGAATACCAACGATGTACGACCGCGCACTGCAAGGAGTGGTAAAACTAGCACTCGAACCTGAATGGGAAGCAGTGTTTGAACCAAATTCATACGGATTCAGACCAGGACGCGGATGTCATGACGCAATTGAAGCAATATTCCTTAGCATCAAACAAAAACCCAAATGGGTACTAGATGCGGATATTGCAAAATGTTTTGATAAGATAGACCACTCAACACTTCTAAGAAAACTGAATAGTACGTCACCAATCCGTAGCCTGATACGGGGATGGCTAAAAGCCGGAGTGATTGACCGGAATGTATTTCAACATACCGAAGCAGGCACCCCCCAAGGTGGAGTTATATCCCCACTTCTGGCGAACATAGCCCTACACGGGTTAGAGACCGAAGTGCAAAAACTGACACCAAAAGAGGACAAAATAACAGTAGTTAGATACGCCGATGACTTCGTAATAATGCATAAAGACCGGTCGGTAATCGAAAAGGCAAAAGAAATCGTTGGAAAGTGGCTAGCAAGAATTGGACTCGAACTCAAGGCCGAAAAGACGCGCGTTTCCCACTGGAGGGTGAGGAACCTGGATTCGATTTTCTAGGATTCAACATCCGACAATATAAGGTCGGGAAACACCGAAGCGGCAAAAACCCATACGGGACAATTCTCGGATTCAAAACACTAATCAAACCCAGCCAAAAGTCCATCAAGAAACATAAAGAGACACTACTTGATGTAGTAAAACGCCACAAAGCACTACCACAAACCGCACTGGTAGCCAAACTAAACCCAATAATACGGGGATGGAGTAACTACCACAAAGCAGTAGTCAGTAAGGAAACTTACAATGACATGGATTCCTTCTTATGGACAATAACATGGGAGTGGGGATGCAGAAGACACCCAAACAAGTCTCATCAATGGGTCGCTAATAAGTACTGGAAACCCCAAGAGGGCGGAAGGTGGAACTTCATCGGTGAGTCCAAGGATGGAGAGGAAATAAGGCTATACCGACACTCTGAAACCACGATAGTGAGACACATAAAAGTGAAGGGACCAGCAAGTCCGTTCGATGGTAATCTAGTATACTGGAGCAAAAGGCTAAGAAAAAGCCCAGATCTAAGCACACGGGTGCTAAGGTTGATGGAAAGGCAAAAGGGCAAATGCGAACGATGCGGATTAACGTTTAAGGACGGTGACAAATGGGAAGTAGACCACATCCTACCAACCTGTGCGATTCGTTTAGGTATAAACTGATACCAGTAAAAGCCTAATTGGTTTCATTAGCCAATAAACTCGGTAATCATGGGGGTTCAAATCCCCCCCTCCAGGTACGGGAGAGACTCCGGTCCT
>JACOMV010000504.1 GCA_014324065.1 Hormoscilla sp. SP12CHS1 | reverse complement strand
GACCATGACCTATTTAGTAACCCTTGGAGCTTGCGAACTTTCTGCTTCTCACCTTGTTGTGCCGCTCTGTAGATTCGTTGTTGCAGTTAGAGTTGTTGGGTTTGGTGTCCCAACTGCCTGGTATGCGCTATCAGAGAAATTAACACAGGAAATTGAACAATGGTTAATTGAGAATTGGATCGCCATTGCGCGAACTCTGTCAATCATATTCTTTTATTCCAAATACGAGAACCTACAAATTGATATTAGACAAGTGTGAAGAGAGTAGCTTCTGAAATTTTTGATTCCAGAACCTGGATTATCTGTTCGAGTTCAACATTTGCTTCAGCTTGCAGATCTAGACATTTAGCGATTCCCGCTGCATCAGTACTGAGGCGTTCCTCTAAAGTTAGCTTGTAGGAGTGCTCTGCCTGCATCACCATCTGATAAGAGTGAATGTGCATTGAGTCTCCGATTATAGCTTGGTTTACATGGGCAAAATTAAACTGGCGCTGCATATAGCTAAGAAAGCAGTCTTGAACCACCAATACCAACTTCTTCTGTAACTTTTCAAAAGTATTTATTTGATGATGTAACTGAACTAGGCTTGTCTTTGCTGTCATCTTCCAGTTAATTCCAAAAGATTTGTGAGACTCATTACCACCTGCATTTGTTTCAACGCCAAGATACTTAAGCAATCGTTTGCGTTCTGGCCAAACGGTTCCAGTCGTATCCAGAGCCTGCAATTCAATTCCTACAAAATCTCTTACCTTGCTTTGATTGACTGACAGTAGAAAGTAATCTACGTTGCCTCCTGGGAGTGAGACTTCAGTCACAACATGCAATTCACTTCCAGGTTGATGCGTGGTTAACAAGTGCAGACAGTCTGTAAATATTTGCTTTCGTTCCAGCAGGCGATGAGGACAGATAATTGTGGAAACTTTTTGCTTTCCATGCATTTTTGCCTCTTATATTTAAGACGATTCAGCAGACCAACTGGAGCGTCCGCTTTTCTACAATAACAGGGGCCACTATTGGCGAGCTAGCGTCCCACTGAGTACATACTTGCGTACTCTCATGCTCGACAATAACCTGCACAACACCCATCACAGCCGTACAGGTACTTCCAGCCGATACAGAAGCACTCACCATCCCCTGAGTATCATCTGAAAGTATATTCTGCTTATCTACTATAAAAAGAGGGGTTGGCGATAACATTTGCGCCAACCCCAAAGCCGATCCTTCCTTCCTAGAGGAGCCAACAGGAGCCTTTTGCTCCCCAGCACCAGATACCAAGTCCAGATTTTCTTCCCCTACCACAGGGGCGCAGTCCTTCCGTGTCGATAACTTGGCACCAGTCTGCATTGACTCCAACATTTTCTCCCCCACATCAGCAGGATGCTCCACTGCGCCATCCTTACAGTCCCCTAACCCGGACCCTACCACGCACTCTGGAGCAGTCGATACAGTAGCCAACTCCTTCTCCTTCGACCCACAGGACCCTATCTTCCGCTTTTTTGCTCTCCCCCGTGGCGCAGGATAATTTGGGACTTTTGGCTCCAAGGCCCTTTCCAGCTTCTCTTCATCACAGAAATATTCCCTCAACTTCGTCTTCAACTTTTTGCGCGCCTTCGATATCTGCTGGCAGACGCTATCGTAGGATATCCCGAGCGCTTCGACAATTTCCTTATGCTTGAGCGCTTCATAATAATGTAAAACAAAAGTCTCCCGCTGCCCTTGGGGTAACGATTCTACTGTCTGTCGAATCACTACATACAGTTCTTCCCTGGTGACACAGTCTACTGGAGTAAAAGGCTAAGGAAAAGCCCAGATGTATCCAGGCGAGTACTGAAGTTACTAGACAGACAGAAAGGAAAATGCGCACGGTGTGGACTGGCCTTCAGAAGTGGAGACCAGATGGAAGTGGACCACAT
>JACOMV010000503.1 GCA_014324065.1 Hormoscilla sp. SP12CHS1 | reverse complement strand
TGCTGATTGGAACAACTGCGTTTAAGAACTGGTTTACAAAATGCTGCTCCTGTACTAGCTAACTTGTGAACAAGCTGTACTATAGGTAATTGGGCCGCTGCAAGAACTGAAAAGGGGTGGGAGCAATGGTAACTTTAAGCATTTCTGATTTTTCCGGCACGGTGCAGGAGATATTCACGATGACGGCGGCGGAAGTGGCGGAACTGGCCGCACGTCTGGATCGCGATGAGTATAGTAATGTGTTTGAAGGGTTGCAGGATTGGCATCTGCTACGGGCGATCGCCTTTCAGCGTCCGGAGTTGGTCGAACCCTACATCGAATTGCTAGACTTGGAAGCTTACGACGAAGCATAAGGAACATGGAACGGGTTCTGATTGGCATCACTGGCTCGATTGCGGCTTACAAGGTCTGTGAGGTACTTTCAACTCTAGCAAAAGCTGGGGTGGAAGTGCGGGCAATTGTGACCATTGGTGCCCGAGAATTTATTACACCCCTGACGGTGGCGACAGAGAGTCGCCATCAAGCTTACATTGATTAGGATTTCTGGCAACCGCTCCACGGACGTCCGCTACATATCAAGTTGGGAGAATGGGTGCAGATATTGGCGATCGCGCCGTTAACAGCAAATACGCTAGCAAAGTTAACCTATGGTTTGGCGGATAATTTGCTGACCAATACGGTGCTAGCTTCTACTTGTCCCATCTTGTTAGCACCAGCAATGAATACGGATATGTGGTCCCAGCAGGCGGTGCAGCGAAATTGGCAAGAGTTGCTCCGGGATAACCGCTATCATAGTGCCGGAATGGGAACTGGGATCCTGGCGTGCGATCGGCCCGCGGACGGTCCGAAAAATCGGGTGGGTGCTGGGCGGATGGCGGAACCTGCGGATATTATTACTCATATCTACTCTCTCTTACATACTGGCGGCAAACGAGATTTAGCTGGCAAGCGGGTGTTGATCGGTGCGGGGGGCACGCGGGAACATCTGGACCCGGTGCGCTTTATTGGCAATCCTACTACTGGTAAGATGGGATTGGCTTTGGCGCGGGCAGCAGTTCACCGAGGGGCTACGGTAACCCTGGTACATGCGGGTTTATCCTCTTTACCAGCACTGGAGATGAAAACTATCTCGGTTGTCAGTGCTGCCGAAATGCGATCGCACCTGCTGCGTTGCTTTCCGGAAGCCGATATCACAATTATGGCAGCAGCAGTAGCAGATGTCAAGCCTGTGGCCTGTGCTTCAGAGAAGTTACCGAAAAAGTTACTGCCTTCGGCTTTAGAATTAGAACCAGTACCCGATATAATCGCAGAGTTGGCTACCATGAAGCAACCCCATCAACGGTTAATTGGCTTTGCGGCCCAAACTGGGGATATTGTTAAGCCTGCTTGGGAGAAGTTGCAACGGAAAAAGTTGGATGCGATCGCGGCCAACCCGATCGATATTCCCAATGCGGGGTTTGCCAGCGATACAAATCAGGCTGTATTTTTAGATGGGACGGGACGCCAGCAGGAAATCCCAGCAAGTAGTAAATTGGAGATGGCTCACCATTTGTTGGATTTTATTCACACTCTGTGTTAGCATCAAGCAGGGCGAGAGTAGAAGATAAATTAGGTAGGTATCAAAGATGACAAGGTATATTTTCAGAATACGAGCGAACAAGTAGATAGTTTGAGTATTGAGGAGCAGTTGGAGTTGATAGCATATATTGCAAAACCAAGAATTTACCAAGAACAATCTCATGTGAGAGAAGATAGGGTAGTGGCGAAGCCAAAATCTTTAAGGGCGATAATAGGAACGGGTAAAGGATGTTTTAAGACGCCTCAAGAAGCTGATGAGTTTATTCGTAAAGAACGGGATACAGCTTGTTCGCTATTTAATTAGTACAATAACAGCATTTAGTAAACCAGTTCTTAAACGTATTTGTTCCCATCAG
>JACOMV010000502.1 GCA_014324065.1 Hormoscilla sp. SP12CHS1 | reverse complement strand
GGCGTGAGCTTTCCGATCTATCGTAACTCAAAACCTGATGATTGGCTCTCCTTGGGGTACAATGGGGGGCTTCGCCCCCATTCGCCAACAGAATCCTAAAGGGCCCGGCTACACGAACAAAGCCCGCCTGCGCGGGCTATATACATGTATCGGACGATGCACCCGGCGATCAACTACTTATGACCACACCCCACAAAAAGGGCTGACATTTCCCCATTGACTCACTCCTCTGTCGATAGCCAGTCTTCTAACTTGAGTCTCGGAACCCGCAGCATGTCGGAATCGTGAGAAACTAGAGTCAAGTCACGGGCGATCGCCGTTGCCGCGATTAAAATATCTGTATCCTCTAGCAGGGTTCCCTTACCTCTTAAATCTGCATGAATTGCTGCTGCCCGTTCGACGATCTCGATTTCATCTATAAATGCAACGGTAACCGCTTCGCGAAAGATATTAAACTTAGACAGTTTCCTGGTAGCATTGGCATACAACAAGCCTCTCTTGGTCTCGTAGTAGCTGATTATACTTATATACAGGTTTTCTTCCTGAAACCGTTTTCCTCGTTCGGCCTTTTTGGCCGCGATCCAGATATTCGCGAATTCGGTGATTTGGGGATAGAGATTGCCGTAGCGTTTCATTTGTGCCTATGAACATCAATTCATGCTTTGCTGTTTGTGGCGCTGGCGCAGATGCTTCAGCCATCCTCCCAATTCCTTGCCAATTTCGTCGATTACTTTGCTAACATATTCATAGCGTTCGAGTTTCATCAGTCCTATATCCACCAGCAGTCGGGTTTGATAGCGCAGAATGTCCAGTTTGCTGTTTAATCCTTCCAGAATGTCGAGTTTTTCCTTGACATGTCTTGCTATAATCAGTTTATCTAGCAGATCGTATATTCCTGTGGTAATCCGGTCGCCCAGGATGGATTTATGGTCTCTGGGTAACCGGTTCAGGATTGGCACGTACCATTTGATCAGGTCGTAGGTTTTCTGGATAATGGGCAATTCGCTCATCTGAAGATATTATGTTGAAAAACTCCCTGTTGGGTTTTGCATATGTGTTTCTCCAAATACTGCATAATACTACAAGATCTCAAAAAATTCGATTGCCGTTTAATCCTTCCAGAATGTCGAGTTTTTCCTTGGCATATCGTGCTATAATCAGTTTATCTAGCAGATCGTTATCCTGTGGTAATCCGGTCGCCCAGGATGAATTTATGGTCTCTGGGTAACCGGTTCAGGATTGGCACGTACCATTTGATCAGGTCATAGGTTTTCTGGATAATGGGGCAATTCGCTCATCTGAAGTTGAAAAACTCCCTGTTGGGTTTTGCATATGTATTACATAATACTACATAATACTACAAAATTTCAAAAAAATCGATGGTCTGCAAGGACAAAAGGGCAAAGGGGTTAAGGAGTCCTCACCGGTAAAACACGCAAACTACACGTAAACCGAGGTCAATGGCCCTGCAGCCCGGCCCATCGCTGAAGCGGAAGGCGCTGCGACAATAACTGGAATTGTAGTCCCAGGCGCCGCCGCCGCACAGAAAGCGCTCCTCTTCATCGTCAGATAGCCAATTACCAAATTCATATGTGGGCGCACCTCGATAATCTTTATCGGCGCACCATTCCCAGACATTTCCGTGCATGTCATATAAGCCAAAACGTTGGGCTGAAAACTCCCTACATCAGTTGTTTTTTGCCTATAAACTCCTTTTGCTTCCTTATAATTAGCCAAGTCGGAGGTAATGGTTTCCCCAAAATGAAAAGGGGTGGTCGTTCCGGCACGACAGGCATATTCCCATTCAGCTTCACTAGGTAATCGATAATCCCGACCGGTCTCTCGGGATAGGCGAGCGCAGAACTCCATTCCATCATACCATGATATACGTTCTAGTGCGATTCGTTTAGGTATAAACTGCTTACAGTGAAAGCCTAATTGGTTTCATTAGCCAATAAACTCGGTAATCATG
>JACOMV010000501.1 GCA_014324065.1 Hormoscilla sp. SP12CHS1 | reverse complement strand
AACCGCAAGGGGAGGAAAAGATTGGTACGCCAACCTACAGTTGCTACATGATTACTGCCACCACTACAAATCTGCCAGAGATGGCAGCAAAGGTCGTATCTATGACAAGGATGACGAAACTGAGGAGCTGGATGAGGTGAAAGTCTCACGTCCGGCTTTGAAGACGAGTCGGAGGGGTGGCTCTCTGGCTTAGTTTAATATTTATACTTTCAGAAAGGCTCCATCTGGCGAAATTAGTGATCGGGGTAATACAACTAAGGTTGCAAAGTCACTTGAGCCAAAAGATTATAAGTCTCTACAAGCAACTTTCGTAGATTGTCCAGGATTCCAACATCCAGCAGCAATGTCTCAATACTTGAGGGCAGAGAGGAGAGGCCCTGAACGTCTTGCTGAATTCCTTCAAGATTGCCAAGAAGATAAAATTGATCTAACTTACGATCGGCTAGCCTGTGAGGCGTTGAAGCAAAGTGATGTGGTTTTATATGTCGCTGATGCTAATAATCCAGTGGTTGACGCACACACTCAAGATGTTAGAGTTATACAAAAAATACAACCGAGAATTGTTGCAATTCTCAACAAAACAAAAACCTTGACAGAAACAAAAGGAGAAGAAGCTAAATATAGGCGAATTGAACAGTGGAAAAAAAACTTCGTGAAATGGATGTCTACGAGATCATCAGTTTTGATGCACATTGGGACAAACCTTCAAAAGTCATCCAGATATCCAAGACTCATTTGAAGTTAGCTTATAAAATTTCTATGAGCGTCAGTGACAGATACATAAAAAAGCCTACGAGTTACTCTCTGAAGAGGTTCTGAAAATCAGAGAAAAAAAATAGAGCAAAAAGTTGAAGATGATCCTACAAATGCTAAGAAGCAACTTGAAAGAGAGTTAATGAATTTTTTAAAATATTCTGTTGATCGATTTATCACCAAGGCTACAAAATTGTATCAGATTGCTGCCGAGAATCCAACACTTTCACCAGATGATTTCTCCTTAAGTTATAGAACTTATACTCAGGGAGCAGGTTTAGGTAAAAGGACTAGTCGTGCTGCTACCGTTGGAACATTAGGGTCATTTGCTGGTGCTGCACTAGCAGCAACAGGGATGGCCGCGTTCGTTTTTTTTACTGGAGGTGCTGGGGCGCCGATAGCTGCTGCTGCGATATCTGCTGCAACATATGGTGGTGTTGTAGGAGGTGCTGGAGGTGCAATTACAGGTGGGCTTTCAGCATCTGACACGATCTGCTCGTTAAATCTTTCTTCAAACAATATCCCTAAAAGTCTTGCTGAATTCTGCGTGACTGTAATATATGCACTATCTCATCACGGATATGGAGCAAAACCTGAAATCAGTAGAGATCAGTTTGAAGAACTGTTGAACAAGGTGCGAGAAATTAATAATGGCAAGGAACAGGAGCTTGACTGGACAAAGGCAGAAGAAGGGGATATTCATAATTGGTGTAATGAGACTCTCGAAAAGCTTGAGGATTAGTCAAGCTAAGGCGTTTTGGTGGGGTGCCTAACACTTGACCTTAGCCGTTAGCAACTATTTTATCCGATCGCACTTCCCGGATGCGATCGCCCCTAGAAGGGTTGGGGCTGTTCGGTTTCGTGCCTCAACCCAACCTACTGTCCTCAATCAATGATTTGATCCGCCCGATCGCACCATGAACCATTTACATGTTAGCGATTTGCTGGGCAAACCAGATGGCGGCTGCAAAATTATCCGACTCCAACAGGTGTGGTCACAATACTTCTCGGTTAGGGAGCAGGGAGCACCCGACAGGCAGCAGGGAGATTGCTAGCTGCTGCGCCGCCGCTGCGCTAACGGGGGGGGTTACTAAGTTGAGCATAATTTCTCTGTATTATGGGATAATATCGAGTAATGGGTTCGACATACAGCTTGTTCGCTATTTAATTAGTACAATAACAGCATTTAGTAAACCAGTTCTTAAACGTATTTGTTCCCATC
>JACOMV010000500.1 GCA_014324065.1 Hormoscilla sp. SP12CHS1 | reverse complement strand
CGGTCCATTAATAATACGCCCACATTTTCAAATATCTGTGAATCAACGAAAAATCAACATTTTCTTCACCCCCTCATCATTTTACTCAAAATTTGTTCTACTGGACCGATGCTCTAGGATGAGAATAGCTCTATGATTGTGGGTAAACTAGAAAAAGATAACAATGGCTGCTAAAGATCGATTTCATGCTGTGGTTATAATGACTCATGAAAAGGAGCAAAGGTAATTGTGCAATGAATACCTTAGAGTCTTATCGCAAGATCGTTCAGTCCTTGTTGACGGCTTATGCTGCGATTCCCATCGCCAATGGAACGATTGATTGCTACCGTGTTTTCGATCCAAAGCAAGACCATTACCAGGTCATGAATGTGGGATGGGATGGCCATCGGCGGGTCTATGGTTGTGTTTTGCATTTGGATATTAAGAAGGGAAAAATTTGGATCGAGCAAAATATGACGGAAATGCGAGTGGCCCAAGAACTTGTGGATCGGGGGGTGGCGAAAGATGATATTGTGCTGGGGTTTCATCGCACCGCTGATTCGCAACAGGGTCTGTTGCAGGTTCTGTTGCTGCGCTTCTATATCTGCTAGCATTTTTTGACCCGCCTCATATTCGGCCTTCAGGGATTGGAGGCGTTTTTGCAGTCGTTCTTTCATATTCTACAGTCTTTGAATTCAAATCTAGCTCAGGTTCCTTTAACTTTCTGATTGGTAGTCTCGAAACTGCCATTTCCTGAATACTGGAGGGTAAGGTCGGGTATCGGCGAACCCGGACCTGGCGGCGGTTGCTGCGCTGGTACCATCTTTTGGAATTTAGCTTTGAACTTGCCACCTTTGAGCAACACGGGTTTGCCGCCAGACTTGGTTTTTTTGGCTTTTTGATCGCCCCCCAGTCCTTCAATCGTGAGGGTTCCCGTGCCAGGAATGGTGTGTTTCTTTGTCGTATAAAGGCAACCAGGAACGATGACTTTTTTTTCGTCCCCCTCCACGCAGATCGGTTTGCCATTGATTTTTCCTTTACCAGAACCCGCTAAAGTTACGGGTTTCACCAACACGGTCACGGTTGCCTTACCAAAACTGCTGTCAAACTTAACTTCATCGCCAGTTATGAGAATGTCATCTGCCATTATTTTATCATATCGTAGTGGTTCGGGTCGGCGATCCTACTGGGGACCAACACGACAAAATATCGAATTTCAGAAGATGCACGGATGTTTGAATTTTTCGGCGGTACCGACGTTCTAGAATCTTACATTTTCGTATAATTGAGAAATAGTACCGCTAAAATCGACGCTAGTCAGGTTAATTTCCAGTTCCGTTGCTGCCTGGGCGGTTCTACTTCCCTCACCCTCAGGACTTTCCTCAAGAGAATAATGAGTCAGTTCCCATTTTACCCGATCGTTCAAGCGGTAGCATTCTACGCTCATTCGATCTGCACTAACCAGGATATATTTCTCGAGAGTGTCGATACGGCGGTAATGGGTGAATTTATCTCCTCGATCGTATGCTTCCGTACTGGGTGAGAGAACTTCCACAATCAGGCAAGGATATCTTACCATTTTAATTGCCCTTCTGTCCCGATCGTCGCAAGTGACCATCACATCCGGGTAGTGGAATGGTCCAAGTTCGGTTATACCAACTTTAGCATCTGCGGATAAAACGAAACACCCTTTGCCTCTCAGGTGATTTTGCAGCGCCGCAGTCAGGTTAACAGCAATCAGATTGTGGGGAATAGTACCCCCCGCCATAGCATAAACGTAGCCATTGACGTATTCGTACTTGATAGGTTGTTGTGCTTCCCATTTCAGGTACTCCTGAGGAGTCATCTCTGGTAATCGATCTGGACTTGCTATCATCGTAGTTATCTTTTACCTAGAGCGTCGGTCCAGTAGAAGTCGTTGACAAATCCATGTAAATATGCTACTGGGCAACTAAGTATCAAAATTTATGCAGTTTTCTCTTGAGTTGTAGCTGGCATCTTTGCCAAAACATGAAGGTTATGT
>JACOMV010000499.1 GCA_014324065.1 Hormoscilla sp. SP12CHS1 | reverse complement strand
ATGGCATTTTGGCGGATAGATTTGCCAAAAATAGCTGTCTGGGACGTAGAAATTTTTATAGGTCGCAACTTGAGTTATAATACTATAGAGAATCCTGATGTTAAAGGAGAAATTACCTGGACTGTGGCACGAAGTGGGACAGGGCACGGGTTGAGTATCTGGTTTGATGCTACCCTGGCAGAAGGCATTGGCTTTTATAACTGGCCTGGCATGCCAGAATTAATCTACAGCATGGCATTTTTTCCCTGGTCAAAGCCAGTTCCTCTGACTGCTGGAGATAAAATATCTGTCACCCTGCGGGCTAATTTAGTGAATGAAGACTATATCTGGCGTTGGGAGTCTCGGGTGTTTGCGCGGGAAGATCCGGATAAAGTAAGATATAATTTTAAACAATCGACATTTTTCGGCAGGCCATAAGGATAATTGTTAATGGAGTCATTGAGCAATGTTGGATGAAAAGTTAACAAAAATAACAGAAATATCCTTAAACATGCGTCTTTGGACAGTGGATGAATATTACAGAATGGCAAATGCGGGAATTTTGCAGTCAGATGAACGAGTTGAGTTAATCGCAGGACAGGTAATTAAAAAGATGAGTCCCCAAGGTCCACCTCATGCTACCACAATCAGGCGCACAAAGGCCGTGCTGGAAAATATTTTACTAGCAGATGCTTTGCTACAGATTCAACTTCCCATTCGGTTGGACGATCGTTCGGAACCGGAACCGGATCTAGCCGTTGTCATGGGGGACGAAATGCGTTATACTGACCGTCATCCGAGACCAGATGAAATATATTTGATTGTCGAGGTGGCGGATACCACTTTGAGATCCGATCGGGAGTTGAAGGGAAACAGCTATGCTAGAGCTGGAATTGCCGATTATTGGATTGTAGATATTAATGGTCGTCAGTTGTATGTTTTGCGAGAACCCAGCCCTTCAGGCTATCAAAGGGAGTCGGTTTTGTCAGAAGATGAGACTGTCGCTATGCTGGCCTTCTCAGATCGGGTGATCGCCGTACAGTCAATGTTACCACCAGCGTAGGGTTGCGTATTTTCCCTGGTCAAAGCCAGTTCCTCTTACTGCTGGAGATAAGGTATCTGTCACCCTGTACTACAACTCCCTGAGCGGTACGCTCCCCTCTTTTTTAGGCTCCCTCAGCAATTTGCGATTCTTCGACCTGATGGCCAACTCCCTGAGCGGTACGCTCCCCTCTGAGTTAGGTTCCCTCAGCAATTTGCGATTCTTCAGGCTATACCACAACTCCCTGAGCGGTACGCTCCCCTCTTTTTTAGGCTCCCTCAGCAATTTGCAATTCCTCTCCCTGTGGATGAACTCCCTGAGCGGTACGCTCCCCTCTGAGTTAGGTTCCCTCAGCAATTTTCAAATCCTCTCCCTGGCCTCGAACTCCGTGAGAGGTACGCTCCCCTCTGAGTTAGGTTCCCTCAGCAATTTGCAAGACCTCTACCTGACAGACACCTCCGTGAGAGGTACGCTCCCCTCTGAGTATGGCTCCCTCAGCAATTTGCAAATCCTCGAGCTGTCGCAGACCTCCGTGAGCGGTACGCTCCCCTCTGAGTTAGGTTCCCTCAGCGATTTGAAGTACATCGAGCTGGACAACGAACTTAAATTGGGAAGAGGATACTCTACTTCCTCGATTTCGATTTTTGGTAGCTTTGAGGGAAACGAAAGGATGTACGGAAACGTGGGCAACGAGAATCTCGATGGCGGAGCTGGAGACGATACCCTCTATGGCTTGACTGGAGACGATACCCTCTCAGGCAGGAATGGAGACGATATCCTCTATGGCGGACCTGGAGACGATCTCATCGACGGGACTCATGCTAACGGCCACCAGAAGAATATGGGTCTCGACACGCTTTACGGAAACGAGGGTGCGGATACTTTTGTCTTGCGCTCGGGCAATGACCATGTTACCATCAGCGACTTTGATCCGGGCACGGACTTGATCCAGTTAAGGAGTATGCGTTTTGATGAATTAGATATTAC
>JACOMV010000498.1 GCA_014324065.1 Hormoscilla sp. SP12CHS1 | reverse complement strand
AGAACATTTATGACTATTTCAATTGACCATTCACAATTTTCAATTTTCAACCCTTATCATCCCGTAGTTGTGCAACGCCTTATCACGCATGTCAAGTGATACTGCGTGCGGGTGTGGCAATGACACCCTGAGATTATAGCACGGCGGCAACCCGCAGAATTAAGGCGCTGTGTCTCCCGAAAGACACAGTAGGGGCGATGATGATGTCAACTTTGTCGAAAACTTCTCGCAGGCAATCGCGATACCAGGTACGAAACCGCTGGGCTTGAATATACCAGCTAGCGGGAATGGGGGCGTGATGCAAAAGTCTGCTAAATGCAGATTAGCACCTTCACTATGGGTCTGTCTGTCCAGTTAATTTTGATAGATATATTATCTGAAAAGATAACATATCCAGTCAAGACTTTCGCGATCTATCCATCCATCATTTTAACATGGACATAGCCCTAGCAGTAATTATATAAGCTGCCGCTCGGGCCCGGGCAGATCTTTGAACAGGTACGAAAATCAACCACCTGGACCTTTGACGCCCAAAGCAGTAGCTGCTCACTGCTGTCATGACTTCGGGTTGCGCGGCGAAAATATGAGTCTGCACTGCCATGGGAATACCTTCAATGCCCATTGCCATCAATGTCCAGTGTAAAGTCCCGTGTAGATCCACGCAGTCGGAGTTTTCCACCGTCAATACTCATCTCTTTTTTCATTTGACTGCGGTAAGGAAAATTCCTGGCGCTGAACTAATCGTTGTTGAGTGCTATGTCCAACGGTAATTCCTGTTAATATAATAATATCTTGTTCTGCCCTAGGATTCATTGGCACTTAATAACAAGCAACACTTCTCTAAATCCGGACTGAGAAGAGTGTTTTTTTAACTTGTAGTTTCTCTGCTTGTTTTTCGGTAATTTTAAAGTTGCTAATAATACTTTTCACAATTCGGATACGTCCCGCAGTTTTTTCTGTTTTGGCAACAATCACAAAAATTTCCAATTTCTGACGCGCTCAATAACTTGCTGGCGCACCATCTCCTCTATGTCTTCAAGACTTTGAATTTGCTCAGGGGGTATTTCTTTATACAACAATGCTGCTATAGTTTTGATATGAGCAAGGAGTTGTTCATCTACTGATTGGTTCATAGTTATACCTGATAATGAACTTTTACTATACTATGTTAACCCAGTTCCGCGATTCTCAGCTCGACCCCGACCAGATGGTGTTCTGCTGAGACAGTCGGTAAACGCTCCCTCTGGAAATCGGAGATTGGTATCACTTGATGGAAAACCTCGAGCAAGTCGGTGGGGACAGGAGGCGACTGGCACGAGTGAAAGCTCTCCTATGGTCGGGCAAGGTGGATGCAGCCCTCAAAGAATTTGACGACTGGGAGCATCCACTGGTTGATAACTTCAGGGCCTATGTTACTAAGCATCGTCACCGCATTGTGAACTATGGTGACCGGGAAGAGAGGTATCTCCTACCAGGTAAGTCTGTCCCAGCAGATCTGAACCTAGAGTCCTGATAAATTGATAACGTTGATTTATCAGTTGGTTCATGCTTTTTCCCCTGACCTTTACCTGTTGACAATTCTTAATTAAAAATTGACAACTGACAACTGACCACTGACCACATTATCTCACATTCAATCCGACGCCAGTTTTCCCCGAGAGGAATAGCGCCAGTTATTTTCTGCGGATGGAACTTCTTCACGCCAGTTGTATTTGAAGTTGCGTCCGATTTTTCTGAGGTTTGTAGTGAGGACTTCCGTCCTCACTACAAACCTCAGAAAAATCGGACTCTGCCCAAAGAGGGTCCTCCGAGAATACAAGCCATACATATAATTTTGATAACAAATATGACAAATATTAAGTTTGTAGAAGTTGGGGCAGGATTTGATTTAATCAGCTATACGATCGTTCTTCGAGAACCATCATATCCGTAAAGGCCGTAAAGGATGCACGGACACCGATACAGCTTGTTCAGGAAACAAGTAGAACATTTTTGTGCTAAACTAGAGCTATACTCAATGCAGACCCAATTCAGCTA
>JACOMV010000497.1 GCA_014324065.1 Hormoscilla sp. SP12CHS1 | reverse complement strand
AAAATCTGCTACATGTACGAGTAGCTATATCTAGTATAACAAGTTTTGTTTTGTGCAATTAATTTTGTCCAACTACTTAGGAAAGGGAACGGTTGGAATCTAGGTTGGGACAAATCACCGCTGCTCCACCTATTTGGGACTCTTCGATCCCGATATCGGGCCCCCATGTGGTCAGAGTTTGCCCTGCTTTGACCGCCCATAATGCCAGTTGTCCCCCCAGAGAGAAGCTTGTAAACCAGAATGGTGCAGGACTTCCCATTGCCCCACAACATAACTCAGCCTGCAAAGCGCAAAACTACGGAAATAAAATAATACTTTGATTACCTCTATCAGCCCTAAACGTACTTAAGTTGACCTCAAATATGAGAGATGTGTAGGTTTTTAGGCACTTAGTCGCCGAATTTTTCTATAATCGCTTTACTAATGCTTAAGCCTAAGCCGGTGCCTCCTTTCTGACGGGTATTGGAGGAGTCAGCTTGGGCGAATTTATGGAAAATATTCGGTCTGAACTCTTCTGGGATGCCAAGGCCCCGATCGCGCACTTCCACGCAGATGTTTTGACCGTCCCGAGTAACGGCGATCGCTACTGTTTCCCCCTGGGGGGAGAATTTGGCCGCGTTGGACAGGAGGTTGGTGAGGACTTGCATCAGGCGATCGCTATCTACCTTTACCTAAACATTGTTTAAATCATTATTTAACTTAAACTTGACGCCAAACTGTTCGCCATAAGCAATATTAGCTTCAATTACCTGTTCTATTAAAGGTATAAGTTCGACTGGCTGCATCTTGAAGTCCATTTTGCCCGATTCAATCTTTTCGATATCCAGAATGTCGTTAATCAGCAGCACCAGGCGCTCGCTATTTTTATAACCAATCTCCACTAGGGCTTTTGCCTGGGGATTTCGCCAGCGACACCACCGACAATCAGACTCAGGGAACCGCGAATCGAAGTCAGGGGGGTTCTCAGTTCGTGACTCACCATTGAGACAAATTCGTTTTTCATGCGCTCGATTTTTTGTCGTTCGGTGATGTCACAAAAGCTGGAAACGCGACCGACTATTTTGGATCCGATCCTCTGGGGGAGTTGGTGGTGCTCGATGATTCTACCGTCTTTTAATTCCAGAATGTCGTAGCCTAAGCTTGCTGGGTTGTCGTACAATGAGTTGACCTTGGCAATAAAGGCTTGGGGGTCTTTTACTTGTGCCCTCATCAACCTGAGTCTGTCATCTACGGACTGCTTATTCATACTCTCAGAGGGGATGTCCCACATCTCGGTAAAGTTTTGGTTGTAGGCGATCGCATTTCCTTCTAAATCGACTGCCAGAATGCCATTAACTGTTGATTCTAGGGTGGCACGTAATAGAGAAAGGGACTGTTCTAGTTCGGCTTCCGCGTGTTTGCGCTCTGTGATATCTTCGACAAAACCCTCGTAGTAAAGCAGGTTGCCTTCTTCGTCTCGGACGCTGCGGGCGTTTTCAGAAATCCAGATGATGCTGCCATCTTGGCGGTAAACTTCTGATTCAAAGTCCGAGACAATATTGTTTTTTTGTAGCAGACTACGAAATTCGGTTCTGCGGTTGGGGTCAACGTACAATTGATGCTCGATGTCAGTCAGCCGCTTGAGCATTTCGGAGCTGTCTGCGTAGCCGTAGATGCGAGCGAGGGTGGGATTAGCCCTGATATAATGTCCGTCAGGCGTGGTTTGGAAGATCCCTTCGACGCCGTTTTCGTAGATGCTGCGATATTTGGCAACTGCAAGCTTGCAGGAGGTGATGTCGTGGGCGTGACCATACCAAAATCCCTCTGTCAAGGGCACTGCTTTCCAGGACAACCATAGCCAAGAACCATCAGAAGCGCGAAAGCGATGCTCAAAACAGCAAGTCTGCGATCCCGTTGACAGAGAGGCGATCGCCTCAATAGTGGCCTTTCGGTCTTCGGGGTGGATAAATTCGGTGTAAGGACTAGTACGCAACGCCGCAAATAACTCCGATAACTCAGATGAGCAACGGCTTACCGATATAAGTCCAGCGAAACGGCTT
>JACOMV010000496.1 GCA_014324065.1 Hormoscilla sp. SP12CHS1 | reverse complement strand
AGGGTTTCAGCTATGCCTCATGTTGGAGCAGTCTGGGCCAACATGATTATCCGATTTATTTGCGGCGTTGCGTACTAGGGTAATCCCTATGGATATGCAGACATGGGACAGTGATAATAGGATACGACCGGGACAAGTAATCCTGACTACTATCATGGAGACCCGCTCCCACGGGAACTCGGTTATGACTTTCTGGTAAAACGGCCCAGTAAATAGTGATACTAAAGGTTTGCCGGCAGCGCCACTCACAACCAGAATAGGGATAAACGAACAGGTCGTAAGGCTAAATGGGGGCAACCCTAACATAAGCTACCCAGGACAAGGGCCTATTACCCAGTAGCCTCCTGCGGTGAAAATCGCGAGTCCGGTTCTGAATGGGAGGGTTGGGAAGTGATTCCCAGCTCGACCCCTAACCCATTTTCTACAGGTTACGGGGTGCTGTGCAGTACCCCTAGCTAGTTAAGCTGATACCGATGTGGCCATAACCTGAGTCAAGTTTCTGGTGCTCGGCAATTCCAGACAATAGCCGGCTCCATAGACAGTCTTGATGTAACGGGGATGGCGGGGGTCCGGTTCCAGCTTCGTTCTTAAATGCCGGATATGCACCCGGATCGTCTCAATATCATCATCGGGGTCATAACCCCAAACTTGCTTGAGGATGTCGCTGGGAGAGACCGTCTGACCGTGACGCTGGAGTAAGCAGTGCAGCAGATCGAACTCCAGGTGCGTCAGTTTAATCGTTTCATCGGACCAAATCGCCTCAAATCGTTCTGGCACCAGGGTCAGGGGGCCATAGTTCAAGATTTCGCTATGCTTAGCTGCTTGGGGAATACGGTCAGTGCGTCTGAGCAGGGCCCGCACCCTCGCCAGCATTTCTTCGATTTCAAAGGGCTTGGTCAGGTAATCATCGGCACCAGCATTAAACCCTTCCACTTTATTTTGGGTTTGACCGAGGGCACTCAACATCAAGACAGGAATATCCGCAGTCCGAGCGTCCCGACGCAGGCGTTGACAGATTGTGAAACCATCTACCTTGGGCAGCATCAGGTCTAAGACAATCATATCTGGCATCAACTGTAGGGCCAGAGCCTGGCCTTTGATGCCATCCATAGCTTGACTCACGTCATATCCAGCCATTTCCAGATTTACTGCTACTAATTCTGAAATTGCCGGATCGTCCTCAATTATCAGTATTCTGGGCATCATTTTACACCTACTCCTTTGGCGCGATCGTCAGTTGCGGAAGAATTGATCGGAACTAGAGCAGTCATCCGATCGATTTTATATTGAACAATATTAGTCAAATATCCTAATTGTAAAGGATTAATAAGGATAGTTTGAGATATCCTAAGATTGCTATACAGATTATAAGCAAATTTTCGGTAATTTGTTAAGCGCTCCTTAAAGAAATCTGAAATTGAGCCCTCCATCGGTTATACGTAGAGTTGTCCAGAACATGTCTCTCGAGATGATCTCGACTCGGCCAGAGCAAAAAGCGGTATAGCATGTACAGCAGGTGTGACGGTGGGATAAACATGGCGCGTGCCACGCGCTTTCGAGACAGACTACAGGTCCGGTGATGACCAATAATCGCATCCATGCGATCGCTGGCGATCGGTACTAACAGTAGAGGAGCGGGCAGAAATAAACATAGTGATGTAAAAATATCTAAAGACATGTCATAGCATCAGTCATCATGGATAATCTGGAATACAATCCACCTTGGTTGCTGAGAAATGGTCTATTAATGACCATCTACACCGCTAGTTGGGCAAGCCGTCATTGGCAGAGGACTACTACTGCGGTGGAACCGTTTTATCAAGAGAAAATCTTTGTCGGTGCTGGCGGAGTGCCGATTTTTAGTCTGGTTGCCATCCCAGAAAACGCTCATAGCACAATTATTGCTACCTATGGAATTACAGGATCCCTGGAAAACCAATGGAATATGCAACTGCTGGGGCGCAAGGCTTTGGGAGCATCTCACTTTTGCAGTAAGTAGTTTTACTCAGGCAAAGTCTAAGTTGAGATAAGCGCAACGCTGCCTGAGGAC
>JACOMV010000495.1 GCA_014324065.1 Hormoscilla sp. SP12CHS1 | reverse complement strand
AGTCTGGAAAACCCTCCCTATGTGGAAACTCAAATTTCCGACGTATATGCTATTACTTCCGGTGAGGACTTCAGCCTCAATGTCAGCGGGAACTTCGGCGACATTAACAACAACATTACTAGCTACAGCGCTAGCGGTTTGCCACAGGGTTTAACCATTAACTCCACTAGTGGGGTGATCGGCGGCACCCCTACCCCTACTACTGGGGACACTTTTACCGTGACGGTAACGGTATCGGATCGTGCGGGAGGCGTGGTATCCGATGAGTTTAATATTTACCTGCGACCGCATCTTCATGCAAATGATTATGCAGCCCTGAAGGCTCTATATATCAATACTTCTGGGGATCGTTGGACGACGAATACAGGCTGGGATGTCAGCAGCGAAACTCTAGCTGATGTTGCACTCTAGCATGGGGTGACGGTAGAGGGCTTACGGGTGACGAAAATCTCCCTGGCCGACAATGACCTGAGCGGTACGCTCCCCTCCGAGTTAGGCGACCTCAGGAATTTGCAAGAACTCCGGCTGAACGACAACAGCCTTCGCGGTACGCTCCCCTCTTTTTTAGGTTCCCTCAGCAATTTGCAAGAACTCCGGCTGGACGACAACAGTCTGAGCGGTACGCTCCCCTCTTTTTTAGGTTCCCTCAGCAATTTGCAAGACCTCGAACTGCACGAAAACTCTCTGAGCGGTACGCTCCCCTCTTTTTTAGGCTCCCTCAGCAATTTGCAAGAACTCCGGCTGGACGAAAACGACCTTCGCGGTACGCTCCCCTCTTTTTTAGGTTCCTTCAGCAATTTGCAAGAAATCCGGCTGGACGACAACAGTCTGAGCGGTACGCTCCCCTCTTTTTTAGGTTCCTTCAGCAATTTGCAAGAACTCCGGCTGGAGGACAACAGCCTTCGCGGTACGCTCCCCTCTGAGTATGGCGACCTCAGCAAATTGCAAGACCTCGAACTGCACAACAACTTCCTTCGCGGTACGCTCCCCTCTGAGTATGGCGACCTCAGCAAATTGCAAGACCTCGAACTGCACGACAACAGTCTGAGCGGTACGCTCCCCTCTTTTTTAGGTTCCCTCAGCAATTTGAAAGACCTCGAACTGCACGACAACAGTCTGAGCGGTACGCTCCCCTCTGAGTATGGCGACCTCAGCAAATTGCAAGACCTCGAACTTCACGACAACAGTCTGAGCGGTACGCTCCCCTCTGAGTATGGCTCCCTCAGCAATTTGCTTGACCTCGACCTGGTCTCCAACGACCTGAGCGGTACGCTCCCCTCTGAGTATAGCTCCCTCAGCAATTTGCAAAGACTCGAGCTGGCCTTCAACTCCCTGAGCGGTACGCTCCCCTCTGAGTATGGCTCCCTCAGCAATTTGCTTGACCTCCAGCTGGACAGCAACTCCCTGAGCGGTACGCTCCCCTCTGAGTATGGCTCCCTCAGCAATTTGCAAGTCCTCGAACTGTGGAATAACTCCCTGAGCGGTACGCTCCCCTCTTTTTTAGGTTCCCTCAGCAATTTGCAAATCCTCTCCCTGCGGATGAACGACCTGAGCGGTACGCTCCCCTCTGAGTATGGCTCCCTCAGCGATTTGCAAATCCTCTCCCTGTCGCAGACCTCCGTGAGCGGTACGCTCCCCTCTGAGTATAGCTCCCTCAGCAATTTGCAATACCTCATCGTGACAGACACCGACGTGAGCGGTACGATCCCCTCTGAGTTAGGTGATCTCAGCGATATGCGCTACATCGAGCTGGACAACGAACTTAAATTGGGAATAAAATACCATGATAATACTACTTTGCCTTGGCATAGCCTTAAGGGAAACGAAAGGATTTACGGAAACGTGGGCAACGAGGATCTCGATGGCGGAGATGGAGACGATACCATCTATGGCGAAGCTGGAGACGATACCATCTATGGCGAAGGTGGAGACGATATCCTCTATGGCGAAGGTGGAGACGATATCCTCTATGGCGGACCTGGAAAGGAGATCATCTATGGCGGACCTGGAGATGATCTCCTCGACGGGAATCAACATAGCGCAATACACCC
>JACOMV010000494.1 GCA_014324065.1 Hormoscilla sp. SP12CHS1 | reverse complement strand
CGGCACGCAAAAGATATCACGAGTCCCCTGGGATAAGAGCACAACAGGAGATATCGAAAAGCCTTGCAGCGTCAGCCTTATCCCCTCGGGCGGATCTGGACACGACGCTGGATTTGAAGACCTCATCCCCTCGGACGCATCTAAATTCTACATCCCCTGGGGCGGATCTGGACTCAACATCCCCTTGAACGGATTTGGACTCGACATCTCCTGGGGCGAAGGTTTGATCGAGAAATATAAAGACTACATCCTCTCGGGTGAATATGGACACGACTTCCTCCGGGGCGGAGCTAAACACGACTTGCAAGTGGACTTCTAGTTCTAGGCATTCTACGGTTTGCGGACGGCCCGAAAAATCGGAAGTCATTGAGAGAGTCCCCTGGGAGATTTCGTTTCTATCTTGGCGAATCTTTGTCGATTTAGTAATGAGTACACTTATTCATTACATAAGTGAGATGCTCCCAGGGGAACTCACTAATTCAAAATTAATTTTGAATTGATGCTGCCGAAACCTTATTTAATCGAAATCGGCTGAGGCTGGCTAACAATTCTTATGGCCTCATGCCGGTACAGCCAGGTCCAATGCTGAGACCTTTTTGCCTCTTGTCGGGGGCATATACTTGGTGCGCATGACGCTGGGGGAACGGTGGAGTCAACTGGCAGGTCTGCACCGGTGGTAAGAGAGGAGCATTTTTGCTTGTGGTTACTAGGTCCGGTCATGGTCTCATGCCTGGAATTAACTGGCGATCTCCGCAACTGATGGACCTACTTGTGCGATCGGTCTACAGACGGCTTGAAAAATTGGGATCTCCTTTGATCAAGGTTCTGCATGTTTAGCGGGCCATATCCCTAAATCCCAGAATTATCCAAAAACTCTTTAATCGCCTTATCCTCTAGGCGGCAACTGGTGCCAATTTCACCTTGGCAGTCTCTGGCTGCCAAGGTGAAAGCCGAAGATGATACAGTTGTCATTACTCTCCTCTGCGCTTCTCCATCCGTCGAAGCTCCGGGCATGCAGGCTCTTGGACCCCCCGCTGCTGACTGCCGCTGTTGCAGAGATTGAACTTGTTGTTCGAGTTGTTCGATCCGATCTACCAAAGTCCGAATCACCTCTGCTTCAGCATCCGGCAAGTGTCCGTGTTCCAGGGGATCGACTCGGACGCCAGAACGATAAACAATGCGACCCGGGATGCCTACTACTGTGCAATCGGAAGGCACGTCCCGCAGTACCACAGAACCGGCGCCGATACGTACATTATTGCCAATTTGGAGATTACCTAGCACCTTAGCACCAGCACCAACAACTACATTTGAGCCGATGGTGGGATGGCGCTTACCTGTTTCTTTCCCTGTACCGCCGAGGGTGACGCCCTGGTAAATTAAGCTATAATCTCCCACGATCGCCGTTTCACCAATCACCACCCCCATGCCGTGGTCAATAAAAACTCCCTGTCCGATCGTGGCACCTGGGTGTATTTCAATGCCAGTCAAAAAGCGAGCTAGGTGAGAAATTAATCGGGGGATGAAGGGAATCCCCAGTTTCCACAGCCAGTGGGCCAATCGATGGCATACCAGGGCCTGTAGTCCTGGATAGCAAAACAAAACTTCTAGCCAGTTGCGAGCCGCTGGGTCTCGATCGAATATAATCCGAAAGTCAGCCAATAGAGTAGTCAGCACCATTAGGATATCCACATTGTGGCGAAACAAACCTGTGTCGATCTTAGCGAACTTCTAGCTATGAAGAAAATCTCGCTTTCCGCTTCTCTCGGCAACTGATCGAACCACGACAACACTTGGTCTAAGGCCTTTAGGTCTGAAGGAACTTGAAGATGGTTTTTTTTGCTTAGTCAATTTTTCCAACCCTGCGCACGGCTTTCGATATCTCTGCTCCTTGCTCTTGTCCCAGGGGACTCGGCACACAGGAGACATCGCTGCCCGTTCTCCCCATCGGTTGAAGAATGATTTTCCGCGTAGTTTAGCTTTCACGACGAGCACATACAGCTTGTTCGCTATTTAATTAGTACAATAACAGCATGTAGTAAACCAGTTCTTAAACGTATTTGTTCCCATCAGC
>JACOMV010000493.1 GCA_014324065.1 Hormoscilla sp. SP12CHS1 | reverse complement strand
AGTTCCAGCTTTTCATCGCTATAATTTACGGTGTTCTCGGCATAGCGCAATACCCTTTTGAGGTTATCTGTCAGCATTTTCAAAGCTTCGTTTTTAGCGATTGTTACCTCTTTGGCGGCGGCGGTAGCAGCGATCGTCGCGTTTTGGGAAGCGATAACCTTGTTAAGGTTAGTTATCAACTCTTCTATTGTCAGTGGTGGTGAGGGATAGACAGTGGTGTTAGCCGTTAATCCGGAGATTATAGCTTGAGCGAGGGCAATAACTTCTGGTTCAGTTCTTGGAAATTTAGCCATTTTTTCCTCTTTGTTTATCTCTATTTGAATTACGGTGTCGCCGTGCCCGGCACGGCGACTTTGGAAGCGGCTGCTGGCGCCGAGTGTCAGAAAATTGTAACACACAATAGGCTTACAATAGTTTATTGTAAGCCAGCAATAGTTTATTGTAAGCCAGCAATAACTTATTGTAAGCTAGCAATAGCTTATTGTAAGCCAGCAATAGCTTATTGTAAGCCAGCAATAGTTTATTGTAAGCCAACAAGGGCTTATTGTCAAGCTGCGTTGTGCTGTTGAAATAGCTAATGACAAGAAAAACTTCTGTAGATTCAAGATGGGCAGTTCTCTTGAGAGCGCAATCTCGGTCACAGTACCCTTGATGCCATACCAACTGGTGCAAGACCACACCCGCTATGAGGTTATTGCTCGCACCGGTGTAACCTTACTGCTCGCACCGGTGTAACCTTGCTGCTCGCACGGTGTAACCCTATTGCTCGCAAGCTACGGCTGATAAACTGTGATGCATTTAATTGCATAGTCCAAAATTGGGGATTGCTTCGCTCGCTTTTGCTCTTGAGACGCATTTTCTCCCCCGACAAGCATCAAGTGCGTTTTCATGTAACGCCATCAACCATGCCGCGCCGGGGAGATGACCGGCGGGAGCGTCCAGTAAGGTCAGGTCGTAATTTGGCGTTAAAACTATCCCGATAATCGATTCCTTCTTCCATCCGATAATCTCTCCCAATCCTTCCAAGAAGCGAATCGAAAGGATTCTCGGGTGGTCGCTCGGATTCGATGATGCAAAAATAGAACCTAAGATGCGATGCTGCACCGAAAATCAGAAGCGCCCATTACTATATTTTACCCATAGTTTATCTATTGCGCGCAGGTCTTCACAAGGAAAATTTTCTATTTGATCATTTTCTAACCAACCTTCTTCTAAGCGCCCTGCCACTTGCAGCATAACTCGCAAAGTTTCAACGTCCGCCTTTTCCCACTTCCCTGCTAAGAGCAAATCCCGTAATCTATGGTATCTTGCTGGAACATATTTTTCAGGTTGAGCAGCAACTTCAGAATGAATCTTTCGAGAGATGTATAGATCCCCCTTTCCTCCAACGTCAACCTTCCCAAACTCAAGAGCATCTTTTCCATCGTCCGGACTTGGTTTCCAGAAGGGTAACGGTAACGCTTGAAGATCCCCCTGACCGTGAATGCCAATAATCTCTCCTGCTTCATTCAGGACCGGATTGATCTGAGCCAGCACTAGGGCGATAGTAGTTCCAAGTAGAAGTGCTGATAGTCTCGACATGTTCTTAAACCTTCAATAGCAGTAAGAATATGATAACGCGCCGGGCTTAAGAATGTTAAGCTTCATTTTCTAAATCTTGGGCTCGGCCTGGGAGCGAGGGTCAACTCAGAAGGGGTGCGGTCACAAGTAGTTGATAGCCGGGTGCATCGGTGATGTATGTAATCTAGCCCGCGCAGGCGGGCTTTGTTCATGTAGCCGGGCCCTTTAGGGTAAGGGCTGTTGTCCCCCGTGCGACATAGAAGGCGAGGCCGAGTAACAACAGGTTTTGACCACACCCACTCCTTTAGGCTTTCAAGTATAATTTAGGTAGGGTTTCCGAACAAAACCGCTGCGGTGGAAGTTGGGTTAACGTCAGGAAACCCAACCTACTGCTCTTTGCGGGATATATAATTTATTTATGCTTACTTACTTTTATGCCACGCCTACCAGCAATTCACTTTGAGTTTGCATAAAAGATATTCGCTCTAGACCTGTGTACAGCTTGTTCAGTAAATAAGTGTAACGCTTTTGTGATAAACTGGGGCTACACTCAATTCAGACCAGATTCACTCAT
>JACOMV010000492.1 GCA_014324065.1 Hormoscilla sp. SP12CHS1 | reverse complement strand
TGATGGGAACAAATACGTTTAAGAACTGGTTTACTAAATGCTGTTATTGTACTAATTAAATAGCGAACAAGCTGTAGTATATCGACTGTTAGCTAAAAAGGTTAGAGATGGCGATCTGAGCATGGTTTACTCGTGCAATACCAGCCCTCCTTGGTGTAAATCCTGTCCTAATGCGCTTATGCTTATCTGTCTTATATGGCTTATCTTCCTCCAGAGCAGGCAAATGAGGTGGAACAGCTCTTAGACAATGAAAATCTTTTCGCACGCCCTGAGTTACAGTTGTATTATCTACAACTGATGGGGCTAGAAGCGCATAATGCTTTTGAATGTGTGGGCGAAATCGAAGAAACGAAAGTTGCCTTGGAAAAATGTGTGGAACGGGGCTTGACAGGAGAAGCGATTAACTGCTATATTAAAGAAGCACGTTTAGACAGGAGAGAATATCAAAAGTTGTATGAAAAATACCAGCAACTGGATTTATCCTATCAGCGGATGCCGCCAAAACTGATGGAAATACTGGCGTCTGAATGTCGAAAGCTTGAGAAAAATTGATATTACCCGAATATTCCCGCTCTTGACAAACAGAATTGGCTACGGGATTTCAATGATTTAAGGTTTTACAACCACTACTTGTGACCCACTACCAAAAGCTGAAATATTCTCCTTACTTGGCTTCGAGGCGCTAAAATTTTTGTGGAAAAAAGTAAAAAAAATTTCTGGAGACAGTGAATATGACCAGTATATCGCCAGCGCTTCCCCCTAGGATTAGTTTGGAGCCCATGCTAATCGCCTGGTTGCAGGAGGATATTGGTCGGACCGATCGCACCACATCGGCGCTGCTGGGAACGGAGAAGGTTGTGGTCCAGGGGGTGTGGGTGGCGAAAGCTCCAGGGACGATCGCGGGATTGCCGGTGGCAGCCCAAGTGTTTCAGCTCTTGGATGGGGATGTCAGCTTTGAGGCCACGGTAGCGGAGGGGGACCAGTGCTCTGCGGGACAGACGATCGCTCGTATCTCCGGTGGATTAGAAGCATTATTGATGGGAGAACGGGTGGCTTTGAATCTGGCAATGCGCTTGAGTGGCATTGCTACCGGAACCCGTAAGTATGTCGAGCAAATTGCGGACCTGCCAGCGATGCTGGTGGATACGCGCAAAACAACGCCTGGGTTGAGGGTGCTGGAAAAGTATGCTGCGGCTGTAGGTGGAGCGAGAAATCATCGCATGGGCCTGGATGATGCCGTGATGATTAAGGATAACCATATTGCAGCCGCCAGCAGTATCACAGAGGCGATCGCCCGCATTCGGGCCCAAATTCCCTTTCCCCTGAGTATAGAAGTAGAGACGGAAACCCTCGAACAGGTAAAAGAGGCTTTACACCAGCAAGCGGATATCATCATGCTGGACAATATGCCACTAGATATGATGCGTCAGGCGGTGCAGATGATTCGTCAGGGCCATGACCGGACAAAAATCGAAGGATCGGGGAACGTGACCCTAGAGAATATCCGCGCTGTGGCGGAGACTGGGGTAGACTACATTTCTAGTAGTGCTCCAATTACTCGCTCCAGTTGGCTGGACTTGAGTATGAGACTAGGCAATAGTCGTAGGAGGCTATAGCCTCATGATTTTGTCCGGAGTGTTGGCCGATAAATCCCTGTTCAAAACATTTTTCTATGGCATTTCGTTAATTTCTCTAGTATTAGGAATTATAGAGTACCTTTTTTCAAGATTTCCTACTCCAGCGTATAACTCGGCATCGTCAGTTTTTTGCTGGTTAAAAAAATCTTTGTCTATGAATACTGAATCATATTTTTATCTTGGAGCCAAGAGTCAGGTAATTTATTCAATGGCCTATACCGAAGAATTTCAGCCCCTTCTAAATCGTATGGCTCATTGTCAGCAGAGTTGTAATGACTGACAACAAGGATTCGAGCATGATCGGTCTGATTATTTTCCGAATAGTGAAGTTTATTACCGTGCATAATCAATATATCCCCTGGTTGCATCTCACAATAGACTAATTCCAGTTTTTTGAGAATTACCTCCATTCTTTCTGGATAGGTTATCAGATTTCCACGACTATTACAGCTTGTTCGCTATTTAATTAGTACAATAACAGCATTTAGTAAACCAGTTCTTAAACGTATTTGTTCCCAT
>JACOMV010000491.1 GCA_014324065.1 Hormoscilla sp. SP12CHS1 | reverse complement strand
TCCTCAGGCAGCGTTGCGCTTATCTCAACTTAGACTTTGCCTGAGTAAAACTACTTACTGCAAAAGTGAGATGCTCCCGCTGGGAACTGGCAGAAATATTAGAGTATGATTTGATTGTACTGGACTTGCTGCTGCCAAAGTTAAACGGAATCCAATTGTGCCAAAGACGACGAGCGAAGGGCGATCGGACTCCCATTCTGCTGCTTACGGCACAAGACACTAGCACTCATAAGGTGCAGGGATTAGATGCGGGAGCAGATGATTATGTCGTCAAGCCCTTTGATGTCCAAGAGTTATTAGCGAGAATCAGGGCTTTGTTGCGTCGCGGAAGTGCGACCAATAAGCCCGTGCTAGAATGGGAAAAGCTGTGTCTATATCCCAGTAGTTGCGAGGTCAAATATGACGGAAAACTGTTGCAGTTGACGGCGAAAGAGTATGCCATAATGGAGCTGTTTTTACGCAACCCCAAGAGGATATTCAGCCAAGCGGTACTGCTGGATAAAGTTTGGGAATTTGACGAACCGCCTTCAGAAAATGCTGTCAGAACGCAGATTAAAAGCTTGCGGCAAAAGCTAAAAAAAGCAAGTGCCCCAGCAGATTTGATAGAAACTATCTATGGACTGGGATATAGATTGAAATCAAGAGAAGTAGAAGGAGAGAAAACCAGGCAAAAAAAGGGGGAGCTAAAATCACCAGATGGTAGAGAGGGTACAGGGCCAGAAGTAAGAGCGATTTGGGAACGACATAAACAGAAATATAGCGATCGCCTCACGGTAGTCGATCAGGCAGTAAGGGCTTGGAAATCGGGCCAGATGAGGCCAGAATTGCGACAGCAGGCTTTGCGGGAAGTTCACACCCTAGCGGGATCCCTAGGTAGCTTTGGCTTTCCTGAAGCTTCTCGAAAATCCCGGGAAATAGAACAGATGTTGCAAGCTCAAGAATTGCCCGATCGCCAAAGAGTAGAATATCTGCAAGAACTGATAATAACCCTAGGGCAGGAAATAAAGCAAGGTACTGCGGCAGAACGTCGGATAATCCCATATTATCTAGCTCGGAGGCTCTTAGCAGTATCCATCATCATAAATCTCCATCGATAAAGCAATCGAGATTATTAGTTGTCGTGATGATGTGGCTTCGCCCCCGCCAAGTTTATAGTAACCAGGACTACCCGAACTTCCGAAATTGGCGATCTCCTGGGGAATGGAGGCAGAGGCAGCTTTTAATATCCCCCAGGCCAGAGCCGCGATCGCCCGCAAGAAACCCGATATCATCCTCTTGGATCTAGGGTTTCCCGAACAGGCAGAAAACGGGTTTCAACTGTTAGCAGAACATAATCAATCCCCCGTGCCCGTGTTAGTATTTACTGCTCAAGAGAACTTTATTGACCGGGTAAAAGTGGCTCGCTTGGGAGCGCGGGTCTTTCTCCAGAAGCCTATATCTACAGGGCAAGTTATGTAGGAGATCGCTCAACTTCTGGAAAAACGGACCCTCGCCTATAAAAGAATAGTACGTTACGCTTAAATCAGCACCTCCTCTTTATGCGTCCCTGCGGGAATAGATACGTTGATCATGTATTCATGATAGATGTTGTAGGCAAAACCCAAAAGACCTTCGTAGTCATACAGCCACCACATGTCTGAGGGTTTCCAACCTCCTGTTAATTTGATATAGTCCTCGCCAACGGTAAAGTCTGTGATGGTATCCCGGCCACGGTCACGTTTATGGACAACGAATATATCGGCACCATCTCCGCCGGTGAGAGTGTTGTACCCATCTCCGCCGTAGAGGGTGTCGTTCCCATCTCCGCCCAAGAGCGTGTCGTCTCCATATCCACCGTTGAGGGTGTCGTGTCCATATCCACCGGTGAGGGTGTCGCGTCCCGAGGTGCCATAGATGTTGTTATTCGATGATCCTCTGCGCCGGAGAATACCCGACTGAGGTTCCTACACAGACCTCCCATTGTCGAGAACCTCCGGGCTATCAAAATTCAAACGCATGCTTTGTACTCCTATTAATTTTTGAGGTGCTGGTGTAATAGCTGCAATGCCGTGACCGTAACTAAGGGATGAGGATTTAATAACTTACAGCTTGTTCAGGAAACAAGTAGAACATTTTTGTGCTAAACTAGAGCTATACTCAATGCAGACCCAATTCAGC
>JACOMV010000490.1 GCA_014324065.1 Hormoscilla sp. SP12CHS1 | reverse complement strand
GCTCTGATGCTGATGGGAACAAATACGTTTAAGAACTGGTTTACTAAATGCTGTTATTGTACTAATTAAATAGCGAACACGCTTTAACTGCCATCCCTCATGAATTCGTGATCCGGAGTGCATGCGATTGCGCTGCGCGCACGCTGCGCGATCGGGGCACCATTGTCCAGAACTACCTGCACCAATTCAGCATTGTAGCGCGTTAACTTTACTGTCGCCTTAGCTGCCACAATTTTCAGACTATCCGTGCAGGAGTAAACCATAAATTCCCTTGACATGCTAGCAAGTTCTTTGATAGCATAGGACTTGCCATCGGCTAGAGGCACCAGGGTATCACCGGTAAAACAGCCGATATCCACGCCCACAGCAGCAGGGACGATCGCCTCTTTAGTAGCAATCACAGAACCCACCAAAGCCCCCTTACCCAAGTGAACATCAGGCATCAGAGCCACATGCTTAAATACAAAAGGCAGGGATGCCACATTCTTAGCCATTTGAATTTCAGCGGAAGCGAGATCGTGATTGGCCCAAGAAAGCACCGGTTTGGGCGCAGACAGTTTCATTTCTTCGTAGGGCATAATCTTTCCCTCTAGGCTTGACACAACTATACTGCACTGTGGTATAAGGGCAGCGTGAGACTGATAAACTCCCTCGCCCATACCACTGTTATCTTTGTACTGATTTTATACCACAACTGTCAAGGGATATCTGAAAAAATTGTCGGTTCGCCCTCGGGCATTTGAAACGGCAGATGGTATGGGCGATCGGATGTTATGTAGGGGCACGGCATCAATAGATTATCGGTAAACCAGGATCGAGCATAATCATCACATGCTCGATCCGTTCGTACTCATCCAGTTCCTTTTCCTCTGGTTGAGTCAATTCAAAAGCTTTGCTGCGTGCCAGCTGCCGTCGCCAAGCGCTCTGTCATCTCTGGCGTAGGACGGAAAAGCGATATATTGTTCTTTTGTTGGTTGACTGGCCATAAAATTGAGAATGTAGCGGTAGATATGGGCGGTTCCCGCTGGCTGTTGCACCAGATAGAGTAGCAGTTCCGGGAGGCGCGAGCCATCTGCTCCAGTGCGGTCCTTCCGTTCATCGGGTACTTCAATAGTTATCGTTGCCATAGCTTCATTCCATTTTATATTTGAATTTTACTATGGATGGCGCAGCCAAATCATCCAGGATAAACATGGTAGCATATACTTGCTTGACCGTGCGGTAACTAAGATCTATAAGCTCCGGAGTCCGCTGTCGTGCATTTAAATTGCACGAGCATATCCGCTGCGATCCAAGTTCATGCGGGACTTTCCCAATGCCAGAATAAAGCATAGAGAGAATGCTTGAATTGCTTACAGTTCACATCAACCGCCACAGCATCGGTTACAACCCATAGCACCAGACCGCAGGGGAATCGCGATCGGGCTTCCGGTCACAACGTTATTTGTTGCAGCTTCATAAAGAATTGGTCTAAGTAGTTCTCCGTTCTCCGGGAGTAGTTGGTTTCAGAGAGCTTGTCATACCCCACTTCGTAAGGGCTATAGCCTTTTTGACTTGATAGGAAAATCCGATCATCAAACTGCTTGTCACAACCACGACAACGGTACCTTTGGCGTGAGGGCTGTCTCTCATCCTTACCCCGTTTGCTAATCTCCTTTGAGCCACAGTGGGGACAGCAGGTGCCCTCAGGCCAACGGAACTCACGAATCGTCTCATAGCACTTGGCATCATCAATTAAGTTCGTTAATGTCAGCATCTCTGGACTCAAAACAAGGTGAAACGATTTTCATCCTCACAGCTCCATCTGAGTAAAGGCTCTGCTGGGCGCATCCAAGTTTTGGGGGAGTAGCAAAAATGAGGCATCTCCAGATGCCCCATCAGCTCCCTCGCTCCCGCCGCCGCCCCCTTCCCCTGGTGGAACCTCCCGAACCTCCCACACCCCCAATCTCTGGATACACCCGGCTCTGCTCCCTGAAACAACTATTGAGCCAATTTTATTATGGGCATTGAATCGGACATGATATAACCCACATTCCGCACGACAAATTGTAGCATAAATGTAATATAAGCAGCTCTGCGGTGATTACATCATGTAGCATACAATTGCATGCTTGAGTATTTATACTTACTAAAACTTCAAGAAAATCTACCCCAAAACAAGAAAAA
>JACOMV010000489.1 GCA_014324065.1 Hormoscilla sp. SP12CHS1 | reverse complement strand
CGTCAGGTTAAACCTGGATGGCGAAATTGAGGAGCCGGATGAGGTGAAAGTCTCACGTCCGGTTTTGAAGACGAGTCGGAGGGGTGACCCTCTGGCTTAGTTTAATTCGGAGTTTTGCTGATGCAAGTAATCAGCAAATTTCCCTAGAATATGTTCGGTGGGAATCTCTGAAATCCGAGAGAATATGGATGGGGGAAAATGAAAGGGAACCTCTCCCCCCTGGCCCATTCCCCCATCCAAGCACAATTATCACAATCCCTTAAGGGGTTACACAGACTACCAGAAACCGGGTTTCTACATTTTGACGACTATATACCCTCGGGAAGCACAGCGTGTCAACTGGCGATCGCCTCCACCTGCATTTCCACTTCCACTACTTTTTTCGCTGCCAGAAACTCGGCCAGCTGTGCGGATATCTCATCCCGCACAATGTGACGATACTCCAGAAAATGTTCGTTATGGGCGCAAGTTGTCAGGTAATTCTGCCACACCCCGGGGTTATGCTTGAGGATGCTATATAGATGATGCCAAAATTTCCAGCGGCTTTTACGTTTAATCCCCTGTCGCCAGATAATAATCATCAGGGCCCGCAAATCTACCAGGCTGATAAACTTGGCAGGTGGATGGCACTTCGGCGCACCCATCATCAGGAAATGGCGATAAGTCCGATCCAAGTAACTCTCAGCATCATACAGCGCACAAAACGCCTCGATATATTCCCGGGCAATATCCTCTACAGGACGAGTGGGGATAAAGTTCATCAAGGCCCCCTGGGCATTACCCAGACTTTCTTTCGATAGCAAGCGTCCCTCCTTTTCTAAGCGATCCCAGAGGGCTGTATGGGGGAACGCTTGCAGCATCCCCAACATGGCAGCCGGAATGGCTGTTTGTTCGACAAACCGGACAATGCGATCGCCCGCCCCTTTGGTTTCCCCATCAAAGCCAATAATAAACCCGGCCATCACCCGCATCCCCGATCGGACGATCGCTTCTACCGATTCCGCCAGAGAATCTCTGGTATTTTGAAACTTTTTCGTCAGAGTCAGACTGGCTTCATCTGGCGTTTCTATGCCCAAGAATACCGACTTAAAGTTACATTCTACCATCAAATCCATCAATTCCCGGTCCTGGGCCAGGTCTACTGACGCCTCGGTAGTAAAATTGAAGGGATATTGATGTTGCGCTTGCCAGACTTTCAACTCCTTCAGCAGCAACTTCACATTCCGCTTATTGCCAATAAAGTTGTCATCCACCATAAAAATCGCGCCCTTCCACCCCAGTTGGCGGAGATATTCCAACTCAGCGAGCAACTGCTGGGGAGTTTTCGTCCGGGGTTTGCGTCCGTAGAGAATAATAATGTCGCAAAACTCGCATTGGAACGGACAACCCCGGGAAAACTGCACCGACATGCTGTCATAAGCATTCATCTCTAGCAAATCAAACCGAGGCACCGGGGTTCCAGTCACGTCCGGTTTGGACTCGGCCCGGAAAGTCCCGCCCCGATCGCCCCGACGCAGCGCCTCCACAAACATCGGTAAAGTAATTTCCCCTTCATCGAGAATCAGATAATCAGCACCCGCCTCACGAGGCGGTTCCGGGACCGAAGTGGCATAGGGCCCCCCCACGGCTACTGGCTTACCCCGCCCTTTCGCTTCTCGAATCAGGTAGAGCAGATCGTCTTTTTGGACGATCATGGCCGAGAGAATCACCAGATCGGCCCATTCCCACTCCGACTCCGTCATCGAGCGCACATTGCGATCGACCAGCTTAAATTCCCACTCTTGTGGTAATATAGCCGCTACCGTCACCAAACCCAAGGGCGGGAGCAAAACCTGGCGATTTATCAGTTCCAGGACTTTTTCATAAGACCAAAATGTTTTCGGAAACAGGGGGTACAGCAATAAAACCCTCATTTATTAGTTAAACCTCACGCGATTTTTCTAGGATCGTGGTTCATTTGACATGCGCGATCGGTCCGTGGACGGCCCGAAAAATCGGATAATACCGCGTCATGTCAAGCGAGCCGGGAATGTCATTAGCATTATATCATACCGTCGCCCAAGTCTGACATTCTGCATGGGATTCGAGCGGGCCCGGCACCTCTGTGGCAGGTCGATCGGGGGAAATTTGACCGACTGATTGATGTTAATATCAAAGGAGTGGCGAATGTGA
>JACOMV010000488.1 GCA_014324065.1 Hormoscilla sp. SP12CHS1 | reverse complement strand
TTTCGTTTCTATCTTGGCGAATCTTTGTCGATTTAGCAATGAGTACAATTACTCATTACATAAGTGAGATGCTCCCGTTACGCCTTGTTTCCTTGCTTGTCTGATTTCCGAGATCCGTTTTTGATATTTTGACGCGATCGCAGTTGCAAACTCGCTCATTTCTCTAGCTTTTTGTTCAGCAGCCAACACCATTTCCAGGATTTCGAGCAGTGTCTTATCATCTGGTAGTTCTTTCATCGTAATTACTCCCAGGGATTCTCAGGGATTGAGCAGCGGATGCGAATGAGTTTTTCAACTTGGCTTTCAATATTATCACCTACAGAGGCAAGGCCACGTTCAATTCCTGCTTCCCGTAAAATTTATTTAAAACTTTCGGTATCAACCCCAGCAATTTCTGCGCCTCGTGCCAGGGAAACCTTTTCCCGTTTGTACAGACCAACCGCCAACCTACTGCGAAGTTCGAGTTTACTTCTGAGCAGCGATCGCATAGCATCTTGGAGTAAAGCTTCTTTATCTTTGTACAGCCCTTCTTATATTAAAATATCCAACTCTGATAAAACTGTCATTTTTTTTTATCCCCTCATTTTACTTTACACAGTCAATTGACGATCTACAGGGAATCTTATTCTAACCTACCTGCTTGCCAATCTTCCCCACCTGGAAACTCAGTTAAATGATCGTCGATGATTGCTGGCAAGGTCTTTGCAGAATGTTCGTAAGTTAATTTTAATAGCCTCTGAGCAGCCATAATTAGCTGTTTTCGATCCACCAACTCTGATAGTTTAAATGGACTTAACCGCCCAGACAACATTTCTACGCTAGCAGGGCCAATTGCAGCCTCGATCGCCTCCTCCAACATTTCCTCCCATTCATCTGACTTGATATAGTAGGAAGTTTTATTCTCCTTGAGATTCAAATCTTGAATTTCTCGGATTGAATCTGAAATTGATGCGGCCCAGTAATTAGTCAATCTTTGCTCGACTTTGTTTTTAATCATGTGAACCGCCATCCTGATTAAAAATGATTTTATATTGCGGATCGTCCCTTTTTTCCTCTAGCTCGTCCACCAACGCCAATGCATCTGTATAACGCTCCTCCATAATACTAGCCCTTAAATCGATTAGCTCTTGAGTCACGATCTTGTCTTCACAGTCTCTTCTGGTGCTTTACCCAATATAGCAAATAACTGACTGACTGTCAATGGGCGATCGCTTTTTGTTGGTATTGGGTGATTTATGTTGTATAATAAAAATCGCTCATCTACTTTTTAATAATATGACAGGAATTAAACGGGAAATAACTGTAGATCCTAGAATCAGCTTGACTGACAAACACCTGCCGGGAACAGAAAAAGCGCAGATGGAACTGAACGCAGAGGGTAAAGTGTATCTATTCAACGATCGAGAAACAATGGAGAGAGTAGCAGAGGAGATTAAGTCAAGGGGGGAACAGACTGGCATCAGTGATGAATCGGACAAATATGAACGATATGGACTGTACTTCCCAGAACCTATTGGTTATATACTAAAATATGATGGTAGTCGCATTCCCTTAAGCTATGGTGAAATTAAAATTAGAAAAGGAACTGATAAGTACCACGTCATCCCCCGCACCAAACCCAGAACCAGTAACTGAGTGGGAGTTTGCGGAAATCTGGGCAGATCCGATCGTCTCTCCGCCCTATATTCTGATGTTAGTCAAATCTAGCACGGGTAAGTTTTGCATCCATAATCCCGCGCAAAACTATAAAACTGTCTTTTCCAGTTCTGACTATGAATCAGCTCAAATGTGGCTACTTGAAGATGAATATGAACGGGTTACAGGTCAGATATTACCACCAGAATAAGCAATCTACCTCCAGTATCACTTGACATAGCGCGATCTAAAATACTATCACCCATGTCAAGACAGAGCCTAATGCCTTCGTCGCCTTGCAAGTAGACGCAGCAAACCTGTTATCTATTTTAGTAGAAGACTTGAAATCGTTAATTCCAGCTACGACTTCATGTAGGGTGGGGCATTGCCCACCCTACCAGTCTACAGCCTGCGCAGGCAGGCTTTGTTCCTGTAGCCCCACCCTTTAGGGATTCTGTTGGCGAATGGGGGGCGAAGCCCCCCATTGTACCCCAAGGAGAGCCAATCATCAGGTTTTGAGTTACGATAGATCGGAAAGCTCACGCC
>JACOMV010000487.1 GCA_014324065.1 Hormoscilla sp. SP12CHS1 | reverse complement strand
GGAGCCGGATGAGGTGAAAGTCTCACGTCCGGTTTTGAAGACGAGTCGGTCCGGTGACGGACTGGCTTAGTTTAATATTCCCGTAACAGATATGAGGGAAGCCTGTGCCCAGGTAGCCGCTGCTTTCTACAAATATCCAGCATCGCAGCTGCAACTGATAGGCGTCACGGGCACGAATGGCAAAACTACTACTACCCATCTGATTGAATTTCTGCTTGCTCAAGCCCAAAAGCAACCAGCACTTTTTGGTACATTATATGCCCGTTGGGCGGGTTTCCAACAAACTGCCGTGCATACGACGCCTTTTGCCCTGGAGTTGCAGCAACAACTGGCCCAGGCAGTAGCTGCTGGTTGTAGGCAGGGGATAATGGAAATCAGTTCCCATGCTTTGTCACAAGGAAGGGTGCTGGGTTGTGGCTTTGATGTGGCCGTATTTACCAATCTTACCCAGGATCATCTGGACTTCCATAAAGATATGGAAGATTATTTTGCGGCGAAGGCCCTGCTGTTTAGCCCGACCTATCTGCAAGGACGGGCGATAATTAATGTCGATGACGAGTACGGACGGCGGTTAAGTGACCGGTTGCAGCCCGCACAGCTGTGGCGATATAGTACCCATGATGCCTCAGCGGATCTTTGGACGAGTGACATTACCTATGAACCATCTGGGGTGAAGGGCATCCTGCATACACCGGTGGGTGAAGTGCCTTTCCGATCGCCCTTAGTAGGTGAGTTCAATGTCGGGAATTTGCTGGCAGCGGTGGGGGCGACTTTACATCTGGGGATAGACTTAAACTCTATGCGAGAGAAATTGCCGCAATTTCCCGGGGTGCCCGGACGGATGGAACGGGTGCAAATAACTCCCGAACAAGAGATTACGGTGATTGTCGATTATGCCCACACTCCCGATAGTTTAGAGAATATGCTGCGGGCCTCCAGGCCGTTTATTCCCGGAAAGATGATTTGCGTGTTTGGTTGCGGGGGCGATCGCGATCGGACGAAGCGCCCGATTATGGGTAAAATTGCCGCAGAGCTTTCGGACCTGCCGGTGGTAACCTCGGACAATCCCCGGACGGAAGACCCGGAAAAGATTTTACAAGATATCCTGGCCGGAATCCCGTCCGGCATAGAGCCAGTGGCGATCTGCGATCGGGCGACTGCCATTAGGACTGCGATCCTGGAAGCGCAACCGGGAGACGGAGTCTTGATCGCCGGTAAAGGCCACGAAGATTATCAGATTCTCGGCACGGAAAAGATCCATTTTGACGATCGGGAACAGGCGCGATCGGCTTTACAAATGCGAATTGACCGGGGCTAAATCACCTACAGTTGCGGCGTCTGTCTTTCACCGGTGCTAACCAACCCCCGATCTAATTTGCCAATTTTGCGTAGATATTATTTTTTTGACCGATATAAAATATAGGAGATCGACTTGCCCTTGGACGATGGGAAAGTGTCATGGCGATTTTTCGCGCAGCGTGGGGGTGCGGTCACAAGTAGTTTGAAGTCTGCAGACTCATAACCGGTTTGGTGCGACCTGCTCCAAGTGCTGAGCGACCAAAATTGATAAAGAAGCCCGGTCCCACCGCCCTCACGCTAGGATCCTCCGACGAGCGCAAATATGCTTTGCCCCTCAGCAAATATGCTTTGTCTCTAAGCAAATATGCTTGGGCCATTTTAATATGATTTGCCGCCGAGCAAATATCATCTGCCGCCGAGCAAATACCATCTGGGCTGGGCCTGCCGCGTAATGATGCGGAGTTTCCCCGGGCTCCCCCGACTAGATACTAGACCTGGCGTCCGCCAGTCAGATGACGACGGGTGTGGTCTTGCACCAGTTGGTAAAAAAATACCACACCCACGAATGGTGGGCGGTGCCCACCCTACGAATGCAACGACTTTTGACCGCACCCATTGCGAGGGGGGATCCCAAAGCCTTAACTGTAGTCAGTCAGCGAACCAGACCGATAGCGCTACGCTGGGGGCGCAGCCATGTCTTTGCGGAATAAACGCAATTGATAACGGGGATATTGGGTGCTATGACGGATCCAACTGCCCATAAACATGACTTGCTCTGCGACATAATAACCGATATTTTCTCTGTTTTGTATGGCTTGCAAACATTCTTGGAATACAGCTTGTTCAGGAAACAAGTA
The DNA here is from genome assembly GCA_014324065.1 of Hormoscilla sp. SP12CHS1. Taxonomy (GTDB): domain Bacteria; phylum Cyanobacteriota; class Cyanobacteriia; order Cyanobacteriales; family Desertifilaceae; genus Hormoscilla. The sequence continues at coordinate 52 of JACOMV010000487.1, read as the reverse complement.
GAACATTTTTGTGCTAAACTAGAGCTATACTCAATGCAGACCCAATTCAGCT
>JACOMV010000486.1 GCA_014324065.1 Hormoscilla sp. SP12CHS1 | reverse complement strand
GATGGGAACAAATACGTTTAAGAACTGGTTTACTAAATGCTGTTATTGTACTAATTAAATAGCGAACAAGCTGTAATGCCTGAGTTAGAAACTGTGTGAGGATTGTATGGAGATAATACCAGGCACGCCAGAGCTAGATGAACTATTCGCCGGCATGGAAGACACATTGCCAGGTGGAGCAGGGAACGACACCTTGGATGCTACGGTAGGAGAGGGGGGCAACTTGCTGTTGGGCCAGGAAGATGACGATCTCCTCAAAGCTGGCAGTAACGATATCCTGCGAGGATGCCTGGGGAATGACCAGCTGTTTGGTGGTCGTGGTGGCTCGACATTGACTGGCGGACCAGGCACAGACGGCTTGTGGATTATCGATGGCGCGCATTGCCAGAACAGATGCTGGAAGTTACAGACTTCGTGCAAGGAACAGATGTCCTGGGAATTCGTGGTTTCACCCTAGAGGAGGTCAGATCTCTGAGAGTAGGAGCCGATACTCTGGTGCAGCTGGATGGTGTGGATATAGCCATCTTGCGGAATACGGTAGCTCGAACCCTCGACGGCGGAGATGGGAACGACACTTTGATCGGAGAAGAGGGCGCCGATGTTTTTATCCTGAGACAGAGCCGTGGCCAGAATACCATCTGGGACTTTGTTGATGGTACGGACCATATCCTGCTAATAGGAGACGGAGGCTATTTGAGTTACGACGATGTGACGATCGACTCCCTGGACGGAAATACCGTGATTGAAGCCACAGGAATCTACGCTATCCTACAGGGCGTCGATCGGAGCCTGATTAATGCCGAGGATTTCACTAACAATCCTTATGTGGTGACTGAAATTTCCGACGATTTTGCCCTTGTCGGTGAGGAATTCAACCTCAATGTAAGCAATAACTTCGGCGACATCAACATCAACATTAATCGCTACAACGCCAGTGGTTTGCCAGAGGGTTGAACCATTGACTCCAGTAGTGGGGAGATCAACGGCACCCCTACTACTGCTGGCAGTTTTGACGTGACGGTAACGGTATCAAATGAGACGGGAGGTTTCGTAAAAGATACATTTGAGATTGAGGTAGTAGCCATCAAACACAGCGGGACAGTCGGGGGCAGTCGTGGAAACGATCTCATCTTCGGGGGTGGTGAAGCCGATTTCTTCTTCGGAATTTTTGGAAACGATACCCTCATCGGGGGTGGTGGAAACGATCACCTCCACGGGGGTCCTGGAACCGATACCCTCATCGGGGGTGGTGGAAACGATCGCCTCTACGGGGATGGTGGAAACGATCACCTCATTGGGGGTGGTGGAAACGATTACCTCTACGGGAGTCATGGAACCGATACCCTCATCGGGGGTGGTGGACACGATTACCTCTTGGGGGGTGATAACGCAGACACTTTTGTCTTGACCCGAGAGGGTTTCGTAACCATCATGGACTTTGAGGATGGCACGGACTCTATCAAGTTAGAAGGAGGTTTGAGTTTTGCCGATTTAACCATTTTTAACAATTCGACAGGCTCGGCTATCATCAAAGTTGCGGATTCTGGGGAAAAATTGGCAACTTTGCTAGCAGTTCCTTCTTTGCGCATCGATGCTGATGATTTTATTTAATAGCTAGCTAGGGATGAGGATTTAATAACTTATCAAAGTTTACCTGGCTGTGGCTTGGCGGTGTAGTTCCATTGAGGCAGAACCTCATAGAAGACAATTTTTATGTTTTGCTTAAAATCTTCTGCCACTTTCTTGCCTGTTTGGTAAACTCCGCTAATCACATTGGTAAACACCTGTAGTCCTGTTTTTAGCGATTCATCCATTGGCGAACCCGCTGTATGAGCCGCAACAACTCGAAGGAATGGCTCATCTAATCCCTGTATCTGCTCCAATGCTTTTTTGCGTCCACTCCCAGGGCGACGAATGCGCCTAGCGTTCATCCCTTGGTCATCGGACAACTCTTGGAGCCCAAGGCGAATGGTGTGGGCATGGCAACCCATCAGTTGACTGATGTAGCTTATGCCACCGTAGCCCAGCTTAAGTGCTTCGATGGCAGCGCCGCCTGCGGCGGTCCTTCTCTGACAAGGACTTGTAGTATCTCTGCATCTGTTCGGAGATATCTTCCGGATAGGGTTGCATCGTATTGTGGTTTCCATGTCGGTGTAGGGTATAAGCTAATTTTAGCGCCACATCCCGCTGGTTTGACACTTTATTAAATT
>JACOMV010000485.1 GCA_014324065.1 Hormoscilla sp. SP12CHS1 | reverse complement strand
GTAAATCACAAGGCTCTAAAGGCTAATTTTGGCTAATTTTGGTATTGGGGTTCTGTAGGTAGCAACTTAGGTTAATTACTCTACGAAAGGAAATCCTATCTGAGCAAGAAGTTCGTTCATTTGTAGCAGATTTTTATTTCTTACTCAGGCAAAACCCCTCTTTTGTGACCGCAAACGGCTTGTGGTTACAAAACTTTACATTTGAGGAAAAAAATAAGCTAGGCTAACTATTGCTGAAAATGTTATAATATAAAATTTAGCAGTTAAGATAATTACTACAGCCAAGGAACCAAATCTCTAGCTAGCCATTCAAACCATATAGAAAAAATGGCGCTAGGTCGTGGCGTGAAAAATTATGTATAAAATAGATATAGGAGACCATAATCGCCAGATGCCGACTAGCGATCGACCATTAACAATTAACCATTAACAGTTAGCAAGAGTCAGGAAAAAATGATAGAATATAAGTGGCCAAAGGAAATCAAGGAAGAGTTTTACTTGGTGATTGCAGGGGGGATATTGGCCTCAGCATTAGGCGGGGCAACCCTAGCAACTATACTGCACAAAGATCCTACGACGATCCGGCCAGCTGCCACCAGCAACAGGAGAGAGACTGAGTTAAAACCAACACATGCACCCGAAGCTTTCGCAGAAAAACCAGCTACACCCAAGGAGGAAAAGCTGGAATTGGGACGGAAACCAATTGACCTGGATGATGAAGTGGAACCAGGTAGCGAGTTCTATAGTTTTCGTCAAGAACTGCGGCAAGGTGTAACAGAACGGAATGCCTACTTTATCCGTTCGATTTTACCAGCAGATGGCATATCCTTGGGATTCAATAGTCCGCGACGGATCGAGGAACTGGGCCTGGAAAACCCTGACGAACGCTTCTGGTCCTTGCTGGAAAAGGCGATCGCTAACAGTTGTGCGGCAGAAGCTAGCGATAACTATCCCGTAGACCCAGGGACGACGGTTTGGATTTGTTCTAATGTTACCAAAGAGTTTTATCGTCAGTACCCAGCACCTACATCCGCCTCGGGACTGGACTGGGAATTGAATCACGCGATCGTTGTCGGTAGAGGCGTTAACGTGCGATCGCGACCATCTTTAAACAGCGAAGTGATTAGCAGCCTTTCCAACGAAGTAGTCAAGCTTGACCGTCCGGCGGCGGAAAAACAATGGCAAGAAGAGGTAGAAAAAAGCCGAGAGGTTGACCCGATATACGGTTGGACTCCAGTAATTATACCCAATGGGGAAAGAGGTTACGTCTACAATCGTTACGTATATGGTCCCTTAGAAAATCGGGCAGTCTTTGGTAAAGTAGCAGGAGAGTGGCAGTTGCTTTCTATGCCCGGAGGAGACTAAAATCAGTTTAAGATATTCAATTTCGATGTTAGTAGTGAAGACTAAAGTCCTCAAAATGCAAGGCAGGTGGAGGACTGAAGGGGTGCATCTCACTTTCGCAAAGGTACATTGATAATATATGTAAGCCCGCTTCGATATCTCTGCCAGAGCTCTTGTCCCAGGGGACATGGCTGCGCCCCCAGCGCAGCGCTATCGGCACACAGGAGACATCGCAGGAAGGTTGCCACGCTGCGCAAGCGAAAAACGCGAAAAAAATCGCAATGACATTGCTTTGTTCCGGTAGCCTCACCCTTTAGGGTGAGGGCGACGCCAATATGAGATGCACCCGACTGAAGTCCTGACTACAAACAAGATATGGAGAAAGTATGGGAATAAAAAGAAGCCAAAATTATCCCGATCGCAGCAAATAGGCATCCTACTGTTAGGAGTGGCAGGTATAGTAGTGGCGGTAAATTACTGGGTTTTACTGCAGTTGCGGCGTCCCAAATTGCCTCTAAGACCCTACAGCGAGTTTCTCGGCCAGGTGGATAGGGGAGAGGTGGTAGAGGTGCTTTGGGGCAGAAGCGAAATCCGCTATGCTCTGAAAAGAGAGGGCAACCAGGTAGAAATTCGGGCTACTACTCCTATTCCCGATCCAGACTTGCCCCAACGCCTAGAACGGGCTGCTGTAGCCCAGGAAGACTTGAAGGAAGCGATCGAACGTGTAGTGGCGGGTTTGGAGAAGAAAAGCCGGGTTCTCAATGAAAAAGAGAAAAAGATTGTCGCCTACCACGGTAGTGATAAACATGTAGTGATGGCACAACTAACCCGACAAGCATTTGTTGTAATCATGCACAAAATACCAAATCGCG
>JACOMV010000484.1:2401-4624 GCA_014324065.1 Hormoscilla sp. SP12CHS1 | reverse complement strand
AGCTGAATTGGGTCTGCATTGAGTATAGCTCTAGTTTAGCACAAAAATGTTCTACTTGTTTCCTGAACAAGCTGTATTTACTAACATATGAACCCTTAATCCATAAAAATAACGTTTTTTACTGGGAGCGCTGTTCCGCTTCTCTTTCTTGTCGTTCCCCTTGGAGTTGAGCTGCCAGGGAGCGCTGTTCCGCTTCTCTTTCTTGCCGTTCCCCTTGGAGTTGAGCTGCCAGGGAGCGCCGTTCCGCTCTCTTTCTTGCCGATCCCCTTGGAGTTGAGCTGCCAAGGAGCGCCGTTCCGCTTCTCTTTCTTGCCGATCTAACTCCACTGCCTGGGCCAGATCTGCTACGGTTGTCCTTAACGAAGCCATCTCTTGGCGATCGGCTTTTCGTTCAACCGCCATGCCCTCTAGAATAGCTTCAATTCTGTCTAGTCTCTCACTCATCTCCTCTTATCCTACCCCATTGCTCTTAAATTATAACATACATCATTTCCACTGCCAACCACCCATCATCTGCGATCGCCCCTTTCTTTATCCCATCTTAGCCTGCGCAGGCAGGTTGCCACACGGCTACGCGCAGGCTGCGCGAAAAATCGCAATGACATTGCTTTGTTTGTGTAGCCGCAGGTTTTAACCTGCGAACCATCTGCGAACCTGTGAACCATCTGCCCGATCGCCAATTAAATGTCACCCATTCGTGGGGCCGGGGCACGGCGATATATCGTTTCTTTCCTAATTTATCGCGACGCTGTGCCCCGACCTGGTCATCAAAAAATGCGATCCCCAATATTATTTCTACTACCTATCGAATCTGAACCAAACACCCGCTCGAAAATGCGACGGTTCTCGACTTGTATACCTCTGACATAAGTTATGATTTCATCAAACTTCCGCTGATGGATCTCAACTATCTGGACCAAAGCTGTGACGGTTTTCCTTAACTCTGCCATTTCTTGCCGATCGGCTTCTCGCTGTTCTGCCATCGCACGGATATCTGCTTCTCGCTGTTTTGCCATCCTCTCTAGAATAGCTTCTATTCTGTCTAGTCTTTCACTCATGAACCTTTCTCCTATTTGGGAGATCGCCCCTTTATACAATCTTAGCCTGCGCAGGCAGGCTTTGTTTCTGTAGCCGCAGGTTTTAACCTGCGAACCATATTTTGTGGATCGGCGATCGCTTCCACAGGGATAAATAGAGAACTACCCCTTTCCACTCATCTCGATCGCTTGGCAAGTATTATTAATTCATCGATAGCCTGTCCGATTGGCATCCTATTCTTAACCAGAAACAAACCTGGCATGGCTTCATTTCGCAACAATCGCTCGTAAGCAAAGTCTGGCATTGTGGAGCGATCGTGAGTTAAAACGATGCGAGGGTTAGTCGCGGCCCAGTCTCAAACTATTGGGTCATCTAATTCTCGCAAACCAACATCTTGAACGCGCATTAAATCCAGGTTTGGTTCCCGTCGAAAAAGGCCGCGAACAATCGCCATCAAAGTTTTCATCGCTCAAAAACTGCAACATGATTTATTGGGATTTCTTTTGAGACAACAAGCGCGAACGAATTGAGCTAATATCTGGTTGAATGCTTGACAGCTTTTGACGTACTGATTCTGCTAACTGTTCGCGGCGATCGAGATAGGCATCTATGGTTTCTGGATGCTGGAGATAGTAACCGATGGTCAGATAAACATCTCCTAATGATAGTCAAGAGTTTCCTACTCGGATAGCCCCGGTTTCGTCTTCCCGCAGCGGGAGTGGGAGGGTTTTGGGTTCTAAAGCTATACTCATAATTTTCCTCAAAGCGGACATTTGTCTGCTTACATCTTAACACCTATCCCCAGGCTAAATCCGATCGCATTTATTGTCTGCATCCGCGCACCATTTCCCCTAGGGGCACGGCGCTGGCGTATCCGCAAATTATCGGGGAAGATGACGATCTTAAATCCTCCGTGCCCCGACCACACGCGATCGCCCCCCAAATCGCATGTTTAAGGAGTCAGTTACTGTTTTACTGCTGCTGAAACTGTCTGAGGAGTTCCTGCGCTTTTTGGTACATATCCATATCCCCTTGTGCGTGGAATTTTTGTGCAGCAGTCTGCATATCTGCGATCGCCCCTTTATAGTCTCCCAAGTTACCGCGTGCCACACCCCGGGTTACGTATGGTTCGGCATAGTCTGGCTTAATTTCTATGGCTTTATTGGAATCTGCGATCGCCCCTTT
>JACOMV010000484.1:0-2239 GCA_014324065.1 Hormoscilla sp. SP12CHS1 | reverse complement strand
GAGCAGTCCCTGCGTTACAAGCGTTTCCAGCGTTCTGGCGCCCATGCGATGTGTAATTAATTTTGTCTAACTACTTAGTCTCCCAAGTCTGAGCGTACATAACCCCGGTTTACGTAGGCAAAGGGATGGGGCTTAATGTCGATTGCTTTACTGTAAGCCTCCATTGCTTCGGCGTAGCGTTCTAATTCTTGTAGCAGAAGACCACGCAACCAATAAAGTACCGAATCTTCGGGGTTTATATTAATTGTCTTATCAAATGATGTCCCCCCGTACTCTTTGTCCGACCTAAGTCCTCATCTTCCGTACCTGGGGATAATAACTCCACCACTATTAACGGACTAATTTTTTCTTGCCACATGGCATAGCTCGAGCGCATGTCTCGCCCTTGATACCGTCGCGGCACCCCCACAACTCCGTACCAGTCGGGGCGTTTATACCATAAAGGATGATTCGCATCGTAATATATATAGTGATTAAACACACTGTATACCATTTCTGGGTCCCAGTTGAGGGGATGAAAGATTAACAGCAGCAGGATTGGTTGGAAAGCATGAAATTCGTCTGGCAAACCGGGCTCCTCTGGATTTTCACTCGGTAAATTGTACATTGTCGGCATGGGATGCCGAAACAGTTCTTCTAAATTTGAGAGTGTTGGTAGGGTAATCATAGACATGGAAATAAAGGGTTGTCCTCAACCAGACAGAATGATAGAGCCGCCCTCACCCTAAAGGGTCCGGCTACATGAACAAAGCCCGCCTGCGCGGGCTATTTAACCTAAGTTGCTACCTATAGAACCTCAAAACCAAAATTAGCCAAAATTGGCCATGGCATTTTTGCGGAGAAATTTACCAAAAATGGCTGTCTGGGACGTAAAAATTTTTATAGGTGGCAACTTGAGTTATTTATTAAACTAAGCCAGGGAGTCCTCAACACCCGGTTTCTCCTGGGTAGTGCGGTTACGATGTTTCCCCCCTCGTTCCCATGGCTCTGCCTGGGAACGTGCGACTAGCGCTCCCGGGAAACATCGAGCTCCCAGGAGAAACCTTGCCTCAGGAGACATTGAGTTCTCCGGAGACATCGTAACCGATTGCTACGGTTCAGACCCCATCGATATCCTGGCGATTGAGATTCTGGTCGATCGAGGTTAAATGTCTGGACGAGATGGCCGCCCAGCGGTGGCGATGGGCATTACTAGGAACAGGGCTGTTAGGTAGGTAAAACAGCAAAGGTAGCGAAGCGTGGAGCGTCATAGCAATCACCGGTCTATCAACATTGGGAGTGTGCGATTTGTTGTAGCCTAACGTAATAAAATACGGAACGCTACGCCTGGAATCATTAACCAGGTAACTGTGATATTCATGGGGGTTCAATTCCCTCCCCTCAGGTACGGGGGTGACACCAGTCCTTAATGCTGCGGAGTGACATCACCTCGTAGCGGAGGGGGCGTTACCCGGGGAGCTGGTGAAGCAAGGACTCAAATGTAGGCAATCTGGCAGCCTAAACTGGAAACGCCGCTAGGAAAGATGCTCATGGCGAGAACAAACGAACCTATTCAAACCTCGTGAAGTTGAACCAGCGAAATAAGGCTGAATCGCTGGCCCAAAAGGGAAATGGTAGTTAGTGTTAGCCGTATTCCCTGGCTAACATCGTATCCAAAGAACTCCCGGGGTAATGTAGAAAAGCATCGCGAAATGATATCACGGAACCAAGTAACCTCTGGTGTTCTATCCCTCATTCTGGATAAGTTAGATGATAAGCGCAAGGCATCAGGGGAGGAGGGATGGCCTAAGAAGCTAATGTCCGGGGTAATACCCGGGATAAGAAGTGGATAACGAAACGATCCTAAAAGGATACGTCGTTACCCCACGAGTAACCCTACCCCACGAGTAACCCACAGGGTTACCGCTGACGTAGGTCGGATATGGTAAGAAATCTCAGGAAAAAGTAACCCTCGATACGATACGAAACCCAAGGAGAAATCCTAAAGGTGCTTATAAAGGGCTGAAGTCCTAGCCAGGTAAAAACTTGCGACCCCATCCACAAGCGCTCACGTAAGGAAAGGTGACACTCCGGGTTAAGCAGTTTCCCCGTCACAAACCCCACGGGTTAGGCGTTATTCAGTCGCGTTACAGAACAAGAAGGGGAGAAATTTCATAGGATAAGGCCAGGGAGGAGTAATCCAAACAACGGCTGCTGATGACAACAGCTTACCAACCAGTAGCCTCCTGCGGTGAAAGTC
>JACOMV010000483.1 GCA_014324065.1 Hormoscilla sp. SP12CHS1 | reverse complement strand
AGTACCACAGTTGTTGGCTGATGAAACCAACCAGGCTTTCACTGAATTACAGTTTATACCTGAACAAATCGCACCTCTATCTTAGCAGAACCCGGGCGATCGCGCTGGACGAACCTCTGAGCGAGGTGGCTAAAATTATAGCACGATATCTGATTCGATACCATCCCGTTGAATCGGCGATCGTACCACGTAAGAATAATTCTCCGATGCCCCAGGGCAAGCGCAAGAAAATTGCGAGTGGACTGTGCCAGATTCGCACTCCTTGAAGGCAATCATTCTCATTATAGTTGATAATAGATGCCCTAAGCATGATTCTTGCTCTTACCCTGTCCGATGCCCCTGCTGCGGACAGGCAACCTTCGCCTTTCTTGGCAGTGGCAGCGAGCGCTACCGCTGTCGGCCCAGAACATAATAGAATACCCCACATCAGCAGTACGAACCATCTCTTAGCCTAAGCCAGACTAAATACTGGACGGACGTCGCTCAATATTTCCTATATTCGATATAGAATGCGCATAATTAGTTAAATCTGGTTGAGTCTGAAAACTCTACCAGTATATAACATTCCTGCGATGTCTCCTGTGTGCCGATTTTTCTGAGGTTTGTACTGAGGACGAAAGTACTCACTACAAACCTCAGTGTGCTCGCCTCTACGGGCTGCGCTCCTGGGACAAGAGCTCTGGCAGAGATATCGAAGGCGAAGCCTGCGGGAGTGTTTTTTGTCCTACCTCTGTTCCCTTTGGCTTTCCTATTCCTGATGGCATAGGTTTCCAGAACGAAGCACTGTCCAGCTGAGACAAAAATATCTCAAAATCAGGGGTAATAACCCTCATACAGAATCTAGCACAATCGATTAATGTATATTGTAGTCGAAGGACAGGTTTTTAGACCAAAATACTGGAACTAGGAAAGAATCCCTGTCTCAGCGATGTAAGAGAAAGAGGAGTAGTACCCCCTATTACCTAATCACAGGATCTTTGTTGAAGGGGATGGGTCTGATACCAAATTGGTTTGGCCCTAGGAGGGTTCAACCCCTGGCTAATTGTTGTATTTTACGGAGATTATGAATTATGGAACCTTTAACGATGGCGGCTGTAGCTATTGGAACTGTATTAGCTACGAAAGCATTGGAAAAAACAGGAGAAAAAGTTGGAGAAGCAGTATTTGACCAGACTGCAAAGTTTCTAGAATCGCTCAAGCAAGAGTCTCCAGGTACTATGATAGCCATTGAGCAGGCTCCAGAACTACCTTTAGATTATGGTAAAGCAGTGCTGGAGATAGAAGCAGCAGCAAAAGTCAATCCTCAATTTGCTCAAGCGATGCAGGAATTGGCAACAACAGCAGAAGCTGAGGGAAATACAAAACTAGATGAAGTTCTCCAAGAAATTAAAGATACGCTGAATGCTCGACAAGCATCTATGTCTAAATTGGACAAATTTGCAGATAAAATCGGGCAATTTGTCCAAGCTGGCAGTACGGGTAAAATTGAGCATCAGAGCTTTTAAAAAGTTGTTTGCGCCAGTTATTGATGCTAGGCCACCCTCCTAGGGCGGAAGTTATAGCAAGCCTAAATGATTTGGGAGAGCGGTTATCGCTGAAGGATTTAGGCTAGGGTTATTGAATGTCGAAAATGGGGTAATAGATGTAAGATATATTGGGAAAATTGGTATTAGCTATGAATAGAGAATATGGTAATTTTGCTGATAAAATAGGTGCTTTCGCTGCTCCGGGCAGTAAAGTTCATATTGAAAACCAAACTATTATTGTTTCCGAGCAGGATGGGAGGAGCGAAGGACGGAGAGACTGGCAATCAATCAATGCTGGAATGCTCAATACGGTAATCACTGGCAATTATCTGTACAAACCAGTGCAGAAGCAGCAGTGTGAGAAGGAAGCTTTCTTGAGGGAAAGAATAGCCCAAGGGCAAGGGAAAACCAAGGGAAAGGAAATTGCTTTGATTGGGGAAATGGGTGTGGGGAAAACTATGCTGTCCCAGGAGATTACAGAATGTGAGTTGGAGCAAAAGTTAGGCTTCGAGGTCGTAAATTTGATAGCAGAAAGAGTATAAAATCTGGGCCAAAAATATCAGGTGAATATCGCGGAGTTAGTGCAACAGTAGGATCGATTGGAATTAACTAGCAGGGAAGCAGCAGAAAGCTTACAGCTTGTTCGCTATTTAATTAGTACAATAACAGCATTTAGTAAACCAGTTCTTAAACGTATTTGTTCCCAT
>JACOMV010000482.1 GCA_014324065.1 Hormoscilla sp. SP12CHS1 | reverse complement strand
TCGCGCTAACATGGTTTTACCGCTACCAGGTGGTCCGACAAAGATGAGATTATGTCCTCCAGCAGCCGCTATTTCCAGGGCCCGACGGGCATGAGCTTGTCCTTTCACATCTCTAAGATCGGCTACATTTAAGTCAGAACTGACCAATTCTGCTATCCCATCCAGTTCTAGGGGCTGATAAAGTTGGGGACGATCCAGAAAATCAGCCACCTCTGACAGATGGCCGAAGCCATAGATCTTTAAGCCTCGTACCACAGCTGCTTCCCGAGCATTATCCGCTGGCACAACCATGCCCACAATACCCAGCTTTTCCGCTGCCGCCGCAATGGGAAGTACGCCAGCTACAGGACGCAGACTCCCATCCAAGGAGACTTCCCCTAAAAAGAGATAATCTCCCAGTAGGTGAGGTCTAACTTGCTCAGAACCGGCCAGAATGCCAATGCTAATGGGTAAATCAAAACTGGGACCTTCCTTCCGCAAGTCAGCAGGAGTCAAGTTAATCACGATCTTGCCCGTCGGAAAAGCATAACCAGCATTTTTCAGCGTTGCCTTTACCCGTTCCTTGGACTCTTGCACCGCTGCATCTGGCAAACCTACCATCACTGTTCCAGGCAAACCACCCGATACATTTACTTCTACTCCGACCTTCACGGCGTCGATGCCCACGATCGATGCACTCCAAACTCGCACTAGCATCACGTTTGCTCCTTATGTTGATGGTTCTTTGCTAGCAATGCTCATACTTACCAATATACTGGTGACTGGTGACTGACAACCGTGCCGCATTTTTAGGGTGGAATGGCACTCTCCATCAGGTTGGTGTTGCCTACGAGGCCCCCCTGCCGCATTTGCAGCGCGATCGCACTTCCTGTTAAAATCAACTCCCGTTCCCAAAAAGGCCCCAAAGCGAATGTCCGAGAATTCAGACTCTGGCGATCGCATCTGGTGCATCTGCCACTCTACGGAACAGAACTATCAATCCCCATATGCGGACCTGCTGGGTTAAAATAAAAAGGTGACGTGCCACTCTGCTATGGGGAGTATGGGCGATCGCATTACATCGCTCCGGCGCGATCGGCCCGAGCAGCTATGATATACATTGCAAAATAGACTCACCTTTTGAGCATTCTTAATAAAACTCTAAAATTTTCTATTTTCGTCTTTTTTTGACTATATGTGATATGGCAGGGGATTTGGGTGGGATTTAGGATTTAGGTGGGATTTAGGTCGGGGCAGTATAAGAGATGATTCGTTTTTGTTTTGCAACTGTTGTTTAGACAATCTCTGGGTTTTGAGCAAAAATACTTATTTACAAACTTGACATGCTCCCGATCGGAGTTGGATGCTTTTGAAATTAACTTGCCAATAGTCCTCCACAAGTGATGATAGGATCTTGTGGAAGCTGCCTGCACGAACAACATGAGCGAAACCCAAGATACCATCTTTGGTAAGATTATCCGCCGGGAGATCCCAGCCGATATTGTTTATGAAGATGACCTGGCCCTGGCCTTCAAAGATATTAATCCCCAAGCGCCGGTTCATATTTTGGTGATTCCTAAAGAACCCATACCCAAGCTTGCCGATGCTGGAGACCAACATCAGGCCCTGATGGGACATCTACTATTAACTGTGAAGCGCGTGGCCGAACAAGTTGGCTTAACTAATGGCTACCGGGTGGCGATCAATAATGGTGCCTACGGCGGTCAGACCGTATGCCACCTGCACTTGCATATTCTGGGCGGGCGACAGATGAAATGGCCTCCAGGCTAAAGATAAGCTCAGCTTCTATGAGGCATAAGCAGAAATAAATTAACAGGGGTTTACAAAACGCAATCAAGTTAGCTATGCTGTATGCAGGTAGGGAAAACAACCTGCCAACGTACCTCGAAAAATAAATAGCAATCATCTAAACATGACTACGACCTTACAACAGCGTGAAAACGCTAACGTTTGGGATCGGTTTTGCAACTGGGTGACCAGCACGGACAACCGCCTGTATGTGGGCTGGTTCGGCGTCCTGATGATCCCCACCCTGCTGACCGCTACCACCTGCTACATCATCGCTTTCATCGCTGCTCCTCCTGTGGACATTGATGGTATCCGCGAACCGGTCGCAGGTTCTCTGCTGTACGGTAACAACATCATCTCTGGTGCGGTTGTACCCAGCTCAAATGCGATCGGGCTGCACTTTTACCCCATCTGGGAAGCAGCATCCTTGGATGAGTGGCTGTACAACGGCG
>JACOMV010000481.1 GCA_014324065.1 Hormoscilla sp. SP12CHS1 | reverse complement strand
TAGCCTCCTGCGGTGAAAGTCGCAAGTCCGGTTCCGAAAGGGAGGGTTGAGAGGCGACTCTCAGCTCGACCCCGACCAGTTTACCGTAGTTGCTGGTTTAAGGCTGGCTCCTAGAGGGCGAGACTGTTTATTATTGTTGATTCAGTGCGGCAACATGTATAAAAAAAGCCGTTTTCTATACATGCTGATAATCTGGAGCCGGCGAGACCCCAGATGATGAGTTAACTTTTTTAAGGAGACAAGAAATATGCTGAAAGGGATATTTAGTTACGGGGATATCCGATCCAATACGGAGGTATCCAAAGAAGTTTACCTCGATGCCACAGATTATGTAGCCCTGAAGGCTCTCTATGAAAGCACTGGTGGGACTGAGTGGAAGAACCGTCAAGGCATTTCCTGATATAATCGTGTCAGTGACTCAGTTGTTTAGTTAATTAGCTACCCTACCACCATTAAGATTAAGAAATCTGGTTTTCGGGAAAGCCAGGTTTCTGGGCCTTCGATGTGAATACTAAAAATAATCTCAAGATCCCGATTTTTCGGGCCGTCCGCAGACCGATCGCTCGAACTATCCCCCGCTTTGTTTTCCAGTATTTTTTTCGACAAGCAGCTTGAGAATGTCCACAATCTCTCCTTGACGGTTGTCCAATTTGTTGATTACCTTGTACGTGTTGGCGGTAGTATCGGCTTGAGCCTTGGCTAAATTAGCAAAGGCATTGTTGACATTAGCCAAAGCATTGTTGACATTAGCCAAAGCATTGCCTTGAGTCTCTGCTAGACTAGCTAAGGTTTCCCTTAGATCGGCCATTTCCTGCTTCGCTTGGCGATCACTCTCTCTAAGTTCTGCCAGAGAATCTGCCACTGCTGCAATAGCACGAGCGTTCGACTCGATTAACTTTTTCAGTTCATCGTTGTTATTTTCTTCTGTCATCGCTAGCTTCTCCTTTTTAACCTCCACTATAGCAGATCTAAATCATTTCTGTAAATTTACCGATTTTATGCCTACGGCGCGCTCACCGCTGAGCAGCTTGAGAATTTCGACAATCTCTCCTTGACGGTTGTCCAAATTGTTGATTAGCCTGTAACTGTTGGCGGTAGTATCGGCTTGAACTTTGGCTAAATTAGCCAAAGCATTATCTTGAGTCTGTGCTATATTAGCTAATGTTTCCCGCAGTACGGTCCGCGGACGGCCCGAAAAATCGGCCATTTGCTCCTGCGCCAGGAGACTTGGCAATTTCTGGCAATCCCCAGAATTGACGACCAGCTAGGCAGGGACCGCACAATTGCGTCTTAAATAGAGGTGATAATGCTAAAGCATCCATGGCAGTAGGAGCATAGTAATGATGCTTATCATTCCAAACGCTTAGGGCAAACAGCATACCGCTAGCTTCTCCCAAACTATAACCAAATGCTACTTGCGGTTGAACTTGAAAAACTTCTCTGAGCATCAGGGTGTATGCCGTCGTAAAACCGATGCTAGTTTGACACATTGCGACCCCATCACTGAAAAATTCTGCCTGTTTTGCGGCTTGTGCTGCTTGAGAAAGCCGAGTTAAACTCCTGGGATAGATCGTTTGCTCGTGCATTACCCGACCCACATCGGCAGCAAGGGTCTCTAAACGGTCGTAAACTTGGGGAAATAATCGGAAGCGCGAGGGAGGCACCTCTGTTATACAATCTACCTTGCCAATGATATTTTCCCAGTAGGCTTGCAGAGAACTGGCTTGCGGGAATATACAAGCCATGCCGATGATTGCTACAGGGGTTTGTTGCAATTGGGTAACTGAGTTTTGAAGAAGCCAGTCGTCATAGTTCATGTGATTGACAAAAGATCTTGGATTGCCATATCTTTATATAGTGCTCCTAAATCATTTGTGTAAACATTCTGCCAGAGCAGCGCCCAAACCATTGGGGGGGTAAGGATTTCAGCCCCGTGTCCCACGGTCCGCAGACGGCCCGAAAAATCGGTAGTGCTTTTAGCGCCCTGCATCTCCCTCGTTCCCAGGCGTCTCCTGAGAACGTGCGATTAGCGCTCCCAGAAGACGCCGCACCAAGAGATGCGGGGCACACGATCCGGGAATCCTCCGCTGCCCGAATCAGATAATGAGACTCTTCACCCCGTCCCCTTGGCTTAAGTACCATTGCCCCTAAATACTTTTTTTCCGTGAGCCAAGTACAGCTTGTTCGCTATTTAATTAGTACAATAACAGCATTTAGTAAACCAGTTCTTAAACGTATTTGTTCCCATC
>JACOMV010000480.1 GCA_014324065.1 Hormoscilla sp. SP12CHS1 | reverse complement strand
AGGGCCAGCAACTCCCAAGCTGGTGCATCAGGAAACAAGAAACGGGCCAGTAGGACAGCTACAATCCCTTTGGCCGCCTCAGATAGGACCGCCAGAATGCTGGCGAGGCGTCCGCAGTGGTAAAAAGCCGCCGAAACTGATACATTACCAGTACCCTTTTGTTTCAGACTGCGGCCAGTCAGGGCTACAGTAATCCAGTCAATCAGAGGAAGTCCTCCCAACAAAGGACAGACGATGAATATAGCTAGAACACCCCAAGCTTGCATTGATGTCATATCACGCCTTACCTATGTATATTATCTAGCTGGATCTAGTTTTGCTGCCGCAACCACCTTCAGCATATGACCGGGCCGTGTCTTTTGTGCGAATACGATGTCCGTGCGAGCGCAAACCTTGTCACCACTGCCCAGAAAGCGCTAAAGCGCTTACCCCGTTCGTAGTAAGCGCTAAAGCGCTTACTACGAACATGACACAAACATAACAGACTACGAATGATAGAGTTTTTCATATCCACCTAGACCTAGCAACCAAATTACTACAATTAGCCAGTGAATAGCTATGGGCGTCCAGATTAAACCACTCTGCCAATAGGCGATCGTGCAGACAAGGCCGACAAGTCCGGCTAAAGACAGAAAAACTGGATTGGTAAATGTCTTCAGTCTAGCCCGATAGAAGGTCAAACCATTCAGCGGATGAGAGATAATGAAAATTGCTAAACTGCCCAATCCCCACAGCAACTGGACTCCGAGAGAAGGGTTTTCTGCTGGGTGAGGTAGGAGTAAAACCCGAAACACTGTCTCCTTTAATAGCCCAGGGATTAGCACTGTCATTGCTATTACACTGACAACGGTTTCCCATGCTGTCTCTACTTTCAGTTGGAGAAAATCAAACTTTAATCCCACGGGTAGGGAAATTATGGTAAATATGCATACTAGCAATGCCGCCCAGACCCAGCTTCGGCATCAGGAATGGTGGAGAATGCCGCCGTGAGGCGATGAACTACGATCATGATTATCACTGATTGAGCATCTGTAGATAAGTTTATGGAAAAACCATCACAACCAGAACCAGAAATTGCTGTGTCCCCTGGGAGCGCTAAAAGCACGTTCCCAGGCAGAGCCGTGGGAACGAGAGAGGGGACACAGCAAGCCCATGTCTTCATTTCGGGCCGAGTCCAGGGCGTCGGCTATCGCTTCTCCACTCGCTCCCAGGCCAAACATTTGGGTGTTGCTGGTTGGGTACGCAATTTGCCCGATCGCCGAGTCGAAGCTGTCTTTGAAGGACCAGCACCTGCCGTTGAAGCGATGATTCGGTGGTGTTACCACGGACCCCTTGATGCTGCGGTCACAGATGTCGCGGTTGACTACGAACAGCCTCAAGGTTTACAGGGCTTTGACATCCTCTACACTTTCTAAATCCCTGCTACATATCTTCGTTATGCCCTGTGAGCGATGGTGGGCTGCGGCCCACCCTACTGGTTTTCAGCAATCAAAAGGCCGACTTATATGATATATACTAGCGTTTTGATTACGCATGCTAGCTTTTTACTATATATACTAGCGTTTTCATTATGTCAACAAGCCTTTTTGCTATATATGCTAGCGTTTTGATTATGTATATTAGCGTTTTTGTCACCTCTAGCGGCGTTTAAGCTTTGTCAGCTTTCGGTTCCTGTAAAATCGCCACCTTCCGAGTCTACTGTTTGTCAGGTGAGCAATGGGAACCCTATGGTAACTACCGGCCAGCCTCATGCGATCGATGCCTTAAAACAGTGGGTAGTGCGATTAGCGCGACACCCCGACGGCTCCGTCCGTACCAGGGCAGGTGGCCCAGTTTCTCATCGGTATTCCCATTCTACAACCTCAACAACTGTTGCGCAAGCCTATCACATCTTAATGACTATAATTAAGAGTTGAAATTAGTGATGCTGCGCGAGCAAACTTTTTTTGAATTTACTGACGCGACGGGATAAAAATGCTTGCGCTTCTTCTGGCAAAAAAATAACTTGAGGAAGATCGCGAATTAGCAGCAACCATCGGGAATCTACTAGCTGTAATTTCCATTCTTCTGTGGGAGTTTTTGGGATAATCTGCCGGTTGCCGTCAAGATTACATTTGCAAACGAACCCCCAGGCTTCAGCTTGGGTTAAGAGACTCTCAGTCATGGTTTTTTTGCTCCAATGTTGGCTCATACAGCTTGTTCGCTATTTAATTAGTACAATAACAGCATTTAGTAAACCAGTTCTTAAACGTATTTGTTCCCATC
>JACOMV010000479.1 GCA_014324065.1 Hormoscilla sp. SP12CHS1 | reverse complement strand
AGAGTCCCCTGGGAGATTTCGTTTCTATCTTGGCGAATCTTTGTCGATTTAGCAATGAGTACAATTACTCATTACATAAATGAGATGCTCCCGGGAACGAGTGTAAAATCACCGAGGTTGGGTTTCCGCACGAAACCCAACCTACGGCTACCGGTTGAGTACAAAAGGTAAAGAAAATTGGGAGTTGACTTTTTCTTAAAGTCGAGCTACAGTAGATGTATGTAGATTCTGCATCAATACCGGGAGGTGGAATGACTGCTAGCTACAATCAACCAGCGCTATCGTTAGCTATAGTAGATGTATGTAGATTCTGCATCAATACCGGGAGGTGGAATGACTGCTAGCTACAATCAACCAGCGCTATCGTTCGACGAGTTGACATTACATCTAATTGCCGGTGGCGTTATTAAACTCTACGAAAAAGTCAAAGATGGCGCAGCGCCAACCCTTCCTTATCCCAAAGAACTCCAGCGCGGTCTCGATCGACTCGTGTTAATCTGTTTGCGTCAAGGAGAAAAACCGCCACAGGGAATTCCCGACTTGCTTACCTGGTGCCAAAAACCCCTGTCAGAGTGGCCAATTCAATTGCCAGAAGATGCCGGCACGGCAGACAAACTGCTTGATGACCAGATTCCTACAGGCGTTTGCGATGAATGGGCGATAGCGAGTGGAGATGTGGAAGCGGAAGCGATCCAGAAACAGTTGTGGCTAAATGTGATGTGCAAATCAGATAGGACCCCTGATGCTTATGTTGCCTTCCGGCGGTTGCTGATTGAGCAACCGGGTACTAACAGAATTTGAACTGCTACAGCATTGTCTTGATGATTCGTTGCAAATACTGGAAGAACAGATTAAAACAGCCTACGAACCGGCTCCTGAATCTTGTGCGGTTAATGGTCAGTTCCACTGTTGATCGAATTGTGGCAATATTATGCTTCGCACTGTCAAAGGAGATTTGATTTGTGCTGAAGATCGCTGTCGTACTCAAGGGTTTAAGGTTGGGCGTCAGGTTCCCCAAAAAGAGGGAGTGCTTTGGTTGAAGCGAGGACCACGGAGGTTTGTAGCGGCACCCGGTCGCGCCGAACTTCGATTGGCAGATAAACTGGAAAAGTTGGAACTGCAAGTGGAACTATGGCCTAATTTTGACAGCTACGATCTGCGAATTGTTTTCCCAGACGGCGAGGCATGGGCGATCGATGTTAAAGATTGGAAGGATCCTTTCTTGTTGGCACGGAAAGTTAAGCCGCAAGATCCGCCGATTGCCAGCGACCCACCTTGGACGCAAGCTTACTTTGTCTTCCCAGACGATCGCAAGCAACAACGTTCTGATTATAAACGAGCATTTTGCAACTATACAGGGCTTCCCAAGCAGATTAAGGCCAAGTTTGAGAAGGAGTTAATTAAAGATGTAAAACGCAAGCTAGAGTATGCATCGAGTAGAAGCTAGAAAATTCCGGAATTGAGTAGTAAAAGTTTGTTTACTGAAATAGTATGCTTTCAAAGGTTACTACAGGCGATGGCGACCAATACCATGTGAGTGTCGTGCAGATTTTGGCGGTTCCTCAGAACAAAATTTTCATCCACTAAGGAGAAATTTATGCTTGATATTGAACGCAACAAGTGACTTTATCACCCTTTCTGAAACCGATCGACAACGTGTTTTAGATTTTGTGGCTACTCTCAAGGAACGTTACGAACAAGCACCAAAACCGTTGGATTTAGAAAATTCAGCGTTTGTAGGGATGTGGCGCGATCGCCTAGAAATGCAAGATAGTATTGCTTGGGTTAGAACCATTCGACAACAACATTGGCGGAATTAATATGACTCAAATTCTCATCGATACGGATATTCTCATTGATATTAGTAACAATAATGAAACAGCCAAATCTCGCTTGCTGCAAGAAAGTCAAACATCCGTTTTAATGATTTCGACTATCACAGTAATGGAATTAATGGTTGGATGTCGGAATAAATCTGAATTGAACTCACTGGAGCAATTTTTAGCTCAATTTCAGGTATTAAAATTGAATAGTTTAATTAGCGATCGCGCTACCATGTTACTCCAAGAATATGTCCTCAGTCATGGTTTGCTGATTGCTGATGCGTTGATTGCAGCGACCGCAATTGAACATCAAATTCCGTTACTGAGCAAAAATCAACGGGATTTTCGTTTTATACAACAACTTGATTTGCTCTCATACCCTTACAGCTTGTTCAGGAAACAAGTAGAACATTTTTGTGCTAAACTAGAGCTATACTCAATGCAGACCCAATTCAGCTA
>JACOMV010000478.1 GCA_014324065.1 Hormoscilla sp. SP12CHS1 | reverse complement strand
ATATTATTTAGAGAATCTGGAATGGCGGATTGCCCTGCCAGCGTCAACCCACCGGCAAAAAGTCAGGCAAGTGGAACCCCGTTAGCACGCTCCGGGCCCCCTCCGCTGCGAGGCCCGACGCCTGCCCAGAAAAGAAGAATCGATGTTCTATTACTCGAAATAATTTACTTGCTCGTATAACTAAAGTTTCCCAAGGCGATTATGTTAATAAAAAATCTGCTCGTGGGCCTGAACTCGATCCAGGTCTTGATGGGACAGTTTGGCGCATAATTTAATTTATCTACCTGAGCCTGTAGATTATGCTGCTGTGCCTTGCGATCTAATTTCGAGGTGCGATGAACATACATTCTCAAGATATCCGCAACTGGGGGTTGTAGTGGGCTATCTACATCTGCGCTCGTCACCTGAGGCTACCGGTACCGTCTCACAGTTCCAGCAGCGTCAGTTCTGCTAGCTTATCCGCCCAGGGCTAGGCTAGTTGGTTACCAGTGACGCAAGATCGGTTACAATTGTGAAGCCATGGTTCGGTGATATTGGAACCAGGCACTCGCTCGGGAGTCCGGAAGCTAGCTAGCGGAAGAGCGATTGTAGCGTACCCGAGGTGGATGCTGACGGATGGCGGCCCGCCAGATCGACTCCTAATGACCGGGGGATGCCGTTTTCAGCTTTTTTGCTCCCTGCTGCTGCGGGAGTTCCTCTGCTATCTTTTAACTATGCTTGCTGGCGATCGGGGCTCTGGGGATGATAATAGAATTCATATCGCTAGTCAAATTTTGGGAAAGAAACGATGACTACTTTTTCTGGACGCAAATTTGGTCAACTTTTAGCTGCTACCTTGATGCTGTTGGGGATTGCTGCCTGTAATAATCAGAATGGTGGCGGACAAGGGACAGGTACTCCCAGCGCCCCCACAGATACCTCAGGAGGCACCATTACTTTCAAGTGCGTACAGCAAGGGGGTACTTGGACAACTGTTGTCGAAGCTAGTGCCGGTCAAGCTCCGGTGATTAACTGGAATACGACCGAGTTTGGCCCTAGCTGGACCCCCAACCAACGCTGCCAAACTGTTTCTTCTAAGTTAAGTAAGGCTGTCTCTGATAATGGGGGTAACTTGGGTGGCTTGGATTTGACTACTGGAAAGGTCAGGGAATATACTGTTGTCTGCGTGCTGAAGTCGGGGCAACGGGGTTGTACTGAAGATAATATGGTGGTCACCTTAAATTCGCGCAATGCTCAAAATCCCAGTTCGGTACTGGGTAAAATCACCAATCTTGACCCTGCTGCCCCCTCCTCCCCGATCGCAGAATGACCTACCATTCCTCAGTTTATTCCTTTGTCTACTTTGGTCGATATGGCTTTTGCTAAATAAACCTAATTGACAATTATCAATTGTTAATTGTGAATGGAGGATTACTTATTCATCTCCATTCGCAATTTTCCATTTTACCTTCGCAATTTTCCAGCATTTTACCACACGCATGGGTTATTTCCGCAGGTTTCTTCTTTGGGGGTTGGTGCGGCTTCCGGTTGGTTGTATGAGAGGTATATTGTTAGCCCGATCGCCCCTAAAGCCATTAATCCCATTACCATGATTATGAGTTTATATGCTATTGGCGATCGGGTATTCCCCGAAATTACTGTCGGGGATATGGTGCCTCAGAACAGATCTGTAGTATACTCAATAGGTAGGATGTGCGCCCGGAGTCTGAGAGTTCGACCCAAAAGAAAGTCTACGCTATAATGGAAACTAGAGATGAACAATGAAGAGGCGATTATGTCTAAGCAAAATGTAATGCATTTGAGCAGGTTACTGCAAGAAATTCAAGCAACACCTAAAGAAAACTGGTCAAATTTACTACAGATGGTGAGATTGTTTCGCGAGAGCGTAACGATGAAATCCGGGGAAACAGGCGAACCAGAAGCAGGAGCGATCGGGGAAACCTCCGCACAGAACGCGAAGCAGCACCAAGCACTGAGGGAATATGAGGAATGGCTGCGCCAAGCACTGAGGGAATGTGAGAAATGGCAATTTCCAGCAAGATACCATAAATTACAGGACTTGCTGGCCGCAGGGGAGTGGAAAGAGGCGGATATAGAAACGGCTCTAGTCATGCTGCAAGTGGCGGGACAGGAAGAGGAAGGTTGGGGTTGGGGGTTAAGTATAGAAGATCTAGAAAAATTTTCCTGTGAAGACCTGCACGCGATCAACAAACTATGGGTAAAATACAGTGATGGACGCTTCGGCTTTTCGGTGCAGAAGAAGCGCATCTGGCTGGAAGAGGGAGGGAAAGTGGATTATGAAACGGAATGCCGTCTGGGCGATCGAGTCGGATGGCGTGTGAATGGCGTGTGGGACAAATCAAGAAATTGAAGGTTAAAGAAGATGTCGAGATTATCAGCAATTATCGTTGGTACTACCATCGCCCTAGTGCAACCTCAGATCGCCTGGGCCCAAGATGTCATAGACATCGCCCAGGAAATCACGGTTTACATCGATGGCTGTAGTAGTGGTTCGGGGGTAATTTTCAACAAAAAGGGCAATACCTATTACGTGCTCACAGCTAATCACGTAGTGGATGAAAACCAAAAATTTTGTCGAGTGCAAACCCCCGATGAGAAAAAACACCGAACCTAGTTTAATTCAACCCATCGAGGGCTTAGACTTGGCAGTGGTGCAGTTTGTCAGTAACAATAGGTATAGGGTTGGCAAGTTGGGGGACTCAGTAGCAACCATTGGTAAAACAGTTTACGTGGCCGGGGCACCCCCATCCAGTCAGGTGATAGATGAACGCACCCTGGGGGTGACTGAGGGGAAAATTATCGGTAGAGCTTCAGAGGATCGAGGTCGAAAAGGCTATACTTGTATTTATGATAATACTGTGCGATTCGTTTAAAGTAAACTGACTTGACACAAATCAAGAAAGGGGAGCGTTACCAGGGAATCATTAGCCCT
>JACOMV010000477.1 GCA_014324065.1 Hormoscilla sp. SP12CHS1 | reverse complement strand
CTGAATTGGGTCTGCATTGAGTATAGCTCTAGTTTAGCACAAAAATGTTCTACTTGTTTCCTGAACAAGCTGTATTAGCTAAAGCGATTGCCATAAATTTGTTAAATGAATACCAAGTTGAGGGTTAACTATGTACGTTCACGGTCGCAATTTAGAACAAAAGGAAAATCACAAAATTAAGTATCGAGATGAAGCGTCTAGAATGTATTTGGGAGAAATTCGAGAGAAATATGATAATTGTAAATTAGCTAATGAAAATATTATTAGTCCAGGCATTGCTAAAAACGAAGGAGATGGTGCAGTAATTAAAAGAAGAGTTGAATTGTTAAACGAGTATAAGAACTTTATAGACCAGCAGCATTACGCTGAAAAGTTCGATTCTCGTTCAAATCTTCATTCATCTGTGTTAGAAGAGTTTATGTATTACCTCTTCAGAGATTTAGTATCGGAATTTTCAAAAAATGCTTTAATCGGTAAATCTCATACATTCAAAGACATTTTCTTTCGTTCTGATAATTACCGCGATATGTTAAGTAGTCCCAATGCGTTAGTTGAAAGAAAAGACCATGACTTTGCTATTGGAGTTAGAATAAATTCAATAATGAATTGTGAAGGTTCTCAAGAATTGGAAAATCACGCTTGGGACATACCAGCAGTGGCGATAGAATGCAAAACTTACCTGGATAAAACTATGCTTCAGGATGCAGCTACAGGAGCAGAACAACTTAGGTATAGAAATCCTAATGCAATTTATATTGTAGTGGCAGAGTAGCTCAAATTAACTGAAGCAGTAAACTTAAGAAAATTTAAAATCGAGCAAATATATGTATTAAGAAAACAAAAGAATACGGATCGCGAATTTCGCTACAAAGAGGGATATGTCAAAAATCCTATATATGAAGATGTGGTCGAACACCTATTCGATAAAGTTCGCGATTATTTAACCTTTGATTGGGAAGGAGGTATTAATTTTGGTTTAAACCGTGGCTATTTGATATAAACCCTAGCAAAGCGATCGCCCAAACATAATAATATTGCTATTTCCTTACTTGGTCATGCTATTGTATAAGTTAATACTGCCGTTATCTTATGAATTTAAGTTTTGGCTTATATTTTACATGGGATTTGCTTACTCCTATATGAAATTTGCTGAGTTGGCTAAACGGTTGGCTAAGTTTGCCGTTGGCATGACTTGCTATGGGTAAGTGTTAAAATAAGACCGGAGGATATCGTCAACTCTATATAGCAAGCCGGAGCGGAATTGTGCAACAGTGTTTTGCCCAAATCATTACCGGGCGAAGGTTTCAGCATGGAATTTTTAGATAGCTCAGGTCGCCCCGGACTTGCCGAACAAATTTTAATCTAACTGTTCTTCGCCTACTTCTGCAAGTGCTGGCGGTTCGTCTCCAGGGGTCCGCAAGATCTCTACCATCTCTTGAATTTCTGCTGGGGGTGCTGGCGTCAGGCGCGAGACAACTAAAGTGACGACAAAATTGAGTGCCATCCCCACGGTGCCAATTCCTTCTGCGGAAACTCCAAAAAACCAAGTATCCATCCCGTATAATTTTACCCCGATGATGTAAGTTGCGGTGAAAATTAACCCGACTAACATGCCAGCGATCGCCCCTTCCCGGTTAGTACGCTTGTCAAACACGCCTAAGATAATCACGGGGAAAAAGCTTGCTGCTGCTAAACCAAAGGCAAATGCTACCACTTGGGCGACAAAACCGGGGGGGTTAATGCCAAAATAGCCCGCGATCGCGATCGCAAACCCGACCATTATTCTTCCTACCATCACCCGCCGGGACTCCGACGCCCCGGGATCGATCATGCGATAATAAAGATCCTGAGCGATCGAACTCGATATGACCAAGAGTAACCCCGATGCCGTGGATAACGCTGCTGCCAAACCCCCTGCTGCTACCAAGGCCACGACCCAGGGAGCAAGTTTCGCCACTTCTGGGGTGGACAGGACGATAATATCGCCATCGATCTCAATTTCGTTTGTGTTTTTATCGGGCGTCAACTCAATTTTCCCATCGCCGTTTTTATCCTCAAAGGCCAACAGTCCCGTATTTTCCCACTTCGTAGCCCAGTCTAGCTGACGCACTTCTTCAATTGTATGGTCGTGCAAGCTGTCGATCAGATTGTAGCGGGCGAAGGCTGCCACTGCCGGTGCTGTAGTATACAAAATCGCAATAAATAGCAGGGCCCAGCCATTAAACTAAGCCAGAGGGTCACCCCCCCGACTCGTCTTCAGAACCGGACGTGAGACTTTCACCTCATCCGGCTCCTCA
>JACOMV010000476.1 GCA_014324065.1 Hormoscilla sp. SP12CHS1 | reverse complement strand
TGAGGCTGAAGTCCTCACCGGAAGTAATAGCATATACGTCGGAAATTTGAGTTTCCACATAGGGAGGGTTTTCCAGACTGAGTTCTTGCAAATTGCTGAGGGAGTCTAACTCAGAGGGGAGCGTACCGCTCAGGTTGTTCCAGGCCAGCTCGAGTCTTTGCAAATTGCTGAGGGAACCTAACTCAGAGGGGAGCGTACCACTCAAGCCGTTGTCTTGCAGGGAGAGCCATCGCAATTTGCTGAGGGAGCCTAACTCAGAGGGGACAGGTATTGCAAATTGCTGAGGTCGCCTAACTCAGAGGGGAGCGTACCGCTCAGGGAGTTCACGTCCAGGCCGATCTGTTGCAAATTGCTGAGGTCGCCTAACTCAGAGGGGAGCGTACCGCTCAGGTTGTTCCTAGACAGGTACAGGTATTCCAAATTGCTGAGGTCGCCTAACTCAGAGGGGAGCGCACTGCTCAGGCTGTTGTTCTCCAGCTTGAGGGTTTGCAAATTGCTGAGGTCGCCTAACTCAGAGGGGAGCGTACCGCTCAGGGAGTTCCTAGACAGGTACAGGTATTGCAAATTGCTGAGGTCGCCTAACTCAGAGGGGAGCGCACCGCTCAGGGAGTTCTTGTCCAGGTCGAGTTTTTGCAAATTGCTGAGGTCGCCTAACTCAGAGGGGAGCGTACCGCTCAGGCTGTTGTCCTCCAGCCGGAGTTCTTGCAAATTGCTGAGGGAACCTAACTCAGAGGGGAGTCAGTCGAACCTCCATCTTAAATTGATCTTTTGAGTCAAAATGATTCCAAGATTCAGTTACCGTCACGGTCAAATTGCCAGACTTACTCACCTCAGACTTACTCACCTCAATATTAAATTCATCTTCTACCTCGCCTCCCGCATCATCCGATGCAGTTACTGTCACGATAAAATTGCCCTCAGTAGTAGGGGTGGAGGTGTTGGCCAATTGCCAATTGCCAATTGCTAATTGTCAATTGCCAATTGCTAATTGCCAATTGACAATTGCTAATTTCTAATTGCAATTTTCAATTCTCAATTTTCAATTCTCAATTTTCAATTCTCAATTTTCAATTCTCAATTTTCAATTCTCAATCTTCCCGCAAGCCGGTGCCTGGGAAGAGTACGTCTCGCAGATAGGAAGTTTTTTATTCACCAGCTCCAGGCGCAATGCACTCTCTCGCGCTAGTCTCCATATCCGGAGCATGTCGCCCATGGCTATGTGCAATTATTTTTGTCTAACTACTTACAAGGTGAGAGTCCCATCCGCTCTAATATGCGATGGTCTTTCAGAAATCACGATCCACAACTCAAAAAGAGCTGGAAAGTTGAGGAAACCACTCTCGAAACGCCGCCATTAGTCACAACTGAGCCGATTACAATATCTCAGGGGCTTTGGTATGCTACTCCAAAAGGTGATGCTTTGCTGAAAGAAATTTATGAAAAATTTACTGCAAAGTATGGTAAGTGCCAAATGTTTCGCACTCCCCAAGAAATGATGTATTTTACTTGGACAATCAAAAAACAGCAATGGCAAGTATAATTTCCACATGATTTTCCGGACTCTTCACCAAAGTTAAAAGTCAATTACAAGTATTGTGAAGTGAAAGATTGGCGCGGTACTTACCAGCAGTTCGAGCAAATCGAAGCTTTTATCGATCATTATAGCCAAAAGGAGGAATAGATATGGGATGGAGCCTAATTCAACAAAGGCGCTTGCAAACGGAGAGGGGTATACTCAAAGATTATTTCCCCAATTTTAGGTGGATTAATCCGAGGGATTCTGGAAATACACGAATTGAAGGAACAGTATGTACAAATTCAATGAATTTGTACACTCTAAGGGTTTATGTTCTCTCTGACTATCCAAACTCACGACCTGACATGGTAGTAACATCAGCCGACCCTCTCAGGGGATATAATGAAACAGACCTAAGAGTGTATGACGCTAGCTCAAGCATGCATACTTTATCTCCCAGAGATGGATATGTTCAAATCTGTCACTACAAAGGTTGGTCGTCCAACTTAACCCTGTGTTTAGTTGTGCTGAAAGGTCGGATATGGCTGGAAGCACTTGAAGGACACAGGCGGACAGGAAGGCCGTTGGATAACTTTCTTGCTCACATGAAGTAAACATAAGGAGATATCAAGCTAATGACAAGCTCTAGAAATGTGCAAAGTGTGCAAAGGCATCTTGAAAGAACTGTTGAAGAAGGAAAAGCTCCCTCCGATCAGCAGCTTGTATTCGATCCACAGACGGGACAATTAGTAGTACAAAGGCAGGTTTCGCCGATGCCTAGCCCTGATGCTGTAGTCGCAGATCAAATTACAGAAGATGGCTTTTTCAGGAACCAGATAGTATGAGTCCTCCCTTTGTTTATATGCATCAAGTGCAAGCTGTTTACCAGAACTTTCTAGGATCCCAAGAGGGTATAGTGCCAGCAGTTGCATTTGGTTTTGATGAAGGTGATGTCTTTCACGTTTACACCGCTGCACCTAAAACTCAGTTATCTGGGTATCCATGTGCCTCTGCGATTCAATTTTTGAGTAGCATGCCAACAGGCGATGAGGAATTCTTAGTTGCCGAGCAAGCTCGCAATACAATGTTAGAACGCGAGGTCAATTTTTCCGCTAGCCAGATTGTAATTGTGCTGTTGGCGATTGAGGAAAATCAGTTACGTCACCGCGTCTTTATTAGCAACCCAGAAGGGCAGTTTCACGAGGGAATAGTTAAGTTTATTCCCGAGCGTTCGGAACTTTACTCCCGCAGTCAAGGTTTGTTAGAGACTTCTATTCTGGAAAATTGTCAGGTAGGAATAGTTGGGCTAGGGAGTGGAGGATCGACGGTAGCCCTAGAGTTAGCGAAAGGCGGGGTAGGTAATTTTGTTCTGATAGACTTCGATCGCCTAGAGTTAGCAAATATGGGCCGGCATACTTGTGGTACAGGGGATTTAGGCCGCTACAAGACGAAAGCGGTTAGAGATTTACTGTACGGCAAGAACCCTTATATTCAGATCAAAGCAGCGGAATTAGATATCAATCAAAATCTTGAAGAAATCAAGCTATTGCTCAAGGATTGCAATCTAATTATTGCTGCCACAGATAACGAAAGAAGTCGTTTTAACCTCAATAGCATTGCTCTTGAGTACAAAATTACCACGATTTTTGGCAGGGCGTTAACTCGTGCTGCTGGTGGAGATATTTTGAGAGTGCGTTCCGATGAAGGGCCTTGTTTGGGATGTGTTTTTACGCGATTTCGATCGCCCAGGCAAATCTATGAGCTATAATAACAATTGTACCCCGATCGCCCGCCAAATCAAATGAGTACAATAACCCTGAGCTTGAACCTACCCCAAGAATTAATACCTATCCTGGAAGCGAACGAGGCAGAATTAGAAGGACGAATTCAGCGGAATTATTAGGAATCTCTAAATGGGAGTTCGTGCAACTGCTGGGACAGAATAACATTCCTTACTTTACTGAATCTTCAGAAGAGTTGGTAGCCCAAGTAGAAACTGTTCAAAGAATCCTCGGAGAACAAAGATAGTGATAGTTGTTACCAATTCTAGTCCTTTAGTTTCTCTTGCTCGTATTAATCAATTTGGCCTGTTGCACCTGCTCTACAATCAAATATGCATACCCCCAGCGGTTCGAGAAGAAGTTGTTACCTTTAGCGGGTGAATTAGATTAGATGGCGATCGCCCAGGCAAATCTATGAGCTATAATCACAATTGTACCCCGATCGCTTTTCTTTCACCGCAACCATCCCGACTTCAGCTATTAGCCGGGGGAACCCCCGGCGGTCTGACTTTCTAGACCCTTTTTCAATCATTAGTTGGTAATTGGTCCACTAATTGCCAAAAATCATCCTGCTTAATACCGCCCTCTTCTTGAAGGCTGCGTCTCGACTCCTCTAAAATTTGATTAAACTTCCAATTGTTGGCTAACAGAAATCGCTCTAGCTCCTCCGGGTCTACAATTAAATTCATTGCTGCTATAGGACGATCGCCTTTCACGATCGCAATTGGTTCATTTGGAGGAGATTTCAGATAATCCTCTAAATTAGCCTTGATTTCAGCAATCGATACAATTTTCATAACTCCGCCTCCTCTCCGCCTATAAACAACTGATTGCCCACTTTTTCCCCAATTCCTAAGATATAAACCTCATATTCGTCAGGGTTAGTCTCGTAAAACACTCGCCATCGATTTAAGGGACCAAAACGTAATTCCCACGTTGCACCCAACTGTGAAAGTCGCTGCAAAGGTTTACGGTTGCGAGTCTCTACCTCTGGATCGTAACTCAACTGCATGGCTGACGCCACGCTACGCGATCGGAAATTGTACTACGGATCTGAGAATGATACTTGCGGTCTATTGTTGCCAAATAAGAACTGGGCGGGTGAAGATGATTTCAAACTTCTGTTGGGGTGTCATGCTTCCTCCCACGGATAACTATTACTCACTTGTTAATCTCAGAGATCGCCCCTTCCCCCAACCCGGCGATCGCCCTCCCACCTGAGCTATAATCACAATTGTACCCCGCTGCATAGGCAAGTGCTTCGTAAATATCTGCCTCTTCTAGATAGGGATATGCTTGCAATATTGTTTCTGGCGAATGACCCGATGCTATTAGTCCTACAATAGTCCCAACTGTGACTCGTAACCCCCGGATGCAAGGTTTTCCGCCCATCACTTCCGGATTCATTGTTATTCTAGTTAGCGTTTTCATCTCTATCCTTGCGGAAATCTCTTCTGAGAAGATTATCGTAACATGATTTATGAAATTTGTCCATTTTTCCTCGATCTCGGTTAAACTGGAGGCTCTGCCTCTAGAGTTCGTTCCCCGCTGGAAACAGGGAACGAGGGTAATGACCCAGATCGCCCCTTTTTAGTCGCAACGGTCCCATCAGCTTATGAGTAAAGATACATTCGAGACATTAATTCAACAAGCCGAAAAACTGACCCCAGACGAAAAACTATCTCTAGCAGCACAGTTAGAGGCGATCGCCTTGCAAGTAGATCCGGAAGTAGTCCTCCGCAGTCGGCGAGCAAAAATTCAGGCTTGCAAGCAGGAAATATTGGAACTTGCAGCCAAATATGGAGCAGATCGCCTGCGTATTTTTCACTTAAGCTTATCAGAAGGAGGAGTCAGGGACACAGAGGTAAATTTTCTGGTAAACTTAAAACCGGGAAGTGGTTTACTCTAACAAGGTGGTTTATCGATGGATTTACGAGAATTATTGGGCTTTGAACTGCATGTTTTTACCGAGGATGACTTAAAAGAACGTTACCGGGAACAGATTATCAACAAAGCCGTACCGCTATAACAAGGGATTATGAGAAGCGATACGGACAGGTTGCAGTCAGAAACCGGGTTTCTCAACGATATATTCTCGTGACATAATCCGGTTTATTGACCTACTTTATCGAATCTTTTTCAATCGTAAGCTATATATAAAGATTAATTTTGTGTTACAGCTTGTTCGCTATTTAATTAGTACAATAACAGCATTTAGTAAACCAGTTCTTAAACGTATTTGTTCCCATCA
>JACOMV010000475.1 GCA_014324065.1 Hormoscilla sp. SP12CHS1 | reverse complement strand
ATGCTGATGGGAACAAATACGTTTAAGAACTGGTTTACTAAATGCTATTATTGTACTAATTAAATAGCGAACAAGCTGTGACCTATTGTCTTCCCGTGTTGCCGGGTAAATCAAGACTTGTGGCCCAGTTTCCCCGCAACTTTGCTCCCATGCTGCACCAAATTACTCCTCGGTGGTGGACACATATCAAAACTCGTAACATGGTTTTAGATGGAGACATGATTATCCTCCATCAGCAAGAACGTTGTCTGCAACAGCAGCAGGAAAGTTGGCAAACTGCCTATCTGATGCCGACTCAGGCAGATAGATTGATTATTGAGTTTCGCAAGTGGTTTGATAAATATTGTCACGGTCAGCTGCCTTGGCAGGAAGTAGGCATTGTCAGTCCCGAGATTTTGCCTATTAATGAAAATCGCCAACTTTTGCTCGATCGCTATCAACAACACACCCGGCATTGCAGCAGTTGTCGGGGTGCATTAAAGGCAGTGCAGCGCTGGCAAAAGTTCCTGCTGGCCTATTTTGCCCTGACTGTTGCCGCTGTGGCCTTAATACGAGATGGGATGAAACTGCGGTTGGGTTTACCTTCGATATTAACTGCGTTGCTGGGTTTAGGGCTGTACAGTTGGTTGAAATTATGGTTAGAACCGAAGTTTTACTTTGTTGACTACGTTCACCCCGATCGCAAGTAAATATCTGGATGCATGCCACAGACTAACCTAGGATTTACGTAAGCGCTGACTACAAGGGTTCAAAGAAAAACTAGAGGCGAGTCGCCTCTAGTCGCAAAGGTGTAAAATGTAGTATATTTATTGTCAAGTCATCCTTAAAAAGCGGCAACTATCTTGAGAAATATATACTCCGGTATATATTTGCCGATCGCCTTATCTGTCAGCTGTATATGATAGAAGATCATCAACATTTATAGTTTAAGCTAGTTGTAAGAGCAATCAAATAACCAGAGGTGAACTGGAATTGAGATTGCTATACTGTACTATGCGCGGAAAATGCTCAAGCGCTTTCTCAATGGTGCGAAAGTGAAAAATGATAAATAGGAATGAGTCCGAATGGGGAGGCGATCTTGGCATCAAATCAAGAAACCCGGTAATTCCGGCAAAATCTGGTTTCTGGGCTACCGGTCAAGAGTCAGGAGGAAATAGAATATGAGCGATCGTCAATTAACGGTATCTGTGAAATTCCCCAATAATGGTAAGGGTTGGTGTTTTTTACTGGAGGATATAGTCAATGATATCCGCCATCTCGCCTCAGATAATAAAGAGGTTAGAGAGAAGGCTTTATGGGATCTGTTTGAGCTATGCTGGCATCAGGGAACTTTATATTGGCAAGCAGCTTTCGTCGCACCATTTCTAATTGAACGCCTCCCACATGAGTCAGAACCAGACATCTTGGAGATAATTCTCTGCAATTTAGCACCGCTGGCGTGTCGGGAGGCCCTACTGGTAATACGTCTGAGGAACTCTATTGGGCCCGTGCCACTTATGGGCAAATTTACAAAGAGATCGATGTTTACCTTGATTTGCTGGAACATGAGTCGTCCGAAGTTAGAATTGCAGCAATATACATGCTTGCATTCTGTAAGCGAGATGCTGCGATGATTTGCGCTAAACTCTGTAGATATTTTCGCAACGAACCAGAAGAAATGGTGAGAGCAACCATTCCGTATTGTCTGGCATTTATCAGCGACAATACGCCTGTAGATACTATGTTTTTTGAGGAACTATTAAACTCAGATGATGCCGAGATTGTGAAACTAGCAGCAGGGAACACCCTGGCCTATGTTGCTGGTGAAAATATGCCAGAGTATGCCTTGTCAATCCTCGTGCGTCTGTGGGAAAATACTAAGTTAGTGGATAGACTCGCTAAGCATTCCGATCCTATGGAAACAATTCATTACAAGAAATTGCTAGACTTTTTGACGCCTCTTAGCGATCGGCAAATTGCCAATATTATCCCCAGTATCTGGCAAGAATTGGATGAATACTACCACGATTTGGATGCGACCGAACTAGCTTTCGGAGACCTATTTAGGAAAAAGGAAAAACTTCCCTCGGGAACAACCATCCATGACTTTACAGATAGTCAGCAACTTGTGTTAAAGTTG
The DNA here is from genome assembly GCA_014324065.1 of Hormoscilla sp. SP12CHS1. Taxonomy (GTDB): domain Bacteria; phylum Cyanobacteriota; class Cyanobacteriia; order Cyanobacteriales; family Desertifilaceae; genus Hormoscilla. Next base: position 285 of record JACOMV010000475.1, on the reverse strand, counting down.
ATTGCAGATGATACCAGTACTGGACAAGAAAGTTGTTACAGGTATACATTAGAATCGATCGGTATTAGCAGTCCAGTCCATCGAAAGGATGAGTCCTCTGCACGGGAAAATCTGATGCGCTTTCTCAATGGAGAGATACTAGAGCGTCGGTCCAGTAGAGGGGGTTGACAAAAAAATTAAAATGTGTATATACTAAAAATCCTGGCAAATATATAGACAGGAGTACACATATGCGTCCAGTTCCTTGGAATCCCCCAATTGAACTTTCATCCTCTGAGCAGCAAG
>JACOMV010000474.1 GCA_014324065.1 Hormoscilla sp. SP12CHS1 | reverse complement strand
ATGGGAACAAATACGTTTAAGAACTGGTTTACTAAATGCTGTTATTGTACTAATTAAATAGCGAACAAGCTGTATACTTATACTTATGGGCGAGAAGCAGCTACCCTTTGAGCGTATTCCAGATTTTTCTGATACTCCACTATTTTTTGTTGCGCTCTGTCATATTCTGGATGGTCGGACGGGACAATTTTCAGCAGTTCGATCGCCTCAGTCCACTGACTAGCAACCGTTTCCCAATCAGCTTTAGTTTGAGCCGTTTGGGTTAACTCCGCCGCCGAAGTCGCTTTATTGATCGCCAACCTCCAGCCTTGAGCCGGATCCACCCCCCCAGTCCCTGGGGAAGTCTGATTTGCTGGTTGCGGCTTTTCTGCTGGCGTCGGTACTGTCGATGGCTTAGGTGCTGGTTCCTTTACCTGTGGTTGCTGCGGTGCCAGTTTTTGATTCAAGAACCACCACACCCCAGATCCCAGCAGCAACACCACCAATATGATAGCGGCAATGGGAAGCAGTTTTTTGATTTTGTCGGCGCTCTTGGGTTTGGACTCTTCCCCTGGGGTGTCTTCTTCAATCAACTCCTCTTCGGAGTCCGTTGGTTCATCATCATCATCATCCAACAGTTCTTCCTCCTCTTTTTCCTCATCCACCTCAGGATATTCCTCCTCATCAGGAGGCTGCGCTGCTGACAGGTCTACTTCCTCACTCCAGTCTGGTTGCTTAGTTCCCTTCCTCCGTCCATAAACCAACATTTTGGGAATGCCTTCAATGGACTGGCTGAAAATCTCTTCCAAGACTAATCCCACGAGCTCTTGTTTCTCTGGGACCTCATCTGACTCCAGCAATATGTGTAAGCAATCCTGCTTAATCACCGCCTTCGCGGTAATGCCTAGGGGTTCCAGGGACTGGTTCAGGAGCTGCGCGATCGATTGTGGGTTAGGTTGTGGCATGACGGGGCACCATTAGGTGAGCAACTAGATAGGTTTTTTCCCTGCTTCGGTCTCCCACGCCACCAGCTATGGGCGCCAGGGTAGAAGACCAAAGAGTGAGATGACTCGGGTACAAGCCTGCGATCTGAGCGGCGGTTCCATCGCCTTAATGATGTCAGCACCTCTTGGCCTATATTGCTATTTTGCCAAACCACTGTGCTATTTCTCTGCTATCTCGATCATTGAGTTGCCAGTTCTACTAGCCGTTCCTGCTGGTCTTGGGCAATGCATGCTTGAACAGTGCTTTCCAGGTTTCCTTCTAGGAGCGGGGTGAGAACGAAATTATGACCCAGGCGATGGTCCGTCACGCGGTTATCTTTGTAGTTGTAGGTGCGGATTTTTTCCGATCTGGCGCCAGTTCCTACCTGCGATCGCCGCATATCCGTGACCGCTTCCTGCTGTTCTCGCAGCTTCATCTCATAGAGCTTAGCCCGCAATATTTGCATAGCCCGCTCCCGGTTTTGCAGCTGCGATCGCTCTTCCGTACAAAAAATCCGGATACCCGTAGGTTTATGATACAGGTCAACGGCAGTTTCCACCTTATTCACATTTTGTCCGCCTGCGCCACCGGAGCGAGCCGTCGATATTTCCAAATCCTTCTGGTCAATTTCGACCTCTACATCATCCACCTCTGGCATCACCGCTACCGTTGCCGTGGAAGTGTGAACCCTTCCCCCCGCTTCTGTCACTGGCACTCGCTGAACTCGGTGGACTCCTGCTTCAAATTTCAGTTTACTGTATACCCGATCGCCTTGGATTTCTAGAATCGCCTCCTTAAAGCCGCCCATCTCTGCTAGCGACTCGCTCAATAGCTTAACCTGCCACTTTTGGCTTTCCGCATAGCGCGAGTACATCCGCACCAAATCTCCTGCCCAGATACTAGCTTCATCACCCCCCGTACCTGCCCTAATTTCCAACATGATGTTTTTCTCATCTAGAGGATCCTGGGGTAAGAGCAAAATCTTCAAGCGATTCTCCAGCCCGGAGAGCTTTGTTTCCAGTTCTTTCACCTCACTAGCTGCCAAATACTCCATTTCCGAGTCGCCGTTAGCCTCTTTGAGCACCTCTTTGGCACCGGACAACTCTGTGCTTGTCCCCTTCCACAGCTCGAAAGTATTCACCACTTCCTCTAGGGACGATCGGGCTTTTGCCACCCGTTGCACCTCCGTTGAATCTGTGGCTATATCTGGGTCTGCCAGACGTTTCGTCAATTCATTAAAAGTTTCTTCAACCGATTTTAGCTTTGACAGCAGATAAGTTTCAGTCATTGGACTGTCCTCAATCCCTCAAGTAGCAATGTGCGATTTTCTGCTTTTGTACCGGCGGTCAGTTTTCCTAATTTTTCCGATCGCGTAGCGTGCGCGCAGCGCCTTCTCGCGGACCACTGACAACCGTCTCTGTGTGCGACTCGTTTAGGTACAAACTGACACCAGTGAAAGCCTAATTGGTTTCATTAGCCAATAAACTCGATAA
>JACOMV010000473.1 GCA_014324065.1 Hormoscilla sp. SP12CHS1 | reverse complement strand
CTGAATTGGGTCTGCATTGAGTATAGCTCTAGTTTAGCACAAAAATGTTCTACTTGTTTCCTGAACAAGCTGTAAAGTAGGTTGGGTTAAAGGCAGTGGATCCTGTTGGCGAGTTCGGTATGACAGCTACCAGACATTGAACCGATGTGGGCAAATATCTCGTCACCTGCCATAATATAGCTTAAACCAGGTTGACAGTGCGATTCGTTTAGTGTAAACTGCATACTAAGTATGTAGGGGACCACTAGCTGCCTGACACATCTGTATGAACACCGTATCAGGTTCGACACCTTAATGACCGAATAAGCTCTAACCATATCTGGTCATAGTAATCATGCTCAGCCTTAAAGGAAGCAAAGCACGGTTGTGGATCTCTGGGCAACAATGTATGACGGAAACCTCACATATTGGAGCACTCGATTAGGCAAGAACCCTGAACTGAATAAACGGGTAGCAACGCTGCTCAAAAGGCAAAAAGGGAAATGCCAGCACTGCAGATTAATTTTCAGAGATAGTGACAAATGGGAAGTGGACCACATAATTCCTCTCTCATGAGGGAGAAAAGACCGGTGGGACAATATCCAGCTGTTACCAGGCCGGAAGTTCGTGTAGGGGCCTAATAAAAACGAAAAGACAGCAGAGGATCAAAAAAGAGGGAGCAGACCCCCTCAAGTCTCACGTCCGGTTCTGAAGACTCCTCGGAGTGGTGACACCCTGGCTTAGTTTAACAATCGTCGCACTACTGTTGATGCATTGGTTTTACCCGATCGCAGTAATGTTTTACTGGGGGCTATTCCCCTGGAAGGCATGAATGTTTTGATTGACCCTAAGCAGCAAAGGTTAATTATCAATCCCGACAATCCTGACATGGCTGTGACGATCTTAAAATAATATCCGCATCTAGAGATAATTACAAACCTTGCTGGGAGGAAAAATATGACAGATTTAAGAGCAGCATTGAAATCTGTTCAGTTTGTAATTGATGCTCAGGGTCAAAGGAAAGGGGCGTCTCCTGGTCGTTCGATGTCTCCCATCGCACTACCCGGGAGACATCGTATTCGCACTACCCAGGAGACGCCGCGCGCTACTCGCACGTTCCCAGGCAGAGCCCTGGGAACGAGGGGGGGCACAGATAGAAAAGCGATTGTAACAGCAACTTTGACGCCGTTGCAATCAGCGGGAAATAGTCCAAAAAAGGCAGGTTGGCTTGATAGCTACTTTGGTCCAGTCACAGAACGCGCTGTCATCAAGTTCCAACGCGATAATCAGTTACGTCCTGATGGAATGGAGGGCCCTCAAACCCAGAACCTACTCCTTTTGCGAAATCAACAGATCCTGAAGTTGCCCAATAGCTGGTAAAAGGTTAGTTGATAGTGGTCAACTGACAACCAACAGGCGAATAATGAGTGAATATATCATATATATGCCTACATGTCAACAATATTCTCAAAGACAAAAAAAGACGCCATCACTGCTTAGCTCTGGCGGCTGTGTTAGATTAATTGTAGCATTCACAATCTATGAATTAACATGTCTAACTCGCCTGCAAGCAGGTCAGATATACCAATTTTTGGCGAACTGTGGCAGCGCATTCAGGCGTTGCCCAAACCAGTGCTGGAGGATTCACTCATCTTTCGGGTGTTCGTACAGGCGCTAGTGATTTTGGGAATTATTGCTACGGATGTGGCGGCAGAAACCCAGATGAGTTTCTGGACGGTGCCTCTGAGTGTGGTTGGTGCTACTTGGAGTTGGCATCGGCGCAGAAAAAGCAATGTGGCAGTGAAGTTCCTACTGGCGATGGCCATGCTGGTGGCCCTGTTTGCTTTCTTTGGTAACCTGTTCACTCAGCTGAATGATACTAGGCTAGTTTTGGCAGAGTTGTTGATTCAACTCCAAGTACTCCACAGTTTTGACCTCCCCCCGCCGTCATGATTTGGGATACTCGATGGTGATCGGGCTGATTTTGATTGGGGTTGCTGGTACCCTGTCTCAAACTTTGGCTTTTGCCCCTCTTTTGCTGATATTTTTGGCCTTAGCTTTGCCAACTCTGGTTTTAGATTACCGCTCCCGCCGGGTTTAATTCCTAGTAGAACTAACGTTGGTATTAGTCGAAAAAATTGCCGAAAATTATTACCATCGTTACCACCAGAACTATCTCTGGGACGTTTGATTCTGATATTGCTGTTAATTGTCACATTAGGTTTGGCAATTTTTGCGTCTTTACCCAGGGTGCCGGGCTATCAATTGCGGACTTTTCCGGTGAGTGCTTCTAATCAAGTGGAAGAAGCTGACCAACAGGAAATTGATGGAATTGCTAATCCTGGTTATGTTAGAGAAGGAAATCCTCAATCGGATGGTGAGGGCACCGGTGGTAGGGGGAGCGAGGGCGTTAGGGGTCGAGCTGGGAATCACTTCCCAACCCTCCCATTCGGAACCGGACTTGCGACTTTCACCGCATCCGGCTA
>JACOMV010000472.1 GCA_014324065.1 Hormoscilla sp. SP12CHS1 | reverse complement strand
ACTCCCACAACAGGGACAACACTGCGAGAAGAGTTCCATAACATACCTCCAATTACCGAAAAGTCTCAGCCTCTCTATTGTCATCTATAATTCATAGAGGGCAAGCCTTTGGGCTATCCTGTTCAGCGGAACCAGTGCCCCGGAGAAGATGTGAGAGAAAAAAGACTTACCACATTAATCAAGGAATACTCCAAATGCCAGCAAAATCGAAATTGCTTAAGTTCATCAAAATACAGCAACGCTTGTCAGCTTCAAAACAGACCGCTGTGGCAACGATCGCGATCGCAGTATGGACTGCCTGGCTAACTATGCTTGGCGTGCAAGAAGCAATATCCTATATAATCAGCAATTGGGAGATTGCTTTGACGATGGTCTTTGGCTCTATGATTGCTGGAGGGACAAGTGTAGGCGGAGGAGCAGTCGCTTTTCCCGTCTTTACCAAGCTTCTACATATGGCACCTCATGATGCTAAGGTGTTTTCCCTGGCAATTCAAAGTGTCGGTATGGGTTCGGCCTCACTGGCAATTTGGGTGACAGGTATTAAGGTAGACTGGCGGGCGATCTTTTGGGCCAGCATTGGGGGTGTATTGGGGATTTTTATGGGATTAGCTTTTTTAGCTCCTTTTCTACCCCTAGATGTCATTAAGATGTTTTTCACAATGATGCTCAGTAGCTTGGCGGTCAGTTTATTGGTATTGGGTGCAAGGGAATGCAATTTGACAGTTGGTGACTGGAGTTTTCGGGAACGAGGAATATTCATATTGACGGGAATAGTGGGAGGGATAATGAGCGGTCTAGTCGGCAATGGCATCGACATCTTTGCCTTTTCTGTGATGGTGCTTCTATTCCGCATCAGCGAGAAAATTGCCACTCCTACCTCGGTTGTGTTGATGGCGATCAACGCTATAGCGGGATTTGTCCTAGAAGTGTTTGTCTTCGAGGATTTTACCGAGCCGGTGCGTAGTTACTGGCTCGCGGCGATACCTATAGTTGTGGTCGGTGCTCCCCTCGGAGCGATGTTTTGCAGCTTGTTGCGTCGCGAAACCATTGCTAATATTCTTATTGGTCTGATCGCGATCGAGATGGTCACTTCTTTCCTTCTGATACCTTTGAGACCGGTAGTGGTATACTTTAGCTTGACGACAGTAATCTTATTCTCTTCCCTGAATTACTGGATGTACTGCACTAAGATTTATGCAGTTAAAGATGTAGGGAAAAAGAACAATGATTAATGCCTAGTGTCAGTGATCAGCGAGCAGTGACCAGTGACCAGTCCAGGACTTACGCTTCGACACTTGAGTTTCAGGTGGGCACCGCCTCTCTAGCACCGCCCAATTGACACAGGTGGTTGGCATCGGGATGTCTCTCACGCCACAAGCTGTCAAGCAGATACTTTGGGATCCATCCGCAGGTGAAAATTTAACGGTGGCAGGGCAAGATATGCTGGTCAGTTATTTTCGCCGCGTTGCACTAGGACATAGGTCAAGTGGGAGCATCTCAATGCATGTATTTGTGAAGGTAAAATGGTGAATGGCGAATGGCGAATGGCGAATAGAAAATTGGGCAATTAACAATTGCTCAATTCTTAATTTACAATTGCTCAATTCTCAATTTACAAATCTGAGATGCACGCTATCAGACCCCCCCTCGATATCTCTGGGGTAGTGCGAATAGCGCTCCCAGGAGATACCTCGACCCAGAGATATCGAAGCAATGACATAAGGGAGGTTACTGTGAAGCAATGACCTCCGGTGAAATAGTCAGATATGGCCTTTTCAAAACCCAACTGGTTTTGACCACACCCATATAATTGCTTCTCTATCTTTTTACTTTACCACGAGACAGCTTTACGATCTGCCCCAAGGTCGCCCCTTTTCCGAGTCACAAAAATCGCGAAAAAAAGGCGATCATTAAGGTTATCTAATTACAAGTAGCTACAGCTATGTGGAACTAGATTCCGTAAAGTAAGCTCTCAAGTCATCCAAGGAAGCCATCTGTAATGCCTCGATGCTGAGGTTTTCAAGCTGTTACAGGGATAGGCTATCAACACAGGTCTGTATATCTGCGGGTAGACCGTGAAAAATGAGGGAGTAATCATCCATTTGATAGCACAGATGTTCAATATGATGGCGATCGCCGCTTCTCTGCGAGCTTCAATTCTTACCTTTGAGCAACTCTCTAAAGTTAGCAGTAGTAATTTATTTCACCACTAGAGTTGCTTTTTCAACAATACGGTTGCCCATAGGGATGTTATGACTTGCTTCAAACTCATTTTCCGCACTCAACTCAGTCTCGTAGTGGATAACTATCCACACTCCTAATTTTGCTTCCAAACTTTGTTGCGTCACAGTTAACTCAAGAACAACCATCATTTTACAGCTTGTTCACTATTTAATTAGTACAATAACAGCATTTAGTAAACCAGTTCTTAAACGTATTTGTTCCCATCAGCATCAGAGCAAGTTC
>JACOMV010000471.1 GCA_014324065.1 Hormoscilla sp. SP12CHS1 | reverse complement strand
AGGAGCCGGATGATGCGAAAGTATCACGTCCGGTTTTGAAGACGAGTCGGCCCGGTGACGGGTTGACTTAGTTTAATTGATGAAGCTCGAAGGTGCAGAGGCAATCAGTCAGTTGCAGGAGTTGGCAAATTTAATCAAATTCCCCACCCAACTGACCAAAAAAGAGGAGGATCGCGCTGCTGTTGAGTTAATATCTTGATGGGTTACAGCGGGCACAGCTCAAAAAACAGGGGCGAAGTATTCTGTGAGATCGCTTATAGTTGTTATCAGATTTACTACCAGAATACTTCACCCCTACTATTTGCAAAACCTCATCACTGATTGATTGCTAGAGTTCTAATTCCACCGGCTCTTCAACTAACTCTTCTTCTGATTCGATGTCTTCTACCGGTTCTGATGTTCCTGGAATTCCCCGCAATGCTCCCATATCCAACTGTTGACGCACCTGTTTTTCAATGTCTTGAGTAAATTCGGGGTTTTCTTCCATGTATTTGATGGTATTGTCCCGACCCTGAGCGATGTTATCGCCATTGTAGCTAAACCAGGAGCCCTTCTTGGTAATTATGCCAAGTTCTTCTGCCAGATCCAGGATACAGCTGAGGGTGGAAATGCCTTTGCCGAAAATGATATCAAATTCAGCGATCCGGAAGGGCGGAGCCACTTTGTTCTTGGCGACTTTGACTTTGGCCCGGATGCCATATTCTTCAGAACCCTTTTTCAAGGTTTGAGTGCGGCGAATATCCAGTCGCACTGAGCAATAGAATTTGAGGGCGTTGCCTCCGGTGGTGGTTTCGGGACTGCCGTAAATGACGCCGATTTTTTGACGCAACTGGTTGAGGAATATGACCGTGCAGCCGGATTTGCCGATGTTACCGGTGATTTTGCGCAGGGCTTGGCTCATTAAACGGGCTTGGGCACCCATGGGCGCGTCCCCCATGTCCCCTTCTATTTCTGACCTGGGCACTAGGGCTGCTACTGAGTCTACTACCACGATGTCTACGGCGGACGATCGCACGAGCTGATCCACCACTTCCAAGGCCATTTCACCGGTATCCGGTTGGGAAACTAGGAGGTTGGCGATGTTCACTCCTAAGGCCGCAGAGTAGGTGGGGTCCAGGGCGTGTTCTGCATCCACGAAGGCAGCGATCCCGCTAGTCTTTTGCACTTCCGCGATCGCGTGCAGTGCGAGGGTAGTTTTACCGGAACTTTCTGGGCCATAGATTTCAATCACCCGACCTTTGGGCAACCCACCCCCCAAGGCCAAGTCCAGCGTGAGAGCACCGCTAGGAATGGTTTCCACTTTCATCCGTCCTGCGTCTCCCAGCCGCATAATGGCCCCTTTGCCAAAGTCCTTCTCAATCTTGTTGAGGACCATCTTCAGGGCCTTTTCTTTCTCGGGATTATCAATGGTTTGTTGCGCGGCCATTTTCTTACTCATTAGGTATTTCCTGCTAAATGTACTTTTAGGACAAGTCTGATTTTGGGTCTGGAAGTCTCCATTTTAGACTGTTCCCGCTCTCAGCCACTGTCCTCTTGATTTAATTTAACACCTGTTGACTTAATCATCAACCTCATCTTCGATCTAATTTTGAAACCAAAGCCTTGGGGTTAATTTTCTTGCATAAATCATCAATGGGTGGTATAGCGAAAACTGCGAGAAAATTTGAGTGCTGGTGGTGGGTCGAGTAATTGCCGGTAGTAGAACAGGGAAAGGGGCGATCGGGGAGTTTGGGAGATAAGCAAAGCTTTTGTCGATCGTATTTTTCACGCTCAACCCAGGAGATCAAACAAATCATCCTGTCGTTGTGCAATGCGGTCAATGATATAGTGTTTATGGACACGATCGTTACCGGGACGGAGATGAACATGAGCACCTCAAAATAAAGGGTTGAAGCATGAACGGAAAAAAATGTTCCAGGTAGCTTGCATTTTTCAATGTTCCAGGTCGCTCGCATTTTTCACGCTCAACCCAGGAGAGAAAACAGATCGTCCTGTCGTTGTGCAACGCGGTCAATGATATAGTGTTTAAACCCATATTCCGCACGACAATTTGTAGTATACTGTAATGGTACGGTACGATTGCAATTGCACGACATTTTGTAATACGTAATCTATCTGGCAATTTGGCAAATACAACGTATAAATATTTATACTGATATAAGGTTTTATGTTTGCAAAATCACCAAGTCCTTGTAATCATTGTGTAATACATTTAGTCGTGCAAAATGTAGGTTTAAAGCCTCTGAGGTAAAGGGCAAGCGGTTTGCAGCTCGCGTGCCACTGGGAGTGCAAAGTTCGGGAGGTACCATTCTTATGAGTGAAAACCGCGAGAGCAAGTCCAGTGGTGAATGGGCGGGGAGGGGGATAAGTAATAGGACAAAATTAATTGCATGAGATTGCGGGAGCAGTCCCTGCGTTACAAGCGTTTCCAGCGTTCTGGTGCCCATGCGATGTGTAATTAATTTTGTCTAACTACTTATTTTGGTAAGCACCTTGATTGTGAAGGAACGAAGAGTAGCTAGATAAGATTGGTCACAGCTTGTTGTCAAGCTTGGTGAATTAAGACGTGAGATATTAGATTACCATGAAAGTAACTCCCAAACAAATTGAGACAGTATACGATCAAAGCAATGTGGTTGAACATTACTTATCAGAAAGTCGCCGTGACGGTGTGAAAGTTGAGTGGGAAGAGCTTTTCTCTCGTTGGGTGTTTAAGCAGGCGATCGCGCCATACAGTAAGGAAAAGGGGGAAAAACTACGGGTTCTAGATGTTGGTGCGGGCACGGGAGATGGATACCTGTTGCTGTCAACGCTATTGTCAGAGGAATCGGAACTAGGTAGCAGCTACGATCTAGATTACTTGGGAGTTGATATCAGTGCCCAAATGGTGGAAACTGCCAATGAGCTATATGGCAACCACAGTAACGTTCGGTTTGAATGTGCGGATATTCGGACTAGGCAGTTACATCGACCCTTCTATGTATACCTTTCTTGCGGAGTTCCCTACTCTCATCTGACTCACGATGAGCTTGGCCAAGCTCTAAAGATGATTGCGGAGAATGCTTGCGAAAATCGCGAGCGATGTGCCGTGGTTGTGGATGTATTGGGGCGGTACAGTATCGAGTGGACGCTCAAATGGAAAGAAAGCCGTTGGGATTACTGCATGAGTTTTTTTGAGAGCGAAGGAGATGCAGAAGCCACATGGATGAGTTTTTACTCCCATGAACATTTGCAAAAGGTCATGCAGCAGGCCGCTGATGCAGTGGGCTGTCCTGTTGAGAAGTTTGAGTTTTTCGATCGCTCCATTATGGTGGGGCGCCATACCTCAACGGGAGAATTGAACCCAGGGTTGCCCCAGTATCGCGACCTAGTAAATAGTTTGCTCGATCCTTCACTTGAGACAGAGTTGAGGCAACTGCTATTCCAAGTAGAGTTAGGATCGGCACCAGAGTACATCTTGGATTTCTTCAGGAAATTCTCTAGCTGGTGGAACAGTTTAGTGAGGGAGGCAACTGCACTGTTGGGCGAGTCTTTGGTGGTGGATCCTGTTGAGTTGCCCCCTGAAGTTCAAGGATTTAAGACAGCAGTTGAGAAAGAATTGCAACAGATTTCGGAAAAGGATTCTCGCAGACAGAAGGTAGAGTCGATGTTAGCCCAAGGGTTGCGGCAATTGGAGGCGACGCAACAACCAGGCTATGGAGTTGGTCACGACCTCTTTGGGGTAATGTGGTTAGATGCCACAGCACTCTAGCTTCTTGCGAGGGTAAACGCATCTTGTGATTAAGCAGGAGGTTTGAACTATTTATTGCTATAATTCGTAATTGTAAAGTGATTACAGCTTGTTCGCTATTTAATTAGTACAATAACAGCATTTAGTAAACCAGTTCTTAAACGTATTTGTTC
>JACOMV010000470.1 GCA_014324065.1 Hormoscilla sp. SP12CHS1 | reverse complement strand
ATAGCTGAATTGGGTCTGCATTGAGTATAGCTCTAGTTTAGCACAAAAATGTTCTACTTGTTTCCTGAACAAGGTGTAACTGTTACTGGACTATCGGTGACAAATTGTTTAAATATAGTGGATAGCATCATCTGTTTGACTACGTGCAATAGTTGATAACAACATCACCCGGGTTAGATATTTTTGAAGTCAGGATCCAAGCAAGCGTGAATACTTTAGTCTATGGCTGTTCTCATTTCATTATAATACAACCTGGGACTAGGCGTAATCTTTCTTATGAGATATTTTCTGTATTTTAGCTGTAAGAGTAAATCCGATAGCTGATAATCAGTACATGGGCAAAATAATTTTGATATTTTTCTCACAAGATAATTTAAATCCCTGAAAGCCTAGCGAGCGCTATAATGTGCGATCGCCACCTTGCAGAAATCTAAAAATAATTTTGCACAACTACTTAACGCTAGCTGCTTCACAGAAAATTTTAGGCTAGTGTCAATGTTCGCTCCTGCATCCCACCCCAAGTAATCCCTTAGTAATACTATTTGGATTACTAAGGGTAAGTATTAATACACGTTGAAAGGGATGGGTAACATTGGCCCCGAGAACTTACAGATGATGGTGGTGAAAGCCCACCCCTCCAGGTGCATGAGTGACAGCACCCTCCCCACGGTAGAGATGGCATCAATCCGTGAAGCGGGAAGGAAAGGCGCACTGACTGGTAGCCTAAACCGGTTATCGTCGAGCAAGTGACTATGGTGAGCATAAAGCGAAGATTTGTAGTGTCGTCATTAAGAACCAGTGGAATAAGGCTTACACACTGGCCCAAAAAGGGAAAGGATACTGGTCATTGGCGAATCTTCACCCGACCAATAAGCACTGACAATAAACCCGGCACATGGAATCCATCTAAGGTTACAACCAATCATTTGTAGTGTAATCTGGTTCATAGTTTTGATGCACTAACTCCAGCTCAAACTGCCGCAGCAACACAGTCCAAATTACCTTAACCTGCTGGTAAGCAAATGCTTGACCGATGCAACGATGTCTGCCGCCACCAAAACCGATGAGTGTATAGGGAGATTTGCGATCTTCTGCCCGTTCGGGAGTAAAGCCATCGGGGTCATAGCGGTTAGGAAAATGGAAACAGTCTGACAATCGGTGGGATACGGCAGGTGAAACCATTGCCAGCCCACTAAAGTGCTTGCGGGTTCGTAGTAAGCACTTTAGTGCTTGCGGGTTCGTAGTAAACCTAAGTTGCGACCTATTTAAAAAAATATGAATTACCCACTTAGACTTTACAGATATTTGGAATTTTTTGTAGTTTTTGATACAAAATTATTTTTTTTGTGCTAGAGTGTCGGTCCAGTAGAGGGGCAGGACGCCAGTTCTACGCTATCTCTGCTGGGAACGGGACTGACGGGGCTCGAACCCGCAACTTCCGCCGTGACAGGGCGGTGCTCTAACCAATTGAACTACAGTCCCAATTTCATAACCTTCTCTATTCTGCTATATCAACCTGGCGTTTGTCAACCCTTTTTTCCCAAAAATTTCAAATTTTATTTGAAAATGCTCTGTAACCCTGAATATATAAGACTTTTAGCCATTTATGTTTATCCGCGATGCCAGTGCTGCTGACCTGCCGAGAATTGTCGAGATCTATAATTACGCCATTCCCGGACGACTGGCGACTGCTGACCTAGAACCGGTGTCCGTTGAAGACCGCATGGCCTGGTACTCGGACCATTCTCCTACCACTCGTCCCCTGTGGGTGATAGGTAACATTGCTGGGTGGCTGAGTTTTCAATCCTTCTTCTCTGGCCGTGCTGCCTATGATGCCACTGCTGAGATTAGCATTTATCTTGACGTGCGATTTGTTGAGGTCTAACGTAGTCAAATACGGAACGCCTCACCTGGAATCATTAGCCAGGTAACTGTGGTACTCATTCGGGTTCAATTCCCTCCCCCCAGGTACGGGGGTGACACCGGTCCTTAATGCTGCGGAATGAAATCACCGTGGTGTGAAGCAAGGACTCAAATGTAGGCTCTAATATAAGGGATTTCCAATCTCTATAACCCTCCCTTGCTTTGCCTCCTTGCCTTGCCGTAGGACAGGCGTCCCGCCTGTCCGGGGTCGGTAGCCTCCCCAATTCTGGACCACCTGACGGCAAATGGCTAACTAATCCTAAACCGGTGCCGCCGGTGGTGCGCCGCAATGCGCCTTCTTCCTGGTAGAAGCGATCGAAGACGGCCTTCAAGCGATCGCTTTCAATGCCGCGTTCAATATCGCAGACGCAGACTTCCACCATCCGGTCGGCATTGCTATGGGCGGCAATGGTGACTTGGCCGTCTGGCTGGGTGAACTTAAAGGCATTGTCGATCAGTTTACAGAGCACTTGTACTAACCATTCACCATCGACCTGTACTAGGGGCAGTTATACTGGCAGTTTGATGGTAATCTGGGGCAGATGTTTGCTCATCCGACGGCTGCGGGCGTTGCTGATGGCTAAGTCGATGCATTCTTGCAGGAGTAGGGGTTCTGGGTTCCATTCGACGCTACCACTTTCTAAACGGGAAAGGGTGAGGAAGTCGCAGATCGCTTCCCGCAGCCGTTCGGCGTCGCCTAATGCAGTGTCGAGCATGACTTGCCGCAGGTCTAGTGGCATGTCGGGTTCGCTGGCCAGACTTTCTAGGCAAACTTGAATGGTGGATAGGGGAGTACGCAGTTCGTGACCTTTGATAGCGATCAGGTTGCGCGTGGTGCGATCGAGGGCTTCTAGTTGCTCGTTGAGATCTTCTAGGTTAGCCTAGGCTTCCGCTTGCATGAGGGCGACTCCTACTTGGGTGGCGATCGCTGCTGCTAATTCTAGTTCATCTTTTTCCCAAGAGTGGGAGTTTTGGTGGTGTAACTCGATCGTGCCCAGCTGCTGGTCTTTATATAGTACGGGTATGAAGAGCCAGGACCGAATTTTCCACTTGGCGATCGCAGATGCTATTTGTTTATTGTTCGCCAGGCGAGGGTCGGTCGAAGTATCTTCTACATATACTGTTTCGAGCTGCTGTAGAGCTTCGGTCAATAGGGGAGAACCTTGCAACTGCTAAGTCTGTCCGACTAGGGAGGGAAGCTTGTCAACGCCGAGATATTCATGGAAGATGGTGGCAACTGGATCCGATGCTTTACAGCGATAAATCAGACAGCGGCTAGTTTTCAGTGCTGTCCCTAGTTCCTTGACGGCGACTTGCAAGATTTCTTCGGGATTGAGCGAGCGTCTAATAGCATCTGTAATCGAGTTGACTGGACGTTCTTTCTGTTCCTGGGCGGCTATAGCATTATACAGCTTGTTCAGGAAACAAGTAGAACATTTTTGTGCTAAACTAGAGCTATACTCAATGCAGACCCAATTCAGCT
>JACOMV010000469.1 GCA_014324065.1 Hormoscilla sp. SP12CHS1 | reverse complement strand
AGAGTAACGTCCCATAGCTGAATTGGGTCTGCATTGAGTATAGCTCTAGTTTAGCACAAAAATGTTCTACTTGTTTCCTACAAGCTGTATCTTCTCGATACTCATGCCTTGATTTGGTTCTTCTCAGGTAGCAATACTGTCCGGGAACTGATGGAAGATATCAATAATCAAAAACTTATAAGCATTGCCAGTGTTTGGGAAATGGCAATCAATCTTTCAAAAGGCAAACTAACCCTATCCTTACCTTTGGAAAATTACATTACACAAAAGCTCCATCTCGAATATTTTGAACTTCTTCCAATTCAATTAAATCATCTCGCAATTATTTCCACCTTACCTTTTCATCATCAGGACTCTTTCGATCGACTTTTAATTGCACAAGCTACTGTAGAAAATCTACCAATTTTGAGTATAGATGTTGCCTTCGATGCTTATAAAATTAACAGAATCTGGAATGAATAATTGAGCTAAATAGACCAATAGTTTGATAAACCCTAAGTGATTAAACCCTTGCCAATGAAATAGTTTTTCACCCTTGCCAAGTAGGATAGTTCTAGACAGGCAGTCAGGAAAGCATGTCAACGACCCACAGCTTAACAACCTTCTATAACATAAACCAAAAGCCCTGGAATAGAAATCTTCCAGGGCTTTTTTTACGGAAAGTATTTATCATGCCAACAACTAGAGCTAGTGAACATATTAGCTGTGCTCTCCACTAGCTGGAGGAAAATTGATTAATATAACTCTAGTATAACTGGTACTTTATTTTTTGTCAAGTCCCTAAGGCGATCGTCAAGGCCCGATATAACAAACAACCGGTATAACTTCTTGTAGTTGTGATCTAATCATTGCAGTATATGATTTAGATTACACATTTTTGAGATAAAATATGTTGTAGTAATGATGGGTAGTAGCTCAGATATAGCGAACCTAAATCATTTGTGCAAATATCCCGGGGGGAGCGTCTGCAGCTCAAACCCTTGCAGGGCAAGTATTTGAGCACAAAAATAATTATTGCACAACTCCTGCACGGCTTGCTATAGGAACGAGCGCCGCCATCTATTAGATGGTGATTCCAAGTTGGTCAGTGAGGCGTTGTTGACAGATAAGGGTTTTCTCTATAAAATTGCACCAGTTGTTGGAAGCGATCGAATTAGCCGCATAGGGCAATGGAATCGTTATTCTCCCAACCGCTGCTTCAGATCCCGAATAGCCGCGCTAGTATTGCGCTGGTAGGCAATTTGCAAACATCGACCGATCGCCTCCGGCAGGTTCGCCTCTGGAAAATACCGACTTTGCGATCCCAGATCGTATCCGTCGCCCTGAAGTTGGTAGATTGACAGTTGTTTGTTGCGAAACAACCAGACTTCCGGCACCCGATAGGGAATATAATCGCTTACATCGGAATAACTGGTCACATCAATTTCCAACACCAGATCCGGCGGTGGGTCGTTACGCCAGTCAATCCGCTCTTTACCCGAAACTGCTTCCCAGCGATCGATGTAAAAACAATAGTCTGGCTCGATCGCGTAGCGTGCGCGCAGCATTCCCGCTTTCTTCTGGCAGTTGCATTGTTACCGGGGTAAACGAATCATACTCCTGCCCTACGTGATCGAGCAGCACTTTGATGATGTCCGCTATTAAACTGGCGTCTCGTCCGTGTTTTGGTAAGGGTGACATGAGGAACAATTCTCCAGAACGATATTTGATCCGGGGAATGGAGCCATCCCCTCGCCGATCGCACAACGCTTGATACTCCTGCCAGGTGGCAGGCGATCGCACCACAGTTCCCGTCGATAGGTAAATTTTTGCGGACGAAACGACAGCCAACATAGCTTCTCCACTAGCCTGATTAAAATCGGTCAGTTCTTATACCCACTGGCTGTAAATATCGCCATCAAATGGTTGTACGCCAATGGATGGGTAGTCTTCACCATTAGGACGAAAGATTTCGTTGAAGGCTTCTACCAGATATCGGATCAGTTCATTCATGGAAATTTTCATCGTACCATCTCCTTCTTTAATGACTTGGGACTCTAACTAGGGATGAGTCACTGCTAACTTGGTCGGGGTCGAGCTGAGAGTCGCCTCTCAACCCTCCTTTTCGGAACCGGACTTGCGACTTTCACCGCAGGAGGCTACTGGTTAGCTGATCTTTGTCACAGGTAGACGTTGGTTGAGTTGCCTCTTCCTGTCCTTGTCTCATGAAATTTTACCCGTTCGTGGTTGCGCTTTATGCGGACTACTTTATGCCTGGCTCCGGAGGGTTCGTGCAGGAGAAGACTTTAACCCATGGAATGCACTCTTTACTAACGTTGACCTTCTTATGGGTCGCTTATTCTTTTTACCTGGCCTAGGTCTTCATCCATCGTGTAGACTTTTGACATCTTTCAGCTCTTATCATCATGGGACGGAAGGTGACCTATTTAATGTCTAGTTCCGTGTGCGACTCGTTTAGGTACAAACTGACACCAGTGAAAGCCTAATTGGTTTCATTAGCCAATAAACTCGATAAT
>JACOMV010000468.1:2684-4898 GCA_014324065.1 Hormoscilla sp. SP12CHS1 | reverse complement strand
CACCAGAGAATATGTCGATAATATGTAGATTCACAGATGTCTGAATTTGTCAAGTTATATTAATGGACCGACGCTCTAGAGGTCAAGGAATTGGTGGATCCCGCATGCTTGGGAAACCATACCAAGCGTAAACGCACTTCTAGTTAAGCGAAGTTACACCTTGGACTTGGATCAAAGCGTGGCTGGGCTGTTTGCTTAGATATGCAGAGATTTTTAGAAGCGGTTAAATTCTTGATAAATTTGTACTTCATAGTATATGCCTCATAAGGATTTCATGAGAACCTTTCGGTTTTTCCTTAAGTGAATCTACCTTGGGCACAGCTGTCCGGAACGCAAACTCCAGTTTCTGCCTCTTATATAAACATGCTGTAAAATGGTCCTTTGTTTAAGGGAAAATAAGTTAATGGACGATCGCCACCTCTTAACTTTGCTGAGTGATTTTGGCTTGAGTGACATCTATGTAGGGGTAATGAAGGGGATAATTGCCCGGATTAACCCGAGTTTAAAAGTAGTGGATATCACCCACAACATTCCTCCCCAGAACATTCTCGCGGCCAGGTTCTGCTTGCGTGAGGCCCTGCCCTATTTTCCCGCCGGGACCGTTCATGTCGCTGTTGTCGATTCCGGAGTGGGGAGTAGCAGGAGGGCGATCGCCCTTTTCCTGTCGGACTGTTATCTAGTCGGACCCGATAACGGAATATTCAGTGGCATTCTCGCGGAAAATCCCGTGCTAGCAGCGGTCGAACTCACAAACCCAGAATATTGGCATACACCCACACCCAGCAGCACCTTTCACGGTAGAGATATCTTCGCCCCCGTAGGGGCCCATCTGGCAAGCGGCGTCCCTCTAGTTGAACTGGGAAACCCGATCGACCCAGAAACTTTAGTCCAGTTACCCCTACCTGCATGTACTCACACAGAAACCAGCATCACAGGCTGCATTCAGTATATCGACCATTTTGGCAATTTAATCACCAATATTCCCGGCAGCTGCGTTCGGGCAAAACAGTGGTATATTAAATTAGAGAACCAGGTGATTAAGGGTAGCAATACTTATGCAGACAGCCCGCCTCTAGAGGAGATCGCCTTGGTAGGAAGTCATGGCTGGGTAGAGATTGCTGTCAATGGAGGTAATGCTCAATCTCAACTTCAGCTAGACTGGAAAGATAAAATAGAAGTTAATTTTCATGACATTTCAATTAGCAAGCTATGACTCAGTTGCAAGCATCCGAACCAGAAATTTATCAAGGTCAGTTTGGCTCCTTTACTATTACAGAGGCCGATCGATCGGGCGTAATTATCTATCGCACTGCCTTAAACATCGCCGCCTTATGCTTTGCCATCGGCAGTACCCTAGTGCTGTGGCAAGGAGGCACCCCGGCTGTTATTAACGCCCTCACTCCCCTCTATGGAGTGTTTTGTTTAGCCTTAGGGATCAGTTTGCTCACCATCCACATCTATCTGGCAGTTCTGCACCGCGCATTACAGTTGTTTTGGGCGATCGGGGTCCTGGCCGCGATCGGGTACATACTGTTCTTCAGGGAACCTTTGGCCTTGACTGTCTACAACCACCCGACCACTTTATTTGGCATCGGCTTCACTTTCGCCGCCTTGACAGGAATTTACTTTAAGGAAGCCTTTTGCTTCTCGCGCCTGGAAACTAAGTTGCTGACTCCCTTAGTACCCATACTGCTGTTAGGACATCTGACTGGCATCTTACCAGTCATGGCAGAACGAGTCTTGCTGGCTACCTGGGCGGTGGGGTTTGTAGTGTTTGCCCTGCGCAAGGCCCTGCAAGCCATCCCCCCTGATATTGGCGATAAGTCTGTTTTTGCCTATCTCAAGCAGCAGCGTCAGGCAGTAGGGTGATTGGGGAATGGCGAGCCGTGGTTATAGGTCATCATCTAACTTATGTCAAGCACAATAAACCAAGACCAGCAATATTAATCGCCGGTCGTGTCGTCCGAGATATCTCCTGTGTGCCGCGTCCCCACAGAGAAGCTAGCCCGCGCAGGCGGGCTTTGTTCTTGTACCGCTGCCCTTTAGGGTAGCGCTACTGCTGGACAAGAGCTCTGGCAGAGATATCGAATTGGTCAAAGTTGCCAATAAGTTGTCGAAATGTTGTTTAAGGGACTTCCAAAAAATAAATTACCCAATTTCTATCGCTGTACCAACTGGTGCATCTAGACTACTGGATCCTAAAGGAGGATTATT
>JACOMV010000468.1:0-2536 GCA_014324065.1 Hormoscilla sp. SP12CHS1 | reverse complement strand
CTTTGTTTTTTCGCGGTCCCTATACGAACTTCTGGTCTGGCTATGCGCTGCGCGTCCCGTGAGGGATACGGGATGCGCTCGATTTTTCCGGAACGGTAGGTATCGAAGATCGCCTGTTGGGGCCGCCCCCAGAGGACAGTCTCTTGCTTGTAGATGACCATACCAGGTTTGGCGCCCTTGGGTTTATAAACATGCTTGGGGGCTGTGTACACCACTGGCACCCGATCGCTCTGGCGTCCCTGACTATAATACCCTGCCAGGTCGGCGGCAAATTGCAAATCTACGTCATCGGGTAGTTTACCAGGTTGTAACCGCATGAGCACGTGACTACCAGGAATTTCTTGGGTGTGAAACCAGAGGTCATAGTCATTGGCGATCCGAAAAGCCAGATGGTCATTCTGCCGGTTGTTGCGACCGATTAACAGTTCAAAACCGCTGGGTGTCTGGAAACGATAAGGAACAGAAACATCAGTGTGGCAGCGGAGGGGGCCCGGAGCGTGGCGGGGCCCCCGATCTAAATATCCCTGATCGATTAACTCTTCGCGAATTTCTGCTATAGTTTGTAAATCTTCCTTGGCCTCGTAGCTATCCAGTTGCCAGAGGGTAGCTTTCACCAGTTCGAGATACTCGATTTCTGCCTTCACTTGGTTGAATAATGGTTCAACGGCACTGCGGGCCCGTTTCAGCTTCTGGTGACGCTTGTAAAGGGATTGCGCATTACCGACGGCATTCTTTTCGGGATCTAGGGGAATGGTAATGGGTTGGTTTGTTTGGAAGTCGCACAGGGATATGGATGTCATTCCCGGTTGCCACTCTTGCAAATAGGCCATCAGCAAGTCAGCAAGTTGACGATACTCGTCGGCGTTGTCCGACTGTTGTAATCTTTCCGAGAATGTCAGGGCTTTTTGACGCTGCTTTTCTAAGAGCTGCGCGAGTTGTCGCAGGAGTTGATGGCGGAGTTGGGTGAATTCCTGGCGGTTCAACTGGCTGGTATAGTACTGCGCGAGCAATTCATGGGTAGAAGGGACTGGTGCCGTTGCGCCCCAACCCATTAGAGTATATCCCTCTTTTGTCCAGCCCGGATGAAATTGCGCTGTTTCTAGGGTCTGCAACCAGAATTGCCAGCATTTCCACAATTGCTGCCACTCTACATCTGTGAGAGTATCTGTAGGTTGATTTGGCTCTAACCCCGCTGCTGTGACCATTGATTTTACCAGGGTTGGACTCAGTCCGCGATAGCATTTGAGCAGTTGACGCCACAACTGTCCGGGAACTAATCCCACTCGCTCTTGCCAGCGTTGAGGAGATTCGCTTAAATTGGGAATAGGATTAGTCAGGGCTGGTGGCAGTGAGTAGGGCTGACCGGTGAGAATGGGACGGACGCTGGATTTTTCTTCGCTTACCTGGTGGGCGGCTGTGACGATCTGGTTCTGCTGATTGGTTAAAATTACGTTACTGTATTTGCCCATGATCTCTACGTACAGGTGCCAGAGGGCTGGTTCTCCCGGACGCTTGGCAAATTGCAGGTCTAAGGCCCTTTCCCAAGGGGCGACTGGTTCAATGGCCACCCAGGCCAGACCGTTTAGTTGATGTCGGAGTTGGTCGCTAAAGGTAAAGGTATCGGGGATTTTCCTGCGGTGGTCATTGTGGGTGCCGAGGCATATATGTGCCCCTTGGGGATGCCAGCAGATATTTAGCCAACTTCGGCCCTTCAGGGTTCGCAATGCTAGGGCTATATTGTGCCGATCGCGCTGATAGACTTGTTCTAGTCTGGCAGGCAGCATGCGATCGCGCAGTTCAGCACAAGCAGCAGTTAGGGTAGTAAAGTCAACGGGTTGCACGGCGAGTCTTATCTAGAGGACAGCGTGAGAGGCCGTTTGTAGTAAAGACTTTAGTCTTTACCGTTTATAGCGGGCCTCCTAAACAATTAGGTCAAGTTTAGTATTATCTTACCCGATATTGACAAGTCCGCCACCAGAGAAAGTCGTTGTAACCTTTCCGAGAATGTCAGGGCTTTTTGACGCTGCTTTTCTAAGAGCTGCGCGAGTTGTCGCAGGAGTTGGCCTGCACGAGTTGGCTGCCCGAAATAGTCATTCGTAGATAGTAGATAGTCGTTCATAGTAAGCACTAAAGCGCTTACTAGGCGCTTTGCGCCTAGTAAAAAGGGATGATGCCCTTGTTTGCATAACTGAAACTGGCTTTTAGTCTAGGTTTAAGACTTCTGCAACTATGCCCATCATCCCGTAATTGTGCAACGCCTAAAAAAGACTATCATGATACGTTACAATGAAATCCTCGGCATTAATCTCGGTCGGATCAATGCCACGTAGGATGGCGGAGTATCCTCCTTTGATTTTAATCAAGGCATTTCCTTGCCGAGAGCCGCTCGTCACATCTGTGACACTCAAACCTCCTGTTAGCATGATGGAGTCCGTGCCATAATCAAAGTCTATGATGGTAAGTACATGGACAAAATTAATTTCACACACTCTCTCGCGCTAGTCTCCATATCCGGAGCATGTCGCCCATGGCTATG
>JACOMV010000467.1 GCA_014324065.1 Hormoscilla sp. SP12CHS1 | reverse complement strand
GTGAAAATCGCAAGTCCGGTTTCGATTTTTCTGAAGTAAGGGAGGATTGGGGGGCGACCCCCAGTTCGACCCCGACCACCCAAGGGATAAAATTGGCTTTGTTGCCCTCCTACGGCCTTACAACCCAGTTGGCTTTTTTGGTTCCTAGTCTTGCTGGAGTTAATCTTGCCCGGCACTGCAACTGGTTAAGGCGATCGCCCCTAACAGGGCCCAGAAGCCAGGCAGGACAAAGCTTTTGACGGAGCCATTTTTTTTTGCGATCGGTTAGTTGAAAACGGGATAGTAATTCAGATCAATTATGTTTCATTGGTTCTTATCAGTAGTTGACCACATGCTTTCCTATTATAAGTTCAAGTTTAGCCTGAAGAAGTTCCCCGACAAGGGAAAACTTCTGAAAACTTCCGACTAGGAAATAGGTTCAACTGCGAACAGCGTCATCATCCCGGCATTCAGGTGATCGTTGACGTGACAGTGGTACATCCAAGTCCCCGGATCGTCTGCTATCATGTCCAGTGTTTTAGCACTCGCTGGAAATATCTCTGTAATGTCCGCATGATTACCGAGTTTATTGGCTAATGAAACCAATTAGGCTTTCACTGTAAGCAGTTTATACCTAAACGAATCGCACTAAAATATTAATCATGCCAGACGATTTTGATTCACACCTTACCCCGACAACTTCCCAGTCTGCCCCAGACCCTTCCCTGGCGGCAACTCTGCGCGATCGGACAATAGAAGCGAGCGCGAAGGGCCTGCGATCGGGACAGCGAAGCATGGCGTTATGGCAAGGAGGACCGCTAGCAATTTCAGCGGTTCCCGGATCGGGAAAATCTACCGGGATGGCCGGGGCCGCAGCGATCGCCGTTGCCCGCCACCAATTGCACTCCCGCTACCAACTGGTTGTAGTTACCTTTACCTGTTCCGCTGCTGCCAGTATCAAAGCCAAAATTCGCGAACATCTCAAGACATTATCCATACCACAAAATGGCGTTGTCGTCTATACCCTGCATGGTTTAGCCCTGAATATAGCCATGCGCCATCCCGAACTTTCCACCTTAAGTCTGGAAACATCGACGATCGTATCTCCTAACCGATCGCACCAATTACTGCGTACCACTGTAGAACAATGGATAGCAGCCCATCCCTTCTATTATCAGCGCTTACTAGAGGGAAATCAATTTGATGGGGAAGAAACAGAACGCCTGCGCCGCCAATCAGTTTTACGCACGGAAGTCTTGCCAGCATTGGCCTATACAGTAGTTCACGAAGCGAAAAGTTCCGGACTTTTGCCCCAGGATTTAGCAGAAATTGTCGCCACTCAAAATATACCCGATGAATATCAGATATTAACAGTAGCAGCGGGGCTGTACAAGAACTATCAAACTCTGTTGCGATCGCGTTCTCTGATCGACTACGATGACATGATCTTGGGAGCAATGAGAGTATTAGAAGACATCGGGGCGCGGCGCCTCTGGCAAAAGCAAGTATTTGCCGTCTTTGAAGACGAAGCGCAAGATTCCACCCCCTTGCAGACGAGATTATTGGAGATCCTCGCCGCCGACGCTAACGAAGAAAAACCCCTGAATTTGATCCGGGTAGGGGACCCCAATCAAGCAATTAATTCTACCTTTACACCCGCCGACCCCATTTATTTTCGGGAATTTTGCCAAGCTTGCCAACAGCAGGGCAAACTAGCAACAATGGATCGAGCGGGTCGCAGTACCAAAATCATCATTGATGCGGCTAACTACATGCTCAAATGGGTAAATAAATACCTGAGTAAGAACGGGTCCCATAAGCAAGCATCAGAACTGCCCTTTAGCGAACAAGAGATTCGTCTAGTTGCACCAGGAGACCCCCAACCAGATGCTAATCCGCCCCCAGAAAAAGAAGGATTAGAGTTACAGACGCCCAAAGATATTTACCAGACAGTAGCAGCGATCGGTCAGCGGATAAAAGATTTATTCGCCAGTCACCCGGAACGGAATGCCGCAGTCTTAGTGCGGACAAATGACCAAGGAAGATTTGTGGCCAGCGAACTCAAAAAATTGTATGGCAAAGAAATAAATATATATGAAGTAGCAGAACAGGATCGGCAATCACAGGTTCCCAGAGAAATGCTTTCCCTGCTACAATTCATGCAGCGTCCCCATTCCCCCGACTCCTTAAAAGCAGCGCTACAAGTGCTACTCTTTCGACAACTGATTACCTCCCAAGACTTTAACACCCTGGCCAGTTTACCAGAGGAATTTATCTATCCCGGTCCTCTGGATAAGCCGCCCAAAGAACCCGTAAAACAGATTCGCCGCTACTGTCGGAGTTTGCTGCGGGCGCGACTGGAACTGCCACCCTATCAGCTAATTTCTTTCCTAGCCTTGACCTTAAATTATAACCGAAGCGAACTGGCCACCGCTGACAAATTAGCAGAAAGAGTCGCCCAGCAGACAATGGGGGATAGTGCCATATCTGTGATGTCAGGGATGCTAAATGTCCTGAATGAAATTGTCAATTCCGAAAGCTTTGAACCAGTGGAAGTTTCGGAAGATGATTCTCCCTACAGCAGGCCAAATCAGTTGACCATCATCACCATGCACAAAGCCAAAGGATTAGATTGGGATTACGTGTTCCTGCCCTTTTTGCACGACAGTACCATTCCCGGGAGTTTGTGGGTGCTACCGCAAGCGCAGTTTTTGGGAGACTTTACCTTATCGGAAGTGGCCAGGGCCCAAATTCGCGCCCACCTGCATCAACAACCGCTACCATTGATTGGAGAAGCATGGGAACAGGCGGAATATTTGAAGATAGCAGAAGAATTTCGTTTGCTGTACGTGGCCATGACGAGGGCAAAGCGCCTGCTATGGATGTCCAGTTGTGGGAAAGCGCCATTTAGCTGGAATAATTTCAATCAGAAACGCCAGGGTAACCTGGAGGATAAAATACCTTGCCCTGTTTGGCCAGCTTTGAAGCAACGGTTTCCCCAGGCGGCAGTTGTTCTCTCTAAAGTATAGTTATACTATGGGGTGATATGTGAAATAATTAAACTAAGTCAACCCGTCACCGGGCCGACTCGTCTTCAAAACCGGACGTGATACTTTCGCATCATCCGGCTCCT
>JACOMV010000466.1 GCA_014324065.1 Hormoscilla sp. SP12CHS1 | reverse complement strand
AGGAGCCGGATGATGCGAAAGTATCACGTCCGGTTTTGAAGACGAGTCGGCCCGGTGACGGGTTGACTTAGTTTAATTGGGAGAGTTCATGAGGAGCGACAGGTTTTGACCACACCCGACGGCTAGCGGTAATCGACATTACCTTATCCTTATTGCTTATTTTAACGATAGCTGCCTCTTGCTTCCGACCAAAACCTAAAATTTGCCTGAAAATATTTTATTGGCGATCGGATCTCGCCATCCCGTCCACAGAAAGATGTATGAGGTATTAACCGGAAATGTTGCTACATTTAAGTACTTGGCCGGAAGTAGAAGCTTATCTGGGCCAATCGCGTAGCGTGCGCGCAGCGCAATCGTCCGGTCTGATTCTACCAATTGGTTCGACAGAACAACATGGCCCCACGGGGTTGATCGGTACGGATGCCATCACCGCTGAGGCGATCGCCCGTGGGGTAGGAGAAACTGTCAACTCCCTGGTGGCCCCGACGATTAATGTGGGCATGGCCTTGCACCACACGGCCTTTCCCGGTACCATTAGTCTGAGACCCTGCACCTTGATTCAGCTTGTAGTAGATTATATCACCTGTTTGGCCAGGGCAGGATTTACTAAGTTTTTCTTTATCAATGGTCACGGAGGTAATATCGCTACCCTGAAGGCAGCGTTTGCGGAAACTTATACTCATCTGGTAAACTTAAACATAGCCAATGCTGATCGGGTACAATGTCGCCTGGCCAACTGGTTTACGTGCAGTAGCGTTTACAAGCTAGCCAAAGAGTTGTATGGCGACCAAGAAGGTTCCCATGCTACCCCCAGTGAGGTGGCGGTAACTCAGTATCTTTATCCCGAAGCAATGAAAACTGCTTCCCTGTCCCCAGAGGTAGGTAAAGGACATGGTTTTTATGGACCGGCTGATTTTCGCCGCCACTATCCGGATGGACGTATGGGGTCTAACCCCGCATTGGCAACCCCGGAACATGGAAAACAGTTTTATGAGTTGGCGGTTAAGGAACTTAGCAACAGCTATCTGGAATTTTTGGCCGCAGAGTGAGGGCGATCGGCTGTTAGTTCGTAGTAAGCGCTTTAGCGCTTATCTATTGACATCGGAGTTGATTGATGATTTGGCGTTGCACATTTTTGGGATGATAGCAGCCAATTGTTGAAAATTGCACTTTGGCTAATTGCTAATTGAAAAGAGTAAATCCATCTATTCATGACAAAAAATGACTATCGAGATTAACCTTTGAGTATTAGCAATTAGCAACCCTTATCATCCCGGAGTTGTGCAACGCCGATGATTTAATTAGTAACAATATCGGTCGTCCTTTTTTGTGCGCTGCTGGCTAGATGTTCGCATTGATCCCAACAGAGTAGAAAGGTACACGCATCTTAGCTTGCGGTTCCGG
This sequence comes from Hormoscilla sp. SP12CHS1, assembly GCA_014324065.1. Taxonomy (GTDB): domain Bacteria; phylum Cyanobacteriota; class Cyanobacteriia; order Cyanobacteriales; family Desertifilaceae; genus Hormoscilla. Next base: position 1,163 of record JACOMV010000466.1, on the reverse strand, counting down.
TTAGTAGGGTCACTATTGCGACTTGCTAGGGTCAAGCGTCCTAGATCTCTCACACTATTAGGATGACCGTGGTAGTTAAACCGTACTCTCCACACACCCTCGTTCACGCCACTGCTATATCTATAGAAGGTGGTTTCGTTTCTGTCTCTGGAGTCGATGTCTGTATCGACAATGCGCACGGAAGGATCCAAGTTCTGCCAAGGGGCTTCATGAGGACTGACGCTAGCTAAGTGGACTGCCCACTGGGTGACTGGTTGTCCATCTACTTCCCCTTCTCTAAAACTGGCTTGCCAGGTAAGTTTGTCTCGTTTGGCATTGCTTTGGGCTTCCTTCATGGCGAGGTATACTTGATCTCTAGCAGTGTTGAGGCGTTGACTATTTGTGAAGGCTAGCCAACTGGGAACCCCGATCGCACTTAAAATCCCTATCATTGCCACCACCACTAATACTTCTATCAGCGTAAACCCTCCAGTGGTTTGCTTGCCGTAGCTTTTACTGGATTTATGCAGTTTTTTCATCGGCAACTCTATGAGTGTAAACCCAGCCTCCGATGCTACTTTTCCACCTTTGGTAAGATGCCCATTTCTATCAATATCTCTACTGCCCATACTCGACCTCATTGTTTATTTTATCAACTATGCTGCTAAATTATCGCTAATTAGCTCCTAACAAGTCACTTCCTTGCACTCTTACACTTGTTGTCGGAAAAAATTGCGAAAGCGAACTCTTATATTCAGCGTTGTCAATGCTTTTGAACCTCGCTAAGGCGTTCCCCCGGATGTATATTCTAGCTTGGTTTGAGTCTGAGTCAATACAAGCGTAAAAACTACCTGTTTTCAATACATCAGGAAACCCCTCCTCAGTATAGTCTGGCACTAGCTGCGCTGTCTCCGACATGCGATCGTCACAAAATTCATCGTATTCTGTAGTCGTCATCGCGCTGTTTGGCAGTGGTATTTCTGCTGTGTCCGTGCTTTGGTCGATAAAATCAACTAAAACAAGAGCCTGTTGAGTATAAGCCTCTGCTGCTTTTGTCCATTGGTTCATCTTCTCCGTCAGCGTATCTGTTCCACTGAGGTTAAAAGTATTAAACTAAGCCAGAGGGTCACCCCCCCGACTCGTCTTCAGAACCGGACGTGAGACTTTCACCTCATCCGGCTCCT
>JACOMV010000465.1 GCA_014324065.1 Hormoscilla sp. SP12CHS1 | reverse complement strand
TTGATTGTTATTGCTGGATAAGGACTCCATACCGTATCCATCTACTTCTGTCAAGCAATTTGATTGATGACACACCCTAGTTCCTCCAGATGAGAATTTACTTCCTCCACCGAGTCCCCCAATTCTTCCCAGCGTCGAATTAACAGATAAGTCACGGGTGTCGTCCGACAGTCACTCAACATTTGTTGCAACTGTTGACGCCCGCCCGCATCTGTATAGACCCGATCGACCTCCCAACCCCAAACCCCAGGGTCCAGAGGCGGTTCTAACAGAGGGTCGCAGTAGGAATAGGCAATGATTTTCATCTGTCACAGGTCAGAGGTTATTTTTCTTCCGAAGAAATAGCTAATAGAATCAATCAAGTATTTTCCGAATAAATTACCAGATAACTATACCGTTGCCAATATAATAGTTAGGAAAAGAGAGGCGAGCGCCCATCTTCCCATCTCCTCTCTTTACCAGATCATTGCAAAGCCAACTGACCGAGACGCTTAAGGATCCTGAGAACACTGTACAAGTCATTGCCGCGATTAGTCAGCGAGAAGTTATTAGAAACAGCGTACTTTGTTCCTGACTGTTTGGTCAACTTCAGAAAATTAAAGTTAGTACCATTGGTAATTAATCCAAAGGAAGGTTTTTCAGGATGAGGGTTATCCAGCATCTCAGCTAAAATCTGTGGTTTTCCTGCTTCCAAGGATAACGCATTCCGTTTAGACTCGATGACGATAACCCATAACTGCTTGTGCAACACCAAGACATCGATATTTCCCTTAATCACATCATCGGAGTCTTCAACAAAGATTTCGATCGATGGTTCGCCATCAATTTCAAAAGGCGGTTGGAAAAAACCTGCCAATTCTAGCAACCGGGATACCACCACCATCTTGACAATGTCTTCCATCATCGGACGGAGTTCTGCCAAGTAAATATAATTGCTTTTTACTTGGTCCAATGCTTGCTTTTCCCCATCGGATAATTCTGGCAAGTCCGTTAACCACTCGGTAAAAAAATGCTCGTCCGCCGTCCGTTGCAGATTGAATTTTTCTCTGAGATAGGCTAGAGTTACTTTACTGGCTTGAATTGTTGTCATATTAGACCTCACTTAGTTCAATGATATTGCCATCAGGGTCTTGGGTAAACAGGGCCGCCCGACCCGATGCACTCATCTGGATCGGACAACCGTTAGCTAGCAGCTGCTGTTTCGTCTCATCCAAAGAAGCAACAGAAAAGGCCAGCTGCTGGTTCCGTCCCCATTTTTCTGCGTTCGACAGCGCGATCGCGAGATTTCGGTTCTCAATTAGGTGAATTTGGAAATTGCCGATTTGATACCAGGCACCCGTGAATTTGAGCTGACGATCCACCTTAGGCAATCCCAGCACATTACCATAAAACTGTTCTGCCCGTTCCAGGTCAGACACGAGGATAGCTGCATGGAGACATTGAGTAATTTGCATCTTGATTAAATTAACCCTTTAATGTCAGTATATCTTCAGGACTAAGACAGATAAGACTATGAAAGACAAACAAGTTTTAATCCCAGGCGGTACGGGCGGTTTAGGTCTCGGCGTGGTCCCCCTGGCCCTCGCCCGAGGTGCCCAGATCACCATTCCCTATCGCACTCAAAAACATGTCGATCGCCTCAAAAGCATTCTACCAGCCGCCGAGTTCGCGAAGATCCGGTTTGTAGAGATCGACCTCACCCAGGAACCAGCGGTAGAACAACTGGTGAACGATATGGGACGAGTAGATGTTTTACTGCATCTGGTGGGGGGCTTTTCCATGGGCAAAACCCACGAATACAGCTATCAACATTGGAAACAAGACTTTGACTTAAACTTGCATAGTACATTCTTGACCTGCAAGCACAGCTTGCGGAAAATGCTCGCACATGGCTATGGTCGCATTGTCACCATCGGATCGCGGGGGGCCGTGCAACCCGCAGGACAGATGGCATCCTATGGGGCCTCGAAGGCAGCAGTCATCGCCCTAACCCAGGCGATCGCCGATGAAACCAAGGGCACCAACATCACTGCCAATGTCGTGCTTCCCAGCATATTTGATACTCCCAGTAACCGGGAAGCTATGGGTGCGGAAAATGCTGCGAACTGGGTAAAACCCGAATCATTAGCGCAAGTTATCTGCTTTCTCGCTTCCGAAGCAGCAGCAGATGTCCGAGGTGCCCTCATCCCCGTTTATGGCAGCATCTAGGACATGGAGACAGGACTCATCTTTTCTCCGCAGATACACTATGGCCGTGCATCATTGTTTACTTTCTTCCTGTCCTCCCTGGGGCCTCATGGTTGCGTTCCCAGGTGCGATCGCCTATCCGCCCAGTTCCGAGGCGATCGCCTTCCCGGGACTCTTGCACCGCCTCCCCTGCGTTCTAGCAAACCAAGTACCGAAGAGCCTCAAATTATTAAAGACCGCGATTCAAAGCATAATCCAAAACTTGAACGATAAAATCTGCATCTTCCTTAGAGATGCAAAGGGGCGGCTTACAGCTTGTTCAGGAAACAAGTAGAACATTTTTGTGCTAAACTAGAGCTATACTCAATGCAGACCCAATTCAGCT
>JACOMV010000464.1 GCA_014324065.1 Hormoscilla sp. SP12CHS1 | reverse complement strand
TGGGAACAAATACGTTTAAGAACTGGTTTACTAAATGCTGTTATTGTACTAATTAAATAGCGAACAAGCTGTAATGCTTCCACTCATACGAGTAATGCAGTGAAAAATAAACAAGAAGAATGGAAAAAAAAAGGGTTAACAATTTTTTATTTGCCTACCTATTCTCCCCAGTTAAATATTATTGAAATTTTGTGGCGATTTATTAAATACTCATGGCTAAATATTGATGCCTATGAGAGTTAGAAAAGTTTAGTTAAAGCTGTGGAAGATGTGCTTCGAGATGTTGTAAAAAATAAAAAATTAATTTTGCCTAACTACTTAAAATGAAGGCGGATTTTGCGAAGATAAGGGAGGATAATAATTAATTATGAAAATTAAGTATAAATCCTTGATGGCGGTGCTGGCAGCAGCACTGCTGGCAGTGGGAAGCAGCAGCTACGCTAGAACCGGGACTGAGTATACTCCGGAAGTGAAGTCAGACTCGGAGTTGCAGTTCCGCTGTCTGAAGGGATACGATTACAAGCTGGACAAGCGCGTACCCAGTACCTATGCTTGGACCAAACGAGGCAAACTTGCGGTGGTGCGCTGGGTAACAGATCATTTTGAACGGGCGGGATACGATCCTTGGAGGCGATGCTACGAAGTTTCGAACCGGTTTCAGAAAGCTTACAAGAATGGTAGCCTTGAGTACCTGACTAATGGCACCATCAACGGCCAAAAGGTAATCTGTACGGCCCGTTCCGCTGCTGGGGGCTGCGAGGATTTGTCGATCGCCCTGCGACCTGGAGATAATGAGTTGGAAATTTTGGCTTCTCTGGAAAGGGTGCTTCTCGGTCGTTCTGATACTCCGGTTTATCACGAGTCTGACGATCCTGAAGATATCCCCCAAATATACGTCGAGGTGGATATGGAGGAGTTTATCCGCACGGCACCCTTTGAGTAGGCACTAACCGGCCCATTGCGACGGAATTGAGAAACCCGGTATGAGCAAAAAACTGGGTTTCACCGATTACCGGTGCATATTGCGGCTTCCAAAGGTCGCCAGTGTCAATGCGATCGAGTCACCAGGCCCGAACGGGTGTGGTCATGCATTTGTCGATCGATCGGGTAGAGAAGAAATCGGGTTTCTGGCCCCACAACCCCTCTACCAACAGGCGCAAGACCACACCAGGCCCGAACCCGTGCATGGTCTCCTGACAGGAGTTGGTTCACGTGAACCTCAAGTCCTTTGGTTTACAATTATCACGTTACAGCAAGAATCAGCATAACCAATCAGTTTGTCTTACAACTCAGAACCCAACCAAACTCAGCCCGGGGAGCCAACTTTCGCTATAAGATGGTCACATCTGACTCAATACGAGCGTAAGTACCTCAAAGAGGCAATGAGAGCTTACGATCGGATTATCCTAGTAACAGACGATATCCCTAGAATTGCCCGTCGCTATCAATTGAGTGTTTCCGACGTTCAACGGGCCAAAGACTATGCTTTTGGCAGTGGCGTGGGGGCTTCTCAATTTAGTCCCGACATCCGCATGGCAGAGGCATCGAATAGAATGGCATCAGGACAGGGTAATGACCTAGACGAAGTTTTGTTAAGGCATGAAGTTTTTGAATCCGATCTGGTAGTGAATCAGGGAATGAGTCAACCTGATGCACACAATTTGGCTCAAGCGAGATATCCTTGGTCTATACTTATCACCCGCCATAATTATGAATAAATCATCAGCACAAAAATTTCTGCAAGGGTTAGACATTTGCAAATCTCTAGTTGACTACAAGTATCAACCCACTAATCTTACTTTTCAGGCGATCGAGCTTTTTTGCGAACTGTCTCCTACAGAGTTACGGCGTTTTACCGAAGAATATGCGGCGGCAGTTGGAGCAGCATATAATGCGGTTTATGAATACGCAACCACTGCGGACAATTGGAGAGTAGATTGCCAAATGGGTTTCGGAGTCAAAGACCATTGTAGTATATTAAGCTTTTTCTTGAATGGCGATCGTGGGCAATTTGAGTCCTTTACAGGTAACTTTACCACCCCAGAAGTTATTTGCGAACTGATCCAGGATTGGAAAGGTATAGATATAACTGAATTGCTGGCATAAAATGCGATTATATTTCACCTTGTAGGGTGGGCCGCACCCACTGTCATTCGCGGGCCAACAACAACCAACTGGTTTTGACCACGGTAAAATATGAAAAAAAGCAGTTGCGGTGCTAAGATGGTAAGATAGAAGAAGTGACGAGTAACAGGGAGGTACGCTGATGATTAACCCATCGATCGAGAAACTGCTGCTGGCGCAGCTGAACAAGATGAGTTCGGAACAACAGCAGCAAGTATTAGACTTTGCGCAATTTTTAGCGAAGAAAAAGCCAGTTGGCATGTCAGGTAAAGATTTGCGGCGCTTTGCTGGTACGATATCCCATGAGGATGCCAAGCTTATGCGAGAGGCGATCGAGGAAGACTGGGGACAAGCAGATTTGAAAGCGTGGTGTAATGAGTAGTAGATTTCTCCTGGATGTTAGGGGTCGAGCTGGGAATCACTTCCCAACCCTCCCATTCGGAACCGGACTTGCGACTTTCACCGCATCCGGC
>JACOMV010000463.1 GCA_014324065.1 Hormoscilla sp. SP12CHS1 | reverse complement strand
CATGAAACCAAAGTTATCTGGCTAATGGAACCAGACCCGACTTTCACCATTATTGGTTTACGTCAGAACGAATCGCACACTGTTATAGAGAGCCTTCAGGGCCGCATAATCCTTTGCATTGAGAGTCATTTCTTACTTCCTCAAAAAAAGTTATTCGTTATCTTGGGTCTCGCCAGCTCTTATGGCCAGCAATCAAGATATTTTATCCGCTGACTCAATCTTATCAAAAATTTTACTTCCCAGACAACCATTTTTGGTAAATTTCTAATTTCTCCGCATTTTGGGGTAAATCACAAGGCTAATTTGGCTTTTGAGGTTCTAACCAGACAGCCATTTTGGAGTAAATCACAAGGCAATTTTTTTCCAATTTGCGACAAATTATGACATAAGCTTACAGATAGACTCTCCAAATGCTAGCTGCGAAAGAAAAATTGGGGGTTGAGGCTGCTTCTGTCCGTGACTAAACCGGGACTGTGCATTGGCCCGTGGAAGATTCGGTCGTAACGCACCCGTGCCGTGCCAGAAACTCGGTCGCGATTTTACCAATTATGCTAAAAAAGGTAATGTGTTAGAGGCGGGAAAAACATTGTTTAATAGTTTTAATGCTTTCGCTAACTTACGGGATGCCGATTTTTCGGACCGGACGCGGGCCGATCGCGTGGCGGCTGCGCAGCAGCATCGCGCCACATCTCGCCAGCGATTTGATGGCTGGTCCTTAGACGATCGGGACCCCGCATTTATCAAATCCTGGATGCCAGTAGCCGAATGGCTTTATCACAACTACTTTCGGGTCACAACATCAGGGTGGCATCACGTTCCCGAACAAGGGAAGATATTGTTCGTGGGTTCCCATAATGGAGGCTTCGCTTCGCCGGATACCTCCATGTTTATGTATGACTGGTTCCGCAGAGAAGGTTACGATCGCTTAAGCTATGGACTGATGCACCCAGCGGCTTGGACTTTTCCTGACATAGCCCAGCTGGCAGTACAGGCCGGGGCCCTTGTGGCCCATCCACAAATGGCGATCGCCGCCCTGCGCCGAGAGGCAGCAGTACTGGTGTATCCGGGAGGGGCAGAGGATATGTTCCGCCCCCACAGCGATCGGCATAAAATTAACCTAGCGGGACGCAAAGGCTTTATCAAGCTAGCATTGCGGGAAAATGCCCCGATCGTACCGCTGATCTCCATTGGTGCCCACGATACCATGATCGTACTCGGCGATATCTACCCACAGGTAAAGCAACTGCATGCATGGGGCCTGCCGTGGATATTTGGTCCCGATATCGGCGTGTTTCCCGCGTTTTTAGGGTTGCCTTGGGGTTTAGCAATTGGTCCCCTACCGAATATACCACCGCCAGTACAGATTTACACTCGCGTCTGTGCCCCGATCGTCTTTCCACGCTATGGTAGGGAAGGGGCCGTAGATAGGGCTTACGTGGATGCCTGCTATGAAGAAGTCCGTACCCAGATGCAACTAGAACTAGACTCTTTAGTGGCTGCCACCCTACTAAACCAAGGAATGTGAGAAAACCAATAGTAAACAGATAATCATGGGCAAAGTAATTCGAGGACAGATCTTTGTGGTCGATGACAATATCGATACAGACCAAATCATTCCAGCAGAATATCTGACTCTAGTTCCTTCCAAACCAGAAGAGTATGAAAAACTAGGAAGCTACGCCCTCAGTGGGTTGCCGGACCGCTACGGCCAATTTATCCCCCCTAGGGAGATGAAGACATACTATCCGATCATTATTGGTGGAGAAAATTTCGGCTGTGGTTCTTCCCGGGAACATGCGCCCATTGCCCTGGGCGCATCCGGCGTAAAGGCCGTAGTGGCCCAGTCTTACGCCCGGATCTTTTTCCGCAACTGTTCTGCCACCGGAGAACTGTACCCTTGGGAATGCACGGAACGCCTCTGCGACCTATTTAAGACCGGTCAGGAAGCAACCATTGACTTTGAGCGAAATCAGCTTCACAACCATACCCTGGGCCAGACTTACCAACTCCAGTCCCTGGGAGAAGTGGGACCAGTGATTGATGCTGGGGGCATCTTCGCCTATGCTCGCCAAACTGGGATGATAGCGTGCCAGTAGCGTTAATGCTGTAAAAACACACAGATCGCTTCTGTGGCGTAAGATAATGAAAGTCAGAGTAATAATGAGATTAACCCATGCTGCTTAAGTCTACCACCCGTCACATCCGCATCTTTACAGCCCGAGTAGAGAACAACGAACTCAAGCCCAGCGACAATGTCTTAACCATAGATGTAGATCCAGATAATGAGTTGAACTGGAACGATCGAGCCTTACAGCAGGTATACGGAAAATTCGACGAGTTGGTGTCAGACTACGCCGGGGCAGATCTGACCGAGTATAACTTACGCCGCATCGGATCTGACTTGGAGCATTTTGTGCGATCGCTCCTCGAACAAGGTAAGATCGGCTACAACCTCAACAGTCGCGTCCTCAATTATAGCATGGGTTTACCCCAAGTAGCGGTCCCAGGCGAATAGCTTCTGCTAGAGTGAGTGGCGCCAGAACGCTGGAAACGCTTGTAACGCAGGGACTGCTCCCGCAATCTCATGCAATTAATTTTGTCCTATTACTTA
>JACOMV010000462.1 GCA_014324065.1 Hormoscilla sp. SP12CHS1 | reverse complement strand
GGGTAATTCACACTCGTTTTAGCCGTTGTCGCCAAATTGGTGTCTGGGAAAGGGTTTTTCAGGTTTTAGCGGATGATGCGGATAACGAATATGCGATGCACTGAGGTTAAACCTCAGAAAAATAGATTCTACCATCGTCCGGGCTCATCAGCATAGTGCGGGCTCTATGAGGAGATTTATTTTCGTTATGACAGGTTTTCGGTGGCGCGTCGGTTCTGGGCATTACCCCATAAGTCATGGTCTCTTGACAAATTCTGACCTTCTCGAAGTCATAATGACTATGATTAAGACAAGAAGGGAGGAAGCAAAGGATGAGAATCGCAGAAATACCCACCAATCAGATTCGCCGCCCTCTGCTCAGACAAACGGATCCGGCAAAAGTGGCAGCATCCAAACCTGCCCATCTATTCAAGCGGAAGGATTACGAGAACCAATTGATGTGTTAGAAGTGGATGGTGAATATTATGGTTTCTCTGGTTGTCACCGCTATGAGGCTGAAGGCTGAAGGCTGAAGGCTGAGGCTACCAGCGCCTGGGCAAAGAAACGATCCGCTGTCGCGTCCGCCGGGCCCCCCGTTCGGTACTGCGGATGCATCTGGCGTAATAATACGCTAATAAAGAAAAAATGTCAACAAGCGTGAGATGATGAGTGACAACAACAACAAACAACGTGCTTTACCAACACGGCTTGATATCCCCGGCGAACTGGAAGAGTATATAGATATGGTAGCAGAGCGGATCGCAGCTCTAGGGGGACTGGCGATGGGAACGGCTAGGATAGCAGCGAAGCGTGTGCTCGTCGATACTGCCGGAATATCCCTTGGATATCTGGGATGGGAAAGACCATGTGATAGCTTTAGCAGATCGTTTTGCTCCCTACGCATAGCACCTGCGGGAGGCTATCTGCCTTACGGATGATTTCGGTGACGCGGACACTGCTGACCTTTATACTGAAATATCTCGTACCATTGACAAGCGATTGTGCCCATCTGCAAGGAGCCAGCTACGCCCGAAAAAGTCAAGGTCTGATTAAACCTACCTCAGTTGTTAATAGTTAATGATGCATGGTGAAAGGCATTCCATGAGCCATGCATCATCCAATGAACAATGAACAATGAAGAATCAACAATCAACAATGAACCATCAATATCTCCTGTCCCCTGGGACAAGAGCACACAGGAGATATCGAAACCCCAGGACAATGAAGCAACCTATAACCAAGTGCTCTTGCAGTTAATGCAGCGGGTGGGACTATCTAGCTTTAAGGCTCTCAGTCGCAAGTCTGGTGTACCTGAGAAGCAGCTGAGACGCCTGCGGAGAGGCGAAATATCCAGGCTAAGGTGGGAAATTTTCTGCCAACTGTCTGAGACCTTGGAAGTGCCAGTGACTGAGTTACTGGCAACTTTTGCGGGTGTCGGCGATCCCAATAGTGAAATCAGCCAAGAGTATCAGCGCTTGGCTTCACAGCTGACTTCCCAACGGCAAGAATTAATGCTGGAATTTCAGCAGTCGAGTTTGGCGGTTTTGGAATCTTGGTTGCGACAATGGCCGCTCGCGGAAGATAAAGCCCGAGAAAATCCCCAGTTGCCAGCGGTTAATTTGCTGCCTCTAGTACGACCTGTCCAACAGTTGGTGGAACAATGGGGAGTAGAGTCGATCGCCCCTATTGGTTCAGAAGTGCCTTATGACCCCCAGTGGCACCAGCTAGCAGAGGGGACAGCAGAAACAGGGGATCTGGTCAAAGTAGTTGGTCCAGGCTACCGTCACGGTGATAAACTGCTGTATCGTGCCGAAGTTACACCGCTTTGAGAACGCCTATTATAGCAGGTCTGCCGTAAAATTTTGTGGTCGTGCCATAAATTTCTACATTAATTATACTGCGGTCTTTACGTTCTCCTGGGAAGCGGCCCGAAAGATTTTGGTCGTGACTTCCCAGACAGAGATCGATCCGATCGGCAAGTTCCCACCGGCGATCGGCTGTGGTAAAATCTAAGATTGACTTGAGGGCAAGTGCATTAAAGGGATAGCCAAAAATCTCTGCTAGCCTGGGGTTAGCTTACATAAATTTTTCATTCCGATCGATTATGTACATACCTAGAACAGATAATTTATTCCTACTTGACCCTTGGGACTCTGTTTTTTCTACTCTTTGAACTGGCTGTTGGTTTTGGAGCATCGAGAGTCGAGTATTGTCAAGTACCAGAGCGATTTGAGCAGCAATCATCTGGATTATACTGCTCGTAGAAAGGGTAAAATGTTCTGGCTGGGAATGCATCATGGTAATAATCCCTACCAACAGCTTACCTTGAAAAATGGGTACGCAGAGTGCAGAGCGAACGGTGTAAGGTTGATTCTTTAGCATAACCCAGCGCGGATCGGACATTGTATCGGCGATCAGTCCCACTTGGCGGTTGCCGAGCACCCAGCCAGCCAGACCTTTATTGAGAACCTGACCGATGAGGCTCTGTTTCTGCTCTTTAATTGTAACCTAAGTTGCTACGTATAAAACCTCAAAACCCATGCCCGGGTCGCGCGCAGCGCGATATTAGCCCAAATTGGCAAAAATTGCCTTGTGATTTACCCCAAAATGGCATTTTTGCGGAGAAATTTACCAAAAATGGCT
>JACOMV010000461.1 GCA_014324065.1 Hormoscilla sp. SP12CHS1 | reverse complement strand
GTGGAAGATCAAATACTCTTAACCTTGATTTATCTACGACAAGGTTTGACATTTCAAATGTTAGGAGTCCATTTTCATGTCAGTGAATCTACTGCATATAATTATTTTAGTTATTGGCAAGATATTTTGAGTAATGCTTTGCCTCCGAGTTTGATAGAACATGTTAAAAATAATGGAGAAAATGAAGACGAGTTATCCCAACTGTTAAATGAATATGAGTTAATTGTAGATAGCGAGGAACAAGCCATTCCGAGACCTAAAGACTATGAAGAGCAGAAAAAGTTTTACTCGGGTAAAAAGAAAGATCATTCCTTAAAAAATCAATTTATTGTGTTGCCTGGTGGTGCAGATATTGTTGTACCTGGAGAACGAGGTCCAAAAAGCGATATAAATATATGGCGAGAAAGGAAAGATATTTTTAATTCAGAACAGAAATTTGCAGGAGATAAAGCTTATATTGGAGAAAGTCAAATTAAAACATAAAAAGCCTAAAAAAAAAGAGTTGACTGCGGAGCAAAAAGAAGAAAATCAATAATTTTCATCCTTAAGAGTTTTTGTCGCACGTAATGATCCGATTGGTGAAAATCGGTAAGCCGTTGCTCATCTGAGTTATCGGAGTTATTTGCGGCGTTGCGTACTAGGCTTGGCTATGCAACTTGGAAACCCGCCCATTTCTTCCCTATCCTTACAAGCTGCCATTGACGCTCATCCCCTGACGGTGGCCCCATCCACTCCGGTACTCGAGGCCATCTCCCTGATGGCGAAGTCAAACAGCGATGTCCGACGGGCTATCTAATAAATAATGATGCCACAAATGCTCCATGCTTGATAATGTAGAGTTGGTAACCTCAGCAAATGGTGCTATGACAAATCCCCGTGTTTTGTGTTTGGGTGAAATATTATTCGATCTGTTAGCAGATCGACTCGGACTGCCCTTAGAACAAGTGCAGTCTTGGACTCCTTATGCCGGAGGCGCACCAGCTAATGTGGCCTGTGCCTTGGTAAAGTTGGGGACATCATCTGGGTTTATTGGTTCTGTAGGCGTGGACGAACCGGGAAATTCTCTGGTGCAACTATTACAAGATGTGGGAGTGGATGTTACAGGGGTGCAGCGCCATCCGACAGCACCCACGCGCCAGGTTTATGTGGTGCGTTCGGAGTTGGGCGATCGCACTGTTGCGGGGTTTGTGGAGATCCCGACTACTGATTTTGCCGACGCCTACTTGCAGGCCAACGACATTCCCGTATCTTTATTTGCTGATGCTGATTTTCTGGTATTAGGGACCCTTGAACTTGCCTATCTGGAAACGCGGGCAGCCATTGAAAAAGCAATTGGGCTAGCAGAACAGTACGATGTTAAGATTATGGTAGATGTAAATTGGCGTCCCGTGTTTTGGTCTAACCATGAGTCCGCTAAACAGCGAATTAAAGCATTATTAAAGAAAGTAGATTTTCTGAAAATATCTGATGAAGAAGCAGACTTCCTGTTTGGCACCCAGGATGCGGATGCGATTAAATATAAGCTTGATGCTGTTGATGGCGTTGCGGTGACGGCGGGCCATCGGGATGTTTCCTACTGTCTGGGAGGAAATGAAGGGAAGGTATCTGCTTTCTCGGTGGATGTTCGAGATACGACGGGGGCGGGGGATGGCTTTACAGCAGGTTTCATTCATCAACTGTGTCTCCGGGGCATTCAATGCCTGAAAGACTCCCAGACTGCATCTGATGTGATTACCTATGCTTGTGCTGTGGGGGCTTTGACTGCCATGAAACCGGGGGCGATCGCATCTCAGCCTACCGCTGGGGAGGTGGAAGCTTTTCTGGCTAATTATGTTAGTCCATCCTAGGACATCGGTAAAGTAGAAGCGAGAAACCGGGTTTCTACTGTAGCGATCGATGAGATATTTTACCTGCGACCAGAAACCAGGTTTCTTGACTGACTGACTAGGGTTGGGCGATCGGGGGGTGCATCTGGCTATAGCAAGCCGTCAGCCGTCGTGCAATAATCGTTCTTGTGCAGTAATTATTACCAGGCAATAATTTCAGCAGCAGACGTTCGGACGGGTGCATCTCATATTTAAAAATTTATCTGTAGGAGATATATTTGCAAAAATCAGATGTGAGCTGGGCGATCGGTCCGCGGACGGCCCGAAAAATCGGCTCTAGCATATGCTATACTACTCTTAATTGGCTCTCCTGGGTTTTTGGTGTAAAATGTATACAGTGTTACCGTTTGATGATTTACGAAATGTATTTTAATCTCGATAAATTATTGAATTTTCCCAATGCAACTGTTGAAAGTTGCTCTATCATTGCATTGATGATATCAACTATTTTCAAATTCGCTGGCTTAATGAAAAAATACAATTTGTGGAGAAACTATCACAAAAATACATCAAGAACGTCAAAGTTTAATTAGAGATTTGTCATTTTTGGGGAGAGAGGTATATTTAAAAATTACTCATCGGCAATTTTATTGTCATTCTTGTCAACATTATGTTTCCGATTTTTCCGGTGCAATTATATTTTATTGACTGGCGAAGATGTCAAACCAGTCGATACCAAGAGTATATATATCAGCGAGTTAAAGTAACTACAGTTATGCAAGTCAGTCGAGAAGAAAA
>JACOMV010000460.1 GCA_014324065.1 Hormoscilla sp. SP12CHS1 | reverse complement strand
AATTATTTAGCATACGATCTGCTCTGTAATTTCCTAAATTCAGCACCTTGACCCCAAACACTTAACGGAACCAGTGCCCTACGGATGCTTACTTGGAATTGCCAACTAAGGTATCTAAACAAATCGTTAAGCGAGTAGCTAAAACCTGGAAAGGTTATTTCAATGCTCATCGTGATTGGATAAAGCATCCTGAGAAGTATTTGGGTGAACCAAAGATTCCCGGCTATCTTGATAAAGAGAACGGTCGGTATCTATTATTCGCCCAGGTCTCCGTAAAGGACTCATCAAACCATCAATGACAGCGATGTATATCAACTGGTGTTGTGGCTGGGTTAGACCTGGTTTCCTCTGTACTCTCGCTATCAACAAGCGAGATGTTCAACCAATCATTGTCAATCGACGTGAACTGAAGGCAGTTAATCAGCGGTATAATAAAGTCAGAGCGGAGTTTCAATCTTTATTAACCGGGAAGCGTAAGTCATCGAAGAGGCTGCGCCTACTGACTCAAAAACGGAACCGGCGCATTGATGACGCCATGCATCAAGCCAGTCGTATCGTTATCAACTATTGCGTTGAGAATAATGTCTCGACGTTGGTGATTGGTTACTCCGACCAGTGGAAGCAAGGTATTGCGATTGGCAAATGCAACAACCGGCAGTTTGTTCAAATTCCACATCGCCAACTCACGACCGGATTAAGTATAAGGGGGCGCTGGTTGGTATCTCTGTTGTAGAGATAGAGGAAAGCTATACCAGCAAATGCTTTGCTCTCGACCTTGAGCTGATTTTTCGGACCGTCTGCGGGTTGATCGCGAAGCATAAGTATTATTGGTCGGGGAGTTAAGGATGGTTTGTTTAGGTCTGCCAAAGGTTGGTTGATTAACGCTGACTGGAATGGTGCGGTTAATATAATTCGTAAAGTATTCAGCAACGAGTATATCTCCGAGTTGATAGAAGCGCAGCCGTTGCGCCCTAGAGTGGTTAATCCAATCTAGAAACGAGACTTACGATTTTCTACAGGTCTTGTAAACGGTAGCTTTTTGTTAAACTATACAGGTAAATGCCTTGCTAGACGAACAAGCTAAAAAAACAATGCTGCGGAAGATTCCCCACGGACTCTATATCTGTGGGGTGTGCGATGGTGAGGAAGTTAATGGTTTCACTGCTAGCTGGGTGATGCAGGCTTCCTTTAAGCCACCCTTGGTGGTAAATTGCGTGAAGCAAGATTCCAAATCCCATGCCATGATTAAATCCAGTGGTGTCTTTGCCCTCAGCTTTCTGGAAGCGGGAAAAAAGGACTTGGCCCAGCAATTCTTCAAGCCCCAGCGCCGTGTAGGTGACAAGTTTGAAGATGTGGAGTTCTATCTGGGAGAAACTGGCTGCCCAATTATCTGCGATTCTCTGGGATATGTTGAGTGTAAGGTAGTAGGTGCGGTAGAAGAGGGCGACCATACTGTCTATGTTGGGGAAGTGATTGCTGCTGGCATCCACAAAGAGGGCGAACCTCTCATACTGGAAGATACTGGCTGGAATTACGGCGGTTAAGGTATGATGGCTAATGGTTCATGGTTGATGGCATGAACTATTAGCTAGGAATAGTTAGTATAAGGTAAGTGAAATATGCCTTTGATTAAAGTTAAAACTTCTGCCCCGGCCCCGGAAAAGACAGCGGTTCAGGGGATCCTGCAAGTGCTTTCGGCTAAGTTGGCAGAGCATCTGAGTAAGCCGGAATCTTACGTCATGACGGCTTTTGAACCAGATGTGGCCATGACGTTTGGTGGTACTTTAGATCCGGTGTGCTATATCGAGATTAAAAATGTCGGCGGCATGAGTCCAGCTCAAACTAAGTCCATGAGTCAGGATTTTTGCCAGGTAATTTCTGCAAAGCTGAATGTACCCCCAAATCGCATTTATATTGAGTTCGCAGGCGCTCAAGGATCGATGTGGGGCTGGAATGGATCGACTTTCTAACAAGGGAAGGTTCATCTTAAGATAAGGATTAAGAAACCATGTTTTTCAGAAAAACATGGTTTCTGGGCAAAATCGCGATCGCCCTCATGGATGGATAGGGATAACGGGTCCGACGTGACGGAAAAGTGGGGTATAAGTTGAAATGATTGAATCAGAGATACTCGAAAAATTGCAAGAAACATCAATAGTCGAGCGCATCCAAATTATTGAAGCAATTCTGCGATCGGTCAAGAATGATATGCGTAAGGCTTCGGAACAACAGATTTTACCTGGGCAGTATCCCCTCAGAGGAAAAGTGATTCACTATGACGATCCCTATGAACCGGCGGTAGCTGCAGAAGACTGGGAGGCACTAGCACGATCATTCTAGACACTCATATCTGGATTTGGTGGGTTGATGAGAATCCTAAACTGTCTCCCCAAAACCGGGAGATTATTCAAGCCCATCAAACAAGCGGTCTAGGAATCAGCATCATTTCTTGCTGGGAAATTGCCAAATTAGTCGAGAAAAATAAACTAGGGCGTGTCATCAATCATTTTTTTGACAGAAGTCGATTAATAGGGTATGGAGTATTTAAATATCCAGTAATAACAAGGTGGGCATGAGATGAAACGCTATGGCTTGCGAGAGGATCAGTGGGAAAGGATCAAACACCT
>JACOMV010000459.1 GCA_014324065.1 Hormoscilla sp. SP12CHS1 | reverse complement strand
TAGATAGCACCTAGCCCGGGTCGCGCGCAGCGCGATAGAAATTGCGAGCAGTTTTATCGTAGCGTGTCGCAATGGCCCTGTATTGCTTGAGTTTTTGGAAAAAATTTTCGATGATCTGCCGCCACTTGTACATATCTTCATCATATTTTCTCTGCTCTGTGCGGTTGCTTTTTGGGGGAATGACGCACTGAGAAAATTGCCAATTGTCAATCTTTCTATTAAGACAGGGCATCCTTTAGGTTTGACGCGAGATATGCTGATCCGGGAACGAGGGTTATTCGATCTAGCATTAGAAATTAAAGAGTTAGACCAACCCACCACATATCAAATGTCGATCAACTATCTGCATAGCGCCCGCATCCAAGAAACTAGCACAGACCCAGATGATGAAGAAGCGGTTCATCCCTTCACAAAGGAAACAGCAAAGAGTCTGTGCGAAAAATCAGAGGGTATCCCCCGTTGGTTTAATCGCATCGCTAGCTATGTCTTACTGAAAGCTGCGGAACTGAAAGCGGAAAAGATTACGGCAGAAGTATTTCAGCAAGGTTTAGAAGAAGTGAGGGAGCAACTGCTGAATCAGTCAGAGTTGAGTGGGGAAGATTATTACGTGCGGGAGTTAGTATTAGAAAAGAGGTTGTTGTCAGACGAAAAAGTAACGATGGATGACTTGAAGCGTGCGAAAGTGCAAGAATTTAGTCAAATTCTACCGATATTAGATAGGTTAGTGCAACAGGACTTAGTGCGTCGATTACCTACAGATAACGCAGCGGAATATCAAGCAAACCCCATACTTATGCCTCCTGCAAAACCGTCCGCTCGGGAAAGTGCATCTGAGCAGGAATAGAGCTCAATACTTCTCGGTTAGGGATATAGGTTGCCCTCGTTTTCATACTCTTTGACCCTCGTTCCCAGGTTCTACCTGGGAACGAGGTAACGAGGTAAGATCTCAGATGCACCCGAGGTATAGGCTGACGCTGTGCCCCGACAACAGGGCTATTCGTAATCATCAAGCATCAGCAAGATAGATAGCTGAATTGACAACTTAGCAGCCGCAGCAGCCGCCACCAGTTCTGGGGGAAAAGACAACCCGCCTTGGTCTTCTTCGCGGACAGTACTAACATACAAATCGGTATTGCACTTAGTGCGGTCTAAAGCTGCCAGGGAAGGTGCTATTTGCTGTATAATTACAGCAGATTGTAGCATATGCTTATCTATCTCTTGTGGGGTGCTGTCAGTATCGAACTTAGCCAGATTGAGAATCCAAATATCAACAGGTTGGACGCGCTTTGCTGAAAGTAATTCTCCCCGCCGCCTTACCTTCGTAGGAACAAATACCAAAATTTGTGTCAACTTCTCTTGGGGAGGCAGACTTCCTGCCAGTCGTAAAGACATTTGAATGGTACTCACCTATCAGCCTCCGTAACTTCTGTGAAAACTATTGATTAATCCATCTTTTCTCTGTCGTTTACTTTGACCCTCGTTCCCAAAATAATTACTGAAAATAAGAAACCCGGCTTGGGAGAAAAACCGGGTTGGATATCTACATTAAAATCCGATCGGGAGTTACCACATATACGGGTGCATCTCACTTTTGTAATCTAGCCCCTGCCAGCTCCCCGGGTAACGAACCCGACGCTGCGAGGAAGGGGCCTGGAGCGTGGGCTTTGTTCATGTAGCCGGACTCCTCGTTCCCACGGCTGTCCTGAAGGACACGGCTGGCGCCGCGCTGCCGCGATCGGCATGCTCCAGACACCGGCCTGGGAACGGGTTCGGGCGGCGAGGCAAATATGAGATGCACCCACATATACTCTATTCATCTACTTGCCAGGGGTCTTTAGTCAAGTCTTCATCCAGAATGCGTTTGGGACGAACGACCAACAAAACCCTTCCCAACAGGGGAACATCCGGGGCAGTTTCTAACCACTGAATTTCCAATTGTGAGCCCAGGTCCGCGAGAAAGTAGCTGTCGGCATCCCACTGACGCTGCGATCGGTCTACAATAATCAGGACAGGTTCAGGGGGACCGGGAACGGCATCCGGCAACTGGTCGCTAGTACCGAGAATAGCCACTGGGTCTTCAGCACTGCGAACAACTTGCCATCCAGGTACTGGTACCCAAGCCCCCTGACCGGCAAACTTCACCATGCCGAAAGGTTCCGTCTCGTCAGTAATGGGGATCGCTTGCAAGTCAGCGGCACTCAGAGGTAGTTCCCCCACAACCGGGAGCACCCGGGGTAAATCTTCTGCTGATTCCAAGCGATAGACCGGTAAGATCGGGGCAGGACGCTTGGGGACCACAGTAAAATCAGTCAGCAACCGCTCGATCGCCTCTCGGGTCCCGGGAGTTTGGGCAAATTTCAAGCCCTTAGCAATTAAACGCGATCGATCTTGCAGATCGTTGTGCTGGCGGGCAGTTTTCCAGCACTGGTAGGCAATAGCATCCCCGGGTTGACGAGAAAACCCTTCTGGTAGCATCCGCATCCAGGACAGATCCTTCATGGCCTTAGCCAGTTCGTGGGCCTCATCGGCATCCAGGTTTTGGGCCACCACGAATTCCGCAGCAGCGGCCCGTTCAGCAGTAGCCAGGATGCGAAACTCATAGAGGCGATCGCTGCCTTTTTGCTGGAAATATTGTAGAACCGGTTCTGGAACGGCCTCATTCAGGATACTGGTGTAAACCTGGGAGGCCACGACGATCTGATTTTGTTGGACTGCCTCAATACCAGTTTCTTCAAAGATTTGCTCCAGTTTATAGCCAGCTTTTTGCAACTGGGCGATCGCCTGTCCCCATTCCACCCAGGAACCTTCCTTACGCCGGAGCTTTTGCAGCATATCTCGTGCAGTGTCAGTCATTTGATATCGTCCTCCGATCTGTCGTCAAAAAACAATAAAGGGCCGAAAGCCGCTCCCAGAGCTAGTTTCCCCTCAAGCCCCTTCCCTTGTGGGGGAAGTCGGAAAAAAAATTTTTCTCTAGGACTTGACAAACTGGAAGTAGATAAGTCATTATAGTAAAAGCACGTGGGGCTATAGCTCAGTTGGTAGAGCACCTCAATGGCATTGAGGGGGCCAGCGGTTCGAGTCCGCTTAGCTCCATTGCCCATCCCCTGTTCCAGGCTCAGTCCTGGCTTATGGAAACCTAGTCCGCTTCGCGGGCTTACAGAGCGATCGCCAAGAGCTTCAGGCAAAAGTCTCTCATCCCCAAGGCGATCGTTTTTTTTGTCTGAAAAACCTGTCCGACCGATCGTAGGTTGGAACGCTATACGGAGGAACACTATCTTGGAGAACTGAATCATGAGGGTTGGGGGTGGTAAGTCAGTCAAGGCTGTTTGCACCATACATGTTTATGGAACATCCTTCACCCGAGTCTCTATCCCAGGAACAAGCTGCTGGCCTCAAACCAGATCTAGCTTCTAAGTCAGATCCAGATTATGCTGGCCTGCAATCTCATAGTTTCGCTAGTAAGCAGGCGGAGGCTTTGCGCCAGACCTTGGAGAAACATCGGGGCGATCGCCACTCGCTCGCGATCCAAGATTTTCCCGATCCTGACGCCCTTTCCGGTGCTTGGGCTTACAAACTGATTGCCCAAGAGTACGACAGACAACGGTCCCGTTTGTATGGTTGCATTTAGCCCAGATGGCAAGACCTTAGTTAGTAACGGTTGTCACGAAAAGGCTATGTATATATTATATCTGGACAGTTCTGTGTCAAACCCAGAACCCAGTAGAATGGTTCACTATTGCCAGGCTAACTCGGATAATAATGACAGGTGCGAAGAATATTCTTGCTTGGATGAGACAAATGAAGAGAAGAAGATTTGTGGAGTATACGCGATCGCGATTTCCAAAGATGGCATTTTAGCTAGTGGTGGTTATGACTCTAATATCATAATTTGGAATTTGAGGGACGAAAAGGAAATCGAGACTTATAAAGAAGCCCATCAAGGTACAGTTAGAAGCTTAATTTTTAGTCCTGATGGCAAGAGTTTAGTCAGTGGCGGTGGTAACCCTCACAATCCCGGATTTCAAGACACCTATATTGAAATTTGGCTACCTTATTAGGGCAACAATAATTTGATCTTCGTAGGTTAGGATAACGTGAGGAAACCCAACCAGCGATAGTCATAACAACATCTGGATGGTTGGGTTTCGTGCCTCTACCCAACCTACTACTATCTAGGTTGGGTTTCGTACCTCTACCAACCTACTTAAAGGTATAATAAACTTGAGTAGGCACAGAGGCCAAGGAGGCGGGAGCATCCGAATACCGTTCCCTGGGAACGAGATAAACTTTATATTAACTCAAGTTGCGACCTATAAAAATTGGATACAAAAAGCAATTATAAAGAGAATCATTTTCAACTCTAATCCCTTAGA
>JACOMV010000458.1 GCA_014324065.1 Hormoscilla sp. SP12CHS1 | reverse complement strand
GAGGTTTGTAGTGAGGACGGAAGTCCTCACTACAAACCTCAGTAAGGGAGGATTGAGGGGCGACCCTCAGTTCGACCCCGACCTCATAATGTCGCCCGAATGCTTCGCCCCTACAGCTATCTTTGCAAATCTGGGATGCACCCTGTAAAATAGCCCCTGCGCAGCGGAGGGGGCTTTGTTCATGTAGCCGGGCCCTTTAGGGTTCGGGCTACCAACGGGTTTTGACCACACCCGAACCCGATCGACGAGGGTAATTCACAATTGAGATGGGACCGTTGTTAGACCTTCCTCACCGATCAATTCAAACTGCTCAATGACTGGATTGTAACCGTACCACCCTCGATCGCATCAAGCTGCATCCGATAGCCGTAGAGCAAACTCATACCAACCAAAGGTACTGTCTCGGCTGCATTTACATCAATTCGTTTCCATTCTCCGTCCCAAATGACAAAGCCACGGTACACATCAAAAATACACACACTTCCATCTCCCAAGGTTCCATCTTCACGGCTATACAACTGTAAGTTTAGGTTGGTAATAACTGTTAGAGGCAGGGTCAAAAAACCTGTAAACCCTGTATCAATTACAGCATCAATCATTTGCCTTTGGCCATTGCCATTGCCTACGACTAACCGAATCGTAGCCTCGCCATTTTGATTGACAATTCCATGCATCATAAGATTACAGCAGGTGACCTCTTCCAAAGCGGTGAACGGCTTTATAACCAATGCGAACCCGCCAGATTTGAGCATCAGGGTATCGTTTCAGTAATCCTTCAGATGCAGTAATCGTATCTTCGGCAACCTCAAAGGCCCCTGTCTCGATATCGATCGCGACTATCTTGCCGTGATTTCCCTCCTCAACTTGAGGACGCACCTGGGTTGAGTAAATTTCATTCCCGCGTCGAGCAAATTCCTCTTTGCTGTAGCTTAGTTTTATCATCGGTTTGACATCTCGTCAACTCAATATTTCCTATTTTAACATAGCCGATCGCGCGTCGATGTTCGGACCAAGGTGCTGGCCTCCAAATGGGCATCCGGATGCACCAACATAACTGTAGGGGCGGGCGAGCAACTTATCTACGCAAGCGAAAGATTTACGTCCCGAATGCTTCGCCCTGCCCGTTAATGAGATACCGTCTATGACCAACGCGCTCCATCGATCGGGGGATGGAGCGATATCGGGCGCATCTCACTACGGGCGAAGCATTCCGATAGGAGATTTGTTAATTTATCTCAAAGATTGTCGCCGGAATGCTTCGCCCCTACAGATATTTTTGCATGCATAGGGAAGGGAAATATTTCTGTCCGCGTACTGATCCGCGGTTGGCGAACTCCCGATAAGACCAACAAAATTGATCGGACTCTGCTCCCTTCCCTCTCACCGTCCCCGCGCCCTCCAAATTCTGATATCAAAGTCCTGCTTGCATTCTCTCAAACTACATCCACCGCCACTGGCTAACAACTGCCCATCGGGACTAAAGGCGACGCTCCTAACCCAGTCGGAATGACCAGTGAGGGTACGCAGTAACCTGCCGCTTCCCAGATTCCAAATCTTGATGGTATCGTCCCAACTGCCACTGGCTAACAACTGCCCATCGGGACTAATGGCTACGCTATAAACTGTGTTGAAATGGCCTTTGAAGATGTCAGCTAGAACGTAGTAGTGCCAGCTTTTGTAGGTATTAATTGGAATTCCAAAAAACTCCCATTCTCCAGTATTCGGCTCCTGGAAGCCGAGTCCATTAATCCCCACTACATCCCCTTTCTCATCCAGTATCGGACCGCCACTCATGCCTGGTCTACTTTGATTTGTATGGACTAAAGTATAGCCCTCCCGAGCGCGGGGCTTCCGGTAATATTGCCCTGTTGAAACCGATATCCCCGTTCTGGGTTAACCGGATCGGGTCTCCTGGGGTTTTGGTGATAAATTTTACTTATATATACGCCAAATCAAGGCTTTCAGCCTTTTTTCTGGGACAAAATTGTATCTCAGTATACAATTTACACCACAAACCCAGGAGAGCCACCGGATCTCTACCAACCCAACCTGACGCATAGACTTTCCTACCTACAACTATTTGCGATGAATCCCCTAAATTTGCCACGGGGTAACTTCGGGTGCTAGTAAAACGCAACACTGCTAAGTCTATCCCCCCAGGTTGACACATCTCTTGATTAGCTTCCACTTGATAGCTACTGCCCCTGTGAGTAACAATAATATAACTCAAGTTGCGACCTATAAAAATTGGATACAAAAAGCAATTATAAAGAGAATCATTTTCAACTATAATCCCGTAGATATAACAGCATGAATTGACTTGGGAAACAAATTTGTGATTTGAATAAAACAGGTTTTAACTTGTTTTATTGTTACTTTTTGTATCTACTCAAAACAAGATAATTTTTTTCTTTTTGAGTTCTTTTTTCGCAAAGGTTTTAACATTATGCTTGATGACTCTTTTAGGAAATCTTCTAATTGATAATCGTTATAAGCTTTATCTCCATAAACTATCTAATTTGATGGTAATTCAAAGCAAAAAAATTGTCAAACTTTAACATCATTATAACTACCAGCAGCTCGATAAAATTCTATTGACTTTCCATGTTTATTTACTAACATATGAACCCTTAATCCATAAAAATAACGTTTTTTACTGGCAATATACCCTCGATAT
>JACOMV010000457.1 GCA_014324065.1 Hormoscilla sp. SP12CHS1 | reverse complement strand
AATACCAAAGTTGCTAGCTTATGAGACCAGCCAGGCTTTCACTGGTTACAGTTTATACCTGAACGAATCGCACGACTTGTTCGAATACATGGGCTTTTTCCAGGATGCGACGGACAGTATCGGTTGGTTGAGCGCCTTGCTTGACACGCTTCACCAGTCCGGGGACATTTAGCCTGGTTTCGTCAATTCTGGGATTGTAGAAGCCCAGTTCTTCTAGGGGACGCCCGTCCCGCCGGGCCCGAGAGTCGATCGCCACTATCCGGTAACTGGCTTCCCGCTTTTTGCCGTATCGCTTTAATCGGAGCTTGATCATGTTCGTGCTTTGTTGATGAAAAGACCTTGAATTAATTATTCTACCATTTCTGGTGCCACCGCTGCTAGATTAAAAACTGCCGAAGCCTTTGTTCTTCTTACTCTTTTTCTTTTTCTTCTTAGGAGTCCCGCCGCTGTAGCCCCGCCATCCCTGCTGGGGCCGTCCGCCCATTCCACCTCCGGGCATTCCCCCCATTCCGGGCATTCCGGGCATTCCGGGAAAGCCCCCTCCCATGGTCATTTGCTGCATCATCGATCGCATGCGTTGGAACTCACTTACAAGCTTGCTGACATCTGACTCAGAATGACCAGAACCAGAGGCGATCCGGCGTCTGCGGCCTGGAGAACCCGATAGCAACTTTGGGTTGCGACGTTCTTCTTTGGTCATGGAGTTGATCATCGCCTCCACCTGTTTCAGCCGCACTTCTCCCTGTTCCAGCTGATCGCCAGTCAGCTTATTCATGCCGGGAATCAGCTTCATCACATTGCCGAAGGAACCCATATTCTTCAGCAGGCGCATCTGCTTGAGGAAGTCGGTGAAGTCAAACTTGGCCTCTAGAATCTTCTCCTGCATCTGCTGGGCATCTGCCAAGTCTACTTCTTCTTGGGCCTTTTCCACCAGGGTGAGCACGTCACCCATGCCCAAGATCCGGGACGCCATGCGATCGGGATAGAATGGCTGTAGCGCCTCCACCTTTTCTCCCACGCCGACAAACTTGATCGGCTGACCGGAGATCCTGCGCACTGACAAAGCCGCACCACCGCGACTATCTCCATCCATCTTGGTCAAAATCGCCCCAGTAATGCCAATCTGTTCGTGGAAAGTCCGGGTCAGATTTGCCGCCTCTTGCCCCGTCATGGCATCTACCACTAACAGGGTTTCGTCTGGCTTGACATTTTCCTTGATTTGTGCTAATTCCCCCATCATCTTTTCGTCGATCTGGAGGCGTCCAGCAGTGTCGATAATCACCGTATCGATGCCTGTCGCTTGGGCCCGTGCCACCCCTTGACGAGCTATTTCTACCGGGTCGGCGTCCGAGCCCATTTCAAACACCGGCACGTCTATTTGCTTTCCCAGGGTCACCAGTTGGTCGATCGCCGCTGGACGATAGACATCTGTTGCCACCAGCAGACAGGTACTATTCGACTTGCCCAGGTGCAAAGCCAACTTCGCCGAGGCTGTAGTTTTCCCCGTGCCTTGCAAACCTGCCATGAGTATAATGGTGGGAGGGCTATCAGCTCTAGCGAGGGGAGCATTAGTTTCTCCCATCACCGCTACGAGTTCGTCGTAGACAATTTTGATAAACTGCTGGTCCGGGCGCACGCCAGCGATAACTTCCGCCCCCTGGGCTTTAGTTTCGACTTCGGCGATAAAATCTTTAACCACTTGCAGGCTAACATCCGCTTCCAGCAGGGCGCGACGGACTTCTCGCAAAGCCTCTTTAATGTTGGTCGCAGATATTTTGTCTTGTCCCCGGAGTTTTTTCCAGGCATCTTCTAGGCGATCGGCCAGGGCGTCAAACATAATCGGATATGGCGTACTATTCTTTTGATGTTATCACAAGTCCATGAGGCTTGTACTAATCCCACCAAGCTCTGAGGTAATATGGCTCCAGGTCGATTTCGTCTGGATCGCCGACAAATTCCTGGAACTCCACAATCAACTGATGGGGGCAACTGCCATTAAATATAATCCCATCAATGCTGACCCGATAATCTTCACGGTCTGGACTAACTGCGTAACCCTCAAAATTGAAAGCAAACCCCTTTCTAGCTTGTTGCTGGGCGAATTCCATAAATTCCCTAATTGTGGGAGAGTTATTATGTCCTGCCTCGGGATCTGCAAATCTTTGGTCTATCAACTGTTGCAATTTTTCCAGACTCAAATTGGAGAAATTCTTGACTCCACCGTAGGTTTCTCCCCATTGAACCGAACCCTCAAATATCATCCGGTCTCTGGTGTCACTATCGGTATTGTAGATAAAATCCCGTCTGATGCCTGCTGGCGGATGGTTCCTCTGGGTTCTGCGGTGGTAAGGTCGAGCATTGATTTGCAGTTCTTCCGGTTTTACTCCTTGATTGAGGTAATAAAGCTTAATTGCCTCCATCCTGTTGAGGGGTGAATTTTCTAAGCATTCATCCAAGTTGGGGCAGTTATATACTATCCCCGTCATGGATTTACAGTCAAGTTGCATTGGACAGAACATGGGCTTACGTGATTGATGATTGGTCTAAATCAAGGTTGAGACAAGTCATTTCATCCTTCGGGTCTCGGGCCGCTAGACCTGTTCTCTGGTCCGCAGCAGGTCTGTCTATATAATTTCATTATATAACTCAAGTTGCGACCTATAAAAATTTCTACGTCCCAGACAGCAATTTCTACGTCCCAGACAGCCATTTTTGGTAAATTTCTCCGCAAAAATGCCATTTTGGGGTAAATTACAAGGCAATTTGGGCCAATTTGGGCTAATTTGGGTTTTGAGGTTTTATAGATAGCAACTTAGGTTATATAGGATCTGCGCGGGCTAGATCGCAAAAGTGAGATACACCCGAATAACCCACCTGTAGGGGCGAAGCATTTGGGCGATAACCTCGTCAACAAACCGATAATTTATATTCCCAAATGCTTCGCCCTAACCCGGTGCGACTTTCCCACCGTACAGTCCTATGACACAAATGGGCGGGCGATCGGGTGAGGACTGTTCGGGGGGAGATCGGGTGGGGACAGGGCGTTAGCGCAGCGGCTGCGCAGCAGCTAGCATTGCGGAACATTAATTGTGGGTGGGTATCAAATTTTCACAGCCGCAATGCTTCGCCCCTACAGATATCTGCACCAGTCATTTCATGTCCAAAACCTCACTGGCGAGGTTCTTTACCTGAAAATGCAAGTCCCAAACCTCTCTGCTCTCCCGGGTGCGGTAACAAGTAGTCGATCGCCGAGTGCATCTGGTGATGCATGTAATATAATATAGCCCCTGCGCAGCGGAGGGGGCGTTACCCGGGAGCTGGGGCTTTGTTCCTGTAGCCGGGCCCTTTAGGGTTCGGGCTGTGCGGGGCTGTGCGCTTACCACAGACTCTCAGAGTCTTGAGAGTTTTCCTCCTCAACAGGTTGCACCGGTTGAGAGTTGCCCTCCTGAACTGGAAGTAGATTTATCCACTCTTGCACGTTCGCGTAGAGTTTGAGATTCTCATCGTAAGAGAATACCTGGCCTTCATTCAGGCGAAGACGTGCCCCGCTCCCATTCCGAATACCGACCAGAGAGTCCAAATAGAACTGCGCGTCCACTCCCCGGTTTGAGAGTAATTAGCACCCGATCTCTCGTACAAACACCCCCTTGGGAATTGGTAACGCACAATACAGGATGGCGATTTACTGTTCCAGTTCTAATGTATTCCAGAATGCCTTGAGTGTGATAGCGTTGAAATCTGCCAGAAACTTCCTGACAGCGGCGCTCAGGAGTCCATCCCGAAGCCTCGAAACCACGGTCCACCCAGATAATTATTGGCACCTTCCCCTTCTTCGCACGCACGATCGTGGCCGGTACACCATCACTGCTACCGCAGTAGAACTTATTGTTGCTTTGGGCCGCACCCGGTTCTGTGGCGGCGGTGGTCCCTAGGGTTAAAGCCAGCTGTCCGGAATAACTTGTATTTCATTTCCTTGATTCCTCTCAAAATTAATTTAGCCCTAACAGACATCTCCAAAAATAAAACCCTTGTCAGATATGAATTTCAAGCTCCACCTCACATTCTCACATATGTTACTCAAACG
>JACOMV010000456.1 GCA_014324065.1 Hormoscilla sp. SP12CHS1 | reverse complement strand
ATAGCCATGGGCGACATGCTCCGGATATGGAGACTAGCGCGAGAGAGTGTGTGAAATTAATTTTGTCCATGTACTTATCCCAGGCATTACCCCGGGCATTAGCTTCTTAGGACATCCCTCCCCCAGCAGCTTGCGCTTAACATCTAACTGGTCCGTGGGGACAGAGCATACTGGGGGTTACTTCGTTCCTTGGTATCATCATTGATGCTTTTAGGCCCCTATACTACCCCGGGAGTTCTTCAAGTACGTTGTTAGCCAATAGACACAACTAACACTAACTGCCATTTCCCTTTTGGGCCAGCGTTTAAGCCTTATTCCGCTGGTCTACAATAACGAGGCTTGAATAGGTTCGCTTGTTCTAATCATGAGATCTTTCCTAGCTGCGTCGCCGGCGATAGCTGCCAGCTATCCTACATTTAAGTCCTTGCTTCACCAGCTCCCCGGGTAACGAACCCTACGCTACGGCAGATGTCGCTCCGCAGCATTAAGGACCGGTGTCTCTCCCGTACCTGGAGGGGGGGATTTGGACCCCCATGAGTACCAAAGTTGTTGGCTAATGAAACCAACCAGGCTTCACTGGTTCTCAGCTTGTACCTGAACGAATCGCACGCCTACTATTGTAAGTACATAGGTAAAATTATTTTTATAGTTTTTCAAACTGGCAATCCCGAAGAATTTAATTTTTAAAATCATTATGGGATATGCATTTTTTCCCTAACTTTCCTGCACGATCGCCCCCTCATAGAAATATAAAAATTATTTTGCATAATCACTTATTATATCATTAATCTGGGGAAGTGAATTGAAAATCGAGAATTGAACCTGCCAAGGAGGTTAATTGTATTCACCTCACCGCCTCACCAGTAAGGGTCGGGAGTTGCTCGATCTGGAAATATTGATGAAATTTGTTGGTTACCTGCAGGGAGTACGATCGCCCATTTGCTTGCCGCTGTCGCTTCACTAACCCTATTTCTACCAGTTGGCCGACGTGCTTATAGGCGCCGCTGCCTCGCAACTCCACTAACTCGCTTTGTGCGATCTTATCACTTAGGGCGATCGCCGCTAATGTCCGCAAGGCTCCGACTCCCAATTCTGCTGGCAGTAGGTTGTAGGCGATCTCCTGAAAGTCCGATCGCAGCTGCAGAGAGTATCCTGTTGGGGTCTCTACCACTTCCAAGGCGCTGTCTCGACTGGCATAGTCGGCCATTAGTTCTTTCATCCCTGCTTTTGCCTGACCCTTGTCGCATTTGGCTAAGTTGGCGATCTCGGCGATCGACATTGCTTTTCCCTTTAGGTATAGTATGGCTTCTATCTTTGTTGTTAAACGCTCCATTGGCCATCGGGCTTTTCTGGTTACTCGTGGGCGATCTGGTACTATGTCACTTGACTATTTACACTATACCCTAAATCCTCTCCTTAAAACCTCGCCGACCCTGGAAATTTCTCCGGACGGCCATCTTGGGCATTTGTGAGTTCACAAATGCCCATAAACTTGGTTTCTCAACTTTCACGAATGATTTATAATTGCTATATATAGCAATTCGTGCAGGAGTTGTGCAAACATATCGAAATTTGAATAATTGAATATTTTTAGCTCAAAGAAAAACTGAAACAAACGTTTATTTTTTTTTACACAGGTAATAAAAACGTCTAATCAAATTTGGTACTTGTAACCAAATTCCTTCGACTGGATTTTCTTCCTGTGTCTCTTGACACAGTGGTCCATAAGGAGCAAACAATTCACAAGCGATCTGCCATTCTTCTTTCGGTAACATTGTATTTAGCTAAAAGCTATTTCATTTTTTCGCCTAGATGATAAGAAGCACCATCCCAAATCAACATAATTTGTTGGTGACGATGACGACTCTTGAGTTCTTCAACAAAGTTTCTCCATTTCCACCTGAGTAACGCAAAACAATAAATTATTTAGTTTGTCGCTTTATGTCATTATCAACTTTAACAATCTCTCTTTCTTTTTTGTCTCCCCAAACGTAGTTACAAATCTCCGGAGCCCGTGACATTCGTGACTATGCATATACCACAAGCCTTCCAGCTTCTATGTCAGTCAGAACGGCGTTCACTCAGGATTTCAGCTAATTATTCATTCCTTTTTTTGATTTTTTCGCGGATTTTATTTATTGCCTTTCTGCTATGTCAAGTTAGCAGAGCATAAAATTTGACAATAACTCTCTCTTGACTTAAAAACAACATTATAAGTTTCCATAATTTCTCGTTCAAGTTCAGAAATCTGCCTGGAGAGGTAGTTATAAATATGTAGTGATAGAACATCCCTCTATTAATTCTTACTTTTCTTAGGAATGATATAACATTTTTTCTCTTTATAGCAAGGATAAAATATTCTCATGTATAGCTCGTCATAAAAATGCTAGATTGTTATTAGTCAAAAGCGAGTATAGACTTATGAACACGTCATACATGACCGCAATCAGACTTTTTTGCCTTGCACTTTTGTGCATTTATTGACTGGGAAGCATCCCCTTGCCTTTTATGACCCCCATACCGATGAATTGAACTGGCGCAGCAATGTCTCTGAAATATCACCACGGCTAGCTAATTTCATTGATGAGTTGATGGGGCGTTTACTCTCTCAGCGTCCTGCTAATACCAGGTGATTTTACAAAGGTTAGCATCTCACTTATGTAATGAGTAATTGTACTCATTGCTAAATCGACAAAGATTCGCCAAGATAGAAACGAAATCTCCC
>JACOMV010000455.1 GCA_014324065.1 Hormoscilla sp. SP12CHS1 | reverse complement strand
ATGAAACCAAAGTTATCTGGCTAATGGAACCAGACCCGACTTTCACCATTATTGGTTTACGTCAGAACGAATCGCACGTTACTATAGAGATTGGTCCTTTTCATCGAACAGATCCAACAACTGGGACTGCCAACTAGATGGCAGAAGGCGTCATTAGCGGAGGTAATGGTAAAGGTATCGGGGGATATCGCTGAGCAGGAGTGGACAGCCGCGTCGATCGCCTCTCCTGCCACAATACCTTTCCATTGCCTGATGGCAGTACTACCAGGGCCACAGCTTCCTTTGAGGAACTGGCGTTATCAGTAACCTTGGCGGCGATCGTCTGCTGGCTATTCTCCAGATTAGATATGGATTTTGCTCTACACATAGCTCTACGGGATATGATTAGCTTCAGCACCCGACCTTCCCCCCAGTAGCTGGGTGTGGGGTGTGACCCCATAAGTATAGCTCGTGCCATAGATTCGAGTCGCGCTCGGCATCGATTAACATTTTTTCCGGATTTACCACCATCTGCTGGTATTACGGAACAATTAGGGTGCGCATCTATTTGCGTCGCCGCCCTCACCCTAAAGGGTCCGGCTACACGAACAAAGCCCCAGCTCCCCGGGTAACGCCCCCTCCGCTGCGCAGGGGCTAGATTACAAAACACCAGATGCTCCCAACAATTAAACCCAAGCCTTCAGTCTATGCGCGTACCGACTGTGACTATTTTGACTATGGCTGCCATCGCTGCCCCGGATGTTAATTCTCAGGCTAGCCCGATCGCGTCTTCTCCTTCTCCTGATTCTCGCCCATCGGCAGCGTCAGAATTCGATCGTGACAGCATATCCCCTGCACCCACTTCTATTAGTCCTCCGGAAATTATTATATCTCAAGCTGCGACCCCTGCACGTGATTTGGAGGAACTGAAACAAACGATCGCCGAAACTGTCGAAGCAAAGCTGGAGTCCGAACGGGTCAAGCAAAGTAATTTTTGGCGCGATCGCCTGTCCGAAATCGACCGTACCCGGAGGCTTCTGAATGCTTTTATTTTAATTTTTACTCTATTTACCATCGGGGGATGCAGCTTATTTTGGCTTCTCTATCGCCGGGTAGTTAATCAGCTAGTCGAACAACTTAGATCCCAGCTAGATAAAATCGCTCAAACCGATCTTCACCTCCAGAATTCTACCGAAACTGCTCGTCAGTTAGTTACCGAACTCAACCAACAAATAGATGTCAATAGATGCCGCCCAAAGAGAGAGAAAAATGTGAGTGGTATCAAACCCAAGTGGCAAGAATTCAATCATTATGCTGACAATATTAATGATTTTAAACAGCAAATTAGGCAGCAAATTGAAGAATTGGGCATTAGCTTTCAACAGCAAGTCGGCAAAATTATTCAGGAGCAAGTATATCAGTTGGAATCAACTGATAATTATCTAGCCGATTTTTTTATGCCTGCAACTAAATTAAATGAGCCGAAAAATGAAAATTTGGCTGATAATTTGGTTGCTCAAGCAAAAATTATGGCTTTTGAAGGGAAATACGAGCAGGCGATCGCCATTTATGACCGGGAAATTAAAATTAAACCTGATTGCTATGAAGCGTGGTATAATAGAGGAAATTTATTGGCAAGATTGCAAGATTACGAGTCGGCTCTAATAGACTATGATAAGGCGATTGCAATCGAACCAGAAAAATATCAGGTTTGGTATAGCCGAGGGTTGGTATTGAAAAATTTGCAACGGGATGCTGAGGCGATCGCGTGCTACGATCGGGCAATTTCTCTGGAACCAGGCAAGTACGAACTCTGGTACGAACGAGGTAAGGCTTTGGAAAGATTGCAACGCTATTCGGAAGCTTTGGTTTCCTATGGCAAAGCTACTACTATTCGACCCGATGACTGCCAATTGTGGTACGATCGGGGGGTGTTGCTTTCCAAAAGTCAGCGCTATGAAGAGGCGATCACCTGTTATGACCGAGTAGTTGCTCTCAAACCAGACTACCCGCAAATTTGGCACAGTCGCGGTGTCGTTCTGGAAAAAATGCAACAGTATCAAGAGGCGATCTCTTCCTACGATCGGGCGATCGCCCTGAACCAGCATGATTATGAATCTTGGCGCAGTCGCGGGACGGCCCTGGCAGGTTTGCAAAAGTATCAGGAGGCGATCGCCTGTTTTAGCAAAGCCATGGAAATCCAGAATCAATTAGAAACGGCTGCTGGTGACCGGTGACTGATGATGTGGGGCTGGGGAAAAGGGAAAGGGTTACTGACCGATGCCCTTCGCTTTTGTTAAGTTTTATGACAATTAGATCCCAAAGCGAGCTGCGATCGGTTATGTTAGAATGTATGCTAAATAACAAAGAGGCGAAAACAGAAACTATATGGTTTGCGCTTTGGTTACAGGTGGCGTCAGACGCATTGGGAGAGCGATCGCCCAAGAGTTGGCTTTATTGGGGTATGATTTAGCAATTCATTATCATAGTTCCAGCGCCAGTGCAGAGAGGTTACGTGTCCAGATTGAGTCTCAGGGTAGAACCTGTAAAATTTATTAGGCAAATCTAGAGCGAGATCGGGATATAATTAACCTGTTGGGAAGAGTGAAAGCCGACTTTCAGGATCTAGAAGTATTGGTCAATAATGCCTCAATATTTGAACCAGCAACTATAAAAAATGTTAGGGGTCGAGCTGGGAATCACTTCCCAACCCTCCCATTCGGAACCGGACTTGCGACTTTCACCGCATCCGGC
>JACOMV010000454.1 GCA_014324065.1 Hormoscilla sp. SP12CHS1 | reverse complement strand
AGATACCTAAAATGCCCTTAAAACCAAACACCATAGATGCTAGGGTAGAAAACTACCAACAACTGATAGATGGCGTTACCATGGTTATATTTGCCGCTTGCTTCGCCCTTGCTAAATTGAGATGCACCCTTTCGCCCCCTTGATGCTCTTTTTTTTGTGGTTCATTAATGCTAACCGCTGGAGCTACTGCTTGAGTCATAATGGACTTGCCTCTCGTGCGATCGGGTTCTTTGACTATTTTATCTAAAAATTATTGGGAGCGATCCGGGTAGGGATGCTCGGCCCCTGAACGTGGGTAACGGTTACGGGGAATGGACGTAACTGGACTCGAACCAGTGACCCCCACGATGTCAACGTGGTGCTCTAACCAACTCAGCTATACGTCCATGTAGAACATTTTGATTCGATTGGGAGCCATCCGGGTAGGGATGTTTAGCCCCTGAAGGTGGGTAACGGTTGCAGGAAATGGACGTAACTGGACTCGAACCAGTGACCCCCACGATGTCAACGTGGTGCTCTAACCAACTGAGCTATACGTCCGCTACCAAAATCAGCATAACACAACTTCTCGTCAGAGTGCAACAAATTTTTGGGAGCACTGCCAAGAGGCTGGATGCGCTGACAAAAACCAGCATAACACAAATTCTCGTCAGTGTGCAACAAATTTTTTGCACTTTCCAGGCAAGAGGCTGAAGGCAGGGGCCTTCACCGGCGCATTTCCCTGTTTCCCTCCCTGGTTCCCAGGCTCCGGGGAACCCAACTCTAGAGGCTCTGCCTCGGGTAAGTGCTGGACTGGAGGCGGGAGCCTCCGGAGACGCATTACCAGGCCGGAGCCTGGTAACGAGATTATACAACGGCAATTCCCTGGTTAGAAAGGGAGCACCGGCGATCGGGGCTGTTGCTGACAGCGACGTTCTCGGTTGGCTTTACTGGTACAGATTTAACAGTGACTGAATCAAATTTTCAGGAACGAAGAATGTGGTTTACTGGAGACGGTAAATCGCATCGGGAAAGTTAACCAGATTTTATGACTAAATTTGCTTCAAAATTATTGGAGAAGTATCTGAAATAATAATCATATTGGGGCTACCGACCTAAAGTAGCCGAGTTTTCCTTCTCGCCGATCGGCTTCAAATTCTGCTTCTTCGTATGCCAAATAAATCCCTTTAGCTTTCAGAAAAAGCATCTGCTTCCAGGCGGGTATTCATCCCCAGCAATTCTCGCACTTTCCCCGCGCAGATCGCACCTTCCCTATAAGCTTCTAAGACGATCGCTTCTAATAGCCGACTTTCTATATTACCCCACCCACTCCTGATTATTTTTCACCCTCCGCCTCCTCCGGGCAGGCAAACGAGCAGCCCTACGCTGGCATGGGAAAATGATCCGAGATGTCAATCCAACTCTTTGATGAAGCTTTCCACTCCCAACAGCATTTGGAGGACCGCAGCCATTCTGGGACTGCTGGGCATTCTCACGCGCCTGCCCTTCCAAAGCCAGATCCTCAGCGAACATGATGCGGCTAACTTTGCCCTGGCCCTGACCGACTTCGATGTCCGGTTGCACCAGCCCCATCCGCCGGGAACTTTTGTGTTTTTGATCTTCCTGGGACGCTTGTTTAACCTGTTTCTGCATGATGCCAACCAAAGCTTGGTCTCCGTTAGCATTCTGGCCTCGGGGATAGCTGCTGCTGCTACCTTCGTTCTGAGTGCTAGCTGGTTTGGCAGATTCGTGGCCTGGGTGAGTGGGCTGTTGATGCTATCGAGTCCCCTGGTCTGGTTCTACGGGGAGGTGGCACTCTCCTATATGCTGGAGTATGCCTGGGTTTTGCTGCTGGCGATCGCCTGTTTTCGACTGCGGTTAGGAGACAAAATTGCCTTTTTTGTTGCCGCTGTCATGATGGGGTTAGCCGGTGGCATCCGACCCAATACTCCTGTTTTCCTATTTCCCTTGTGGTCAATAGCAGTTGCTTTGGGGATGCGCGAACGCAAATATTCATGGCGCCAGTTAATCTTAGCATTGTTGCTGATGGCGGGTGGAGTAGCCTTATGGGCGGTGCCAATGGTGGCAATGTCAGGGGGAGTAACTGCTTACTGGCAAGCTATTGGGATGTGGCTCGATCGCCACTTAGAAGATGTCGATAATATTTGGGGGATGCTGAATAATGCGATCGCCCTTTTGAAAGCGCTACTCTTCTGCGTCGGTCTTGGGTTTTTCCCCCTGCTTTGGGTCTTAGGGAAAGAAAGAAAAAGCATACTCTCCCGGGTGAAGCAGGACTGGCGAGTGCAAACCTTGATTTTGTGGATAGCACCGGGGGCAGCATACCTGATCTTTATCCACTTTCAGCGCCAAGGTCATACCTTTACCATTATGCCAGCCTTCGTGCTGCTTGGCGGTTTCGCGATCGGGCGATGCGGTCAATATTTAGCCCGCTTGCATCGCCCAGTTGGGATTATTATAGCCGCGATCGTCATCAGTTGTAATAGTTTATTTTTCCTGCTGGGACCGGGGGAGTTGCGCACCTGGACGAAAATCCGGCAGCACGATAGCTTTGTGAAAGAGCGAGTGGAAGCTATTCGCGATCGCTTTCCTGCCTCCCAGACCGTCGTGCTGACGAGAGGAAGCTACGCGCGCATATTAAACTTCTATCTAGATGACTATCAGGAAACATCTCTTTCTCACAGACTGCAAACAACACCAACAGTTTTACCCCCTCAAGTCCGGACCCTAGTTTTGTTTGACGATCGCATTTTAT
>JACOMV010000453.1 GCA_014324065.1 Hormoscilla sp. SP12CHS1 | reverse complement strand
GATTATCGAGTTTATTGGCTAATGAAACCAATTAGGCTTTCACTGGTGTCAGTTTGTACCTAAACGAGTCGCACACGGAGATGGAGTTGTTCGATCGTCACTTGGCGGTTAACCTGAAAGCGCCTTTCTTCTTAATCCGGGATTTTGCTCGCTTTGTTGGCACAGGAAATATTATCAACATTATAGACACTCGCATGAGCAAGAATGATTATACCTATGCTGCTTATACTTTAGCTAAGAAATCTCTGGCGGATTTAACCTCAATGGCAGCTTTGGAGTTAGCTCCCGATATTCGAGTTAATGGCATCGCACCGGGATTTATTTTAGCACCAGAAGAGGCAAGTCATGATTATCTAGACAAGTTAAAACAAAAACTGCCAATGTGTCAGCAGGGAAATGTAAAGCAAATTTGTCAAGCTATGATATATTTGTTGGAGAATGATTTTGTGACTGGGCAGCTGTTATTTGTCGATGGAGGTCAACATTTATAAACTGTTACCAGTTGTAATGAAGATGAAGTCGTGAACTTTAATTGTCAGTAAAAAAGGAAGAGCAATGACTAATAGCATGTCAACCTTAAAAAGGGAAGTAAAAAGTAAAAAAGAAGACTTATGTGGATTTGGCCGTGTTCGAGATCGAAAATTTAAAGCTCAGAACGGTAATTGGATTTAATGATTGGGAAAGGAAAAATAAGCAAGATGTGATCGTTAATATCAAAGCGAGGTTTAAGGTAGGCAAAGCGGCGCGAACTGATAGAGTTGAAGATACAGTCAACTATAAAACGATTGTGAAGCAAGTAATAAATCTGGTGGAAAAAAGCGATTATAATTTGCTGGAAACTATAGCTCAAATGATTTTAGATATTGTCATGAAAAATCATCTCATTGTTTGGGCGAAAGTGAAAGTGGATAAACATTTTGCTTTGCGATTTACTGATTCTGTTTCTATTAAATTGAAGACGACCAGATGAATGAAGTGATAATTAGTGTTGGCTCTAATATAGAGCCAGAAATTAACATTGAGATCGCTAGGGAGAAGATATCGGAAAAATATAAGCTTGTCAAGCAATCTCAGTTTTACCGAACTAGACCGATCGGGTTTACGGAACAGCCATATTTTCTGAATCGTGCATATCTTATCCAGACGGAAGATAGTTACCCAACTCTGCGCGAAAAGCTCAAACAAATTGAAATTGACATGGGGAGGGTGAAAACAGAAAATAAGAATGGACCGCGCTGTATAGATTTAGATATTGTAGTATGGAACCGAGAAATTGTCGATCAAGATTTTTATCAGCGCGATTTCATTCAAAAAACTGTGCTAGAGTTAATTCCGGATTTAAGTTGTTCGGAAAGCTGAAGGATGATATTAACCGAGACAAGCTGCTAAATCTTCATCGGGAGTCCCGATCACCTGTAAATTGTACTTCTGGGAGAGCAAATTAAATACATTGGGAGTGATAAAGGCGGGCAGAGTCGGTCCCAAGCGGATGTCCTTAATTCCCAGGTAAAGTAATGTTAACAGCACGGCGACTGCTTTTTGCTCGTACCAGGAAAGAATCATGGACAGGGGCAATTCATTCACATCCATATTAAAGGCATTCGCCAAACCCAGGGCTATTTGAATCGCTGAGTAGGCATCATTACATTGACCGACATCCATTAACCGGGGAATGCTGCCTATTTCTCCCAGTTGCTGGTCGAAAAAGCGGAATTTCCCGCAGGCGAGAGTCAATACCACGCAGTCGGAGGGGACTTTTTCCACAAATTCAGTATAGTAGTTGCGATCGGGTTTTGCCCCGGGAATGCCTGGATATCCCACTGGCCCGATATTGAAAGTTTACATTGGTCATGGTGGCAAACAGGGCCTCACAGGTGAACCGATCGACTTCCTGGGTCGGGATGCCCAACTCCCGGGCCTTGAGTGCCACTGGCGCTATACCCCGCAGGCAATATACTAACAAATCTTGGACTGCATTCACTTCCGGGCTTTTACCGCAGGCTCCCCATTGATGACATCCTTGTCCGCTGGCCGTTTGTTCGCATTGTTCGCAAAACATGCTTTTCGTCTCCTTCTCTTGAGTTCTTTCCCCACTTTATGACAGCATCTCACTTATTTCCTTGACTTAGATCAATTTTACCCAACAAGTTATGCATCATCAATTAGGAGAATTGAGAGAATTTT
Source organism: Hormoscilla sp. SP12CHS1 (assembly GCA_014324065.1). Lineage (GTDB taxonomy): Bacteria > Cyanobacteriota > Cyanobacteriia > Cyanobacteriales > Desertifilaceae > Hormoscilla. Next base: position 582 of record JACOMV010000453.1, on the reverse strand, counting down.
TCGCCGGGATCCAACTCTGGCAGGGCCTGCCGCCAGACCAGTTGGATGCTTTGGCGAAAATCTCGATCGCCCGTACCTATGCTAAAGGCGAGACGATCTTTGCCCAAGGCTATCGGGGTACGAGCTTTTTTGTCGTTAGATCGGGCAGAGTCAAGGTCTTCAAACTCTCTGTTGAAGGCAAGGAACAGATTTTACACCTGTTTGGTCCTTGCGAACATTTTGCTGAAGTGGCCGCTTTTGACGGTCAATGCTTTCCTGCGTATGCTGCCGCCTTGGAGAAAACTGAACTCTTGTTCTTTCCCCGCACGTCTTTTTTGCATTTGCTAGAACAATACCCCGCGATCGCCATCAATATGCTAGCAATTTTTTCCCGACACCTGCGTCGCTTTGCCCAGCTTATTGAAGATCTTTCTTTTAAGGAAGTCCCCGGCCGATGTTGTACCTGGAGAACGAGGTCCAAAAAGCGATATAAATATATGGCGAGAAAGGAAAGATATTTTCAATTCCGAACAGAAATTTGCAGGAGATAAAGCTTATATTGGAGAAAGTCAAATTAAAACATAAAAAGCCTAAAAAACAAGA
>JACOMV010000452.1 GCA_014324065.1 Hormoscilla sp. SP12CHS1 | reverse complement strand
TGATGGGAACAAATACGTTTAAGAACTGGTTTACTAAATGCTGTTATTGTACTAATTAAATAGCGAACAAGCTGTACTCAGTAATTTTAATCTATTCGCCCAATTCTCATTTACAATGGCCATTGAAATATAATTTTCCTCCCCGATGGCTTGCAATGACTCCAAAGTTCCCAAAAAGCGCTTCGTCCAGCCCGCGCAGAATATGGGGACCAAAAGCGATCGGCGATACCAGGTATCGGCGATACCCGGTGGAGATTTCGGGCCCCCGCAGTCCGGAGTGAAGCGGCATCAGTACCTAAAGAAATCGTAAAATTGCTACAATCATGATAATTATTGAGTTATGAGAGGATCGTGATGAATTTATTCTTAACTTTGGTGCTGGCTGCTAGGAATTACAGCCTCTCTTGTGCCAGGTCTGGCGATCGCCAGTTGGCAGGGGGCCGTCATCGGCGTGATTGCCATGGTGATTGTGATGAAGTTGGCCAATGGGATTGCCAAACCATTCTGAAAATTATCAAGTTGCCTGAAAACATCTTGACCTTGGGTATATTTAGGTCTGTGATTATTGCGATCGTGCTTTTGAGGGTTGGACAGTCCTTCCCTTTCCCTGAGTATTTTAAGGTTGACGGTTTTTCCCCGGCCTTGTTGGGTGCGATCGTTCTGTCTCTGGTTTCTGGGTGGATCGACTGGTTTGTCAGCGGGGAAGAGGCTTGAGGTGATGGGTTCGCAGTCAGGACTAAGGAATGAGGATTTAATAAGGTGTCAAACTCGTCTGAAACGCCCGCGCTGACAATACTTTATGGCTTCTCGGATGAGCATCTTGTTTAATAGGAGTTCCTAAAGCGCTAGCAGATATCAGTAGGAGATAGGGCGCTGGTCCGGAGGTGAAACTGTATTAGTACCCAGATAATCGGGCGGAAATTTGCTATAATCATGATAATTATCGAATTATGAGAGGATCATGCTTAATTTCTTCTTAACTTGGGTACTGACTGCTATCTCCCTAACAATTACAGCCTATCTCGTTCCAGGTCTGACGATCGCCAGTTGGCAGGCCGCAGCCATCGGTGTGGCGGTGATGGGGTTGGTTAATGCGATCGTCAAACCCATTCTGACAATTCTCACCTTGCCGTTAACGATCTTGACCTTGGGTCTGTTTCTGTTGGTGGTTAATGCGATCAGTCTTTCGATGGTCGGATACTTCACTCCCGGTTTTACAGTTAATGGTTTCTTCCCGGCCTTGTTTGGTTCGATCGTTTTGTCTGTGGTTTCTGGGTTGATAAACCAGCTTGTCAGCCCGGGCGAGGCTTAAGGTGATTCGTTAGTAGTAAGGTAGTAAGCACGAAGAGTGCTTCGGTGGTGGGCACCGCCCACCCTACTAGCTTCGGTGGTGGGCACCGCCCACCCTACAAATTTTGAAGTAATATTTTCTCGGAGTATGACTGAAACATTAGCTCAAATAGATCTACCTCCTCAATTTCCCGACCACACGCAACTACCCGAAGAGGATGGTAGGTTTGTGAAAAACTTTCAGGAACATCCCCAAAGTTTGATTCTGACTGATTCCATTGGTCCCGTTCTGGAGCGACTTCATCCCGATGGACAGTATGCTATTGGACAAGACTGCGGCATCTATTGGCGGGAAACTGACCCGCCAGAAAAAGGTGCCGAAGCGCCTGATTGGTTCTATGTCCCGAATGTCCCTCCTAAGCTGAATGGTGAAATTCGCCGTTCTTACGTGCTGTGGCGGGAATACCAGGCACCCTTGATTGCTTTGGAGTTCGCTAGTGGCAATGATAAAGAGGAACGAGATACAACTCCTCTGGCTTTTGCTGCGGAAGGGGCGAAGCAAAAACCGGGCAAGTTTTGGGTGTATGAGAAGATTATCAGGATTCCTTACTATGGCATATTTCAAATCAGCAATAGCCAGTTAGAGGTCTATCACCTGGTAGATTTTGTTTATCATAAGCTGGAGCCGAACTCACGGGGTCACTATCCGATCGAGTTATTAGAAGTAGAATTGGGACTCTGGCAGGGAAGCTATCAGAATCAAACACAGCCTTGGCTGCGTTGGTGGGATTTGCAGGGAAATCTGTTGTTAACTGGTTCGGAACGAGCCGAACTGGAAAAACAAAGAACTGCACGGGCTGAAGCTAAAGCCCAAGAGGCTGAAGCTAAGGCCGCACGACTGGCAGAAAAGCTACGGGCATTGGGTGTTGACCCCGATGCTGAAGAATAACGTTCCCAGGCAGAGCCGTGGGAACGAGGCCGTCACCCGTTCCCAGGCAAATAGCCGCACCCGTGCATGGTGCGGCTACAGTTACAAAGCCCGCCTGCGCGGGCTGGCGAGAGGGCGAGAGGGCGATCGCCAGGGCCAAGAGACATCCTAGAGGCAGAGCCTCTGGCGAATTACCAAATGGAGGCTTTCGGAGTCCGCAGATCCCCGTTGGGGGGCAGTTTCCACAAAACATGGTGCTTCTTTACCGACTAACATAGTGCTGTTAGTTGGCAAAACATAGTGCTGTTAGTCAGCAAAACATAGTGCTGCTTTACCGACTACTAAGTTGCTGTCTGTATCCCCCCTTTTCTGCTCCTGGTGCAGCATAGCGAAAATAAATGACTAGCAGGCCGCAGGCGCGGTGGCAGTTCTAGAACTGATTTCAACCGGTGGTAACCGATCGCCCAATACCTCTCGGTTAAGGATATAAGAAGTCTTGGGAAAAAGGTTGATTGAAAATTGAAAATTGAGAAGAGAAAATTCAGAATTGCTCCATTTTCAATTCG
>JACOMV010000451.1 GCA_014324065.1 Hormoscilla sp. SP12CHS1 | reverse complement strand
AGGAGCCGGATGAGGTGAAAGTCTCACGTCCGGTTCTGAAGACGAGTCGGGGGGGTGACCCTCTGGCTTAGTTTAATACGAATGGCAGTCATTTCACCTTTATCAAACTGACTCAGCAGGATACTCCTAAGTACGGGTTGTCTGAAGAGTTTAGTTTGTATCGCCGGGGTAATGAGTTATACCGGGTTTTGAGTATTTTGAGACGGTTGGGAGATTTATAAACGGGCGATCGCCCTATTGGCTTGACTTCGCTGTCAGCCCGCCGGGGGTTCAAACCCCTGCGTTACCAGGCGGGAGCCAGGTTTCGAGGCGCCAAGTCGGTTGAAAACCCACTAATATCATTTTAATTTATCAACATAAGGACTAAGAAACCCGGTTTCTCCAAGAAACCGGGTTTCTGGGTACTCCCAACCATAAGGACTAAAAAACCCGGTTTCTGGGTACTCTTAGACTTGGAAAGGTTAAATGTTGCTACATTGTAAGCCATGGAATTCCTTCTCTTCCCTGTCATATTGCTGGTGGGCGGTGCCCACCCTACAGATACATTCTATTCTCGAAATTGCTGCTGCTGCTTCCTCTTCATCTTCTGCTTGCTTCGCATGGTAATGGGCTAAATATAGCGGTTTGATCTCCTCTATTTCTTGCCATTCCGCTTCCGGTTTGAGGGGAATATTCAAGAAATATTTGTATGCTTGACAATGGGCTATGCGCAGGTTTTCGGGATTTTTTCATAACATTATTTCGCCCTTGGCCCGCAGGAGGGGATGCAGTTGAAAAGATCTGATTTCGGGGTGATATTCTAATAAATGTCGGCGTTTGAGGGCGAGGATGATATCTTCTTTCAATTCATACAAACTCACTTCTGGCATCTGAGCAGCAATGGCGCCACAGTCCAGGGAATATTCTGCCGTTTGATAGATGGAAATGCAGCCCAGACATGTCCGTTCTATGTCGCTCAGACGCGCTATAATTTCATCTGTCAGCTTTTCTAGCTCCAATTTCATCTTTGAATAGGGAAACCCGCTGGTGCGGGTTTTCTTTTTGTAGACGCAACTGGTGGTCCAGATAGCTTTTCTGCTGGAAAAAGAGTGCGATCGGCCTTTTATTTTAGTTCTCCCTTACCGACTAATTCAGCCACTAATGGCTTTGACTGTGACAGCCAAGATAGAAAATCCTAAAATATTACCTTCTAGATCCACCATTTCCATGACGGCATCGTTGTTTGTTTCCCGCATATAACCCGGCTTATCTGAAAAAATAACTTCCAGATAGTCTCCTTCTTTGTCATACCAAACTTTTACATTTGAGGCCATACTTGTTCTCCTTCTTTGATTTGATCGGTTAAATAGGACGTGAGGAGAAAAGCATCCTCTTCACTGTACTTGACTACCACACACAGCCATTTATCGCCTACTTCTGTTCCAGTATAATATCGATAGCTCAAAAGAACAGCTTCGTCAGTTCTCGATTTTCTTACCTGTTCTAGATTTTGCAATGTCGCCTCAATTGCTGGTTCCATACCGGACATTTGAGGACGTTGTAGAATGTGTGTCAATCGCTCCTCTGTTAATCTTACCTGGCGACCCAGATCCTGAGTACAGTCTCTGAGGACTTTTGACTCTCCGTTGCATATAAGTTTTACTTATCACTAAAAACCCAGGAGACCCCACCACTGATCGCGGTACCAACATCAACATTGATTTGACTCCCGATCGGGCGCGACCCGTGTTTTGTTCTTTTCTGGCATCGCCTTATGTGGTATACTATAGAGCAGATGCGCGATAGAACCAAAAATGACATTCGATATTTTCTTTATAGTTCCGACACCACTGGGCTTTACCGTTCGCACCACAGTTTACTACTAGGATTAATAGCACGTCGATCGTCCCATAATGCTGGGTAGATGGTTGGGTAATGGTTACGTAATGCGGGAGTATTGGCCTGCCCGGAGTGGCCATGCGACATAATCCCTTGCTCAAAGCGTTCAGTGAGCGGGTTGCGCTCGTTGTGGCAAGGTAAAGATGCTCTTCTTTGGAGCGGTGATGCGTAAGTTGTTACATATGGCTTTTGGAATATTAAAATCTCAAAAGCCCTTTGACCCGATTTTTTTATCGGCAACCCCTTGACAGTTCGACACAGGATCTACAATAATGGTCAGGTCAAGATATTTGATAATTTCTGTTATGGAGGGCGATCGCCTGCTAACATCTCGATGAAAGAATTAAGAAACTGGGTTTCTGGGTCGCGCCATTAGATCGTCGCCCTCAAGCAAAGGGCGCAGAAAATAAAAGCGATCGCCCTTCCTACCCAAATAACCTGTTAGCGGCGACGAAAGCTCAATCAAAATTTCCTGTAGTTGTTCTGGGGTTAATGACTGAGGCGGGTTAGAACTAAAATAAGCACCATGTAAAGTTTCTACACCCGCACTATCAGACTTTGAGTTTTCCAGGTAGTTTTTCACTAACTCCACGAGGCGCGATCGCAACTCAATTTCGCCGCGCACCTGTTGCAGATATCGTGCCACCTGTTCGTCAGCCAAACCATAAGCACCTTGCAAGCATTCCTTAAGCTTCATCAAATCAATAGAACCTGGATACTTAGCTTGCATTTCTACCAGATCTTGCAGAATTTCCGGACTAATCACGCTTATTTTGTTCCCCTCAGCAGTTTGGCAAGCCGCTGGCGTTAGTTCCCCAGCAGCGATAATTAACTTATTAAACTAAGCCAGTCCGTCACCGGACCGACTCGTCTTCAAAACCGGACGTGAGACTTTCACCTCATCCGGCTCCT
>JACOMV010000450.1 GCA_014324065.1 Hormoscilla sp. SP12CHS1 | reverse complement strand
AGGAGCCGGATGATGCGAAAGTATCACGTCCGGTTTTGAAGACGAGTCGGCCCGGTGACGGGTTGACTTAGTTTAATTACCCGCAATCATGTCGGGCAAATACCCATAAAAATGCGCTGTAAGTAATGGACGGCAATTACTCTGTAATTGCCGTCCGTGAGCTTATTATATAGTTAACTTGCTGTGCAATCGGTAAAACTGATCTCAAGTGGTTATCGCGAGTCCCACTTACTATTAAAGCAGCCAAGAAGTTGGTCACGGAGGCGGATACAAAGAATTTTATCTCTTGCGAGCAGGCAGGATCTCGTTACCTAGAAGTAAAGCAAAACTATGGCGCATCCCGCAGGTCGAGCGCAGCGAAACCGGAGAGGAGAGCAGATCTAGAACAAAGATGGCTAGTAATTGAAAGTCAAGAGCGTCGGGAATCAGACCTCAAAAAAATGGCGGATAAAATTGACAAAGATTTACGTGTTGCAAAAAAAAAATTAAAATAATTAAGTTCTCGGTAATTTGCTTGTGCCCCGGATGCTATAGTAGCGGCAAAGAAGCTATTAAAAAACTCATTGTATCATGAACTAACGGCCCGCAGGTCGAGCGCAGCGAAACCGGAGAGGAGAGCACATAAAAACTCAATCAATTTTCACTAAATCTGGAGAATCTTCTTGCCACGATCTTGTCCAAGCAACTATTAGTCAATGTATCGAGCAAGTGCCAAATAAAAAAAACCAGGCTTTTAGCATCAATTTAGCATACTAAATTGAGAAGAGCAAAATATCCTTTTACATTACTTTTACCCAGCTTTTATTATTTATGCCATGCTTTTAGATTACTTTTCCCACGCATTCTCTGCTTGCGCCGGAAGCACTTTAGTGCTTACTACGAACGGCGAACGTCAGAAATAACAACTAATATAAATTTCGGTGCATCTGTATTATCTAGAGGCTAATGGCTAATGTCCAATTAACAATTAACAATTAACAATTATCCTATCTCAAAGAGTGCTGCGGATCTTCAAGTCCTGATAGAATTCCTCTTGGGCTAATTCTACCTTAGACTGAGCCGAGAGCAACAGCAGTGCCCAAAAGACACCAACCTTGTCCTGTTGTGGCTGCCATGCCAACAGCTGCTCCAGATTCAACCAATCAGATCCTTGAGCCATTTTCGACCAGTTATTGGCGAGAAAATATTCCAATTGCTCGGCAACCTCAGACAAATTTTCTTGGTGAGCTAGCTGGGTAATAGCATCAGCAGCTTCTGCCCGCGATAGAGAACTTTTGCGTCGAGTGGGAATTCTTTTTTGCTGCTGTGCTATAGTTTTAGTCATCAGCTGCAACTGATCGATCAATTCCTGTAATGTCACTCGACGTTGCTGAGGTGGTCTGGCGACAGCGCGACGCCGCAACTGGCGCTCTAGATGCAAGGGCAACTTTTGTTTGAGTGAACCATCAGAGGAATCTTCGGACTCCAAAACCTCTGGGAACATTTCAGAAGTTTCTGGTGCCGGGGCAAGACTATCGGCTTTCAGCAGAACTAACATCGACGCATACAAAAAAACCTGCCCTGATTGGGACAGATCAGCTTCAACAGTTGTAGTATCATCATTGCTATTGGACAACTGACTCAACACCCGGTCAATCACATCAATCACCTGTACGTCCCAAGGGTCGATTTCTCCTCGCTGGGCCATATCAATCAGCAAAGCGATTCCGATCTCCTCTGGACGATAAGTAATCTGGGAATCTCGCATATGTTCGATGCCATTGAAATTCCCAGAAGAGACCACTTCATTAGTAACGCCGGAGTCCTGGTCAAGCTTCGCGCTTATACCAGGCGACAGCTCAGTGTTCATTTGACTTCGATCCGGAAAAATAGACAGCTGCTAACACAATCCAGCTCATTATATCACCGGCATAAAAAGATCCAAATACTCTTAGACTTTGTCAAAGCATAAGCCGTCATCTTGACAAAATTATGGCTGGGAACCCTACGCTACGCAGTGCGCGAACGGAATTTGTTACTGTGGCGATGTGCTCTGCGCGCTATTCGCACTAAAGAGGGGACATCGTATTCGCACTACGCATCGCACATCGGTTCTACCTTGTCGCTCTCCTGGATAGCAGCAGGAGGCAGCTTCCCTTGGGAATCTTGCAATTGCATTTTGTAACTCTCAAGATCTTGCTCTAACTGATCGATCCGCATATCTCTTTGCCGAACTGCCTTGACACCTTTGCGAGATACAATCATATCCTGCAACCGGCTCCAGACACTAAAGATCCAAGCTAAAACTGCTCCCACTCCCATTGCCAGAATCAGTTCAACAGAAATGGGAGCTTGTACTTGCACACCTTCGATAATTTTTATAGTGGCAGGATCCGTATTTTCCAGACTGAATAAAATCAGGGCCAAGCAAAATACAAAGACGATCGAAAAATTAATCTGTGGTCGCATGGCGCTATTGGTGAAAAACTTCTCTTACAATTCTTGCAATTATAGCTAATCACAGCTATTGTAACATTAATTTATTTTTGCTCCTCCTGAAATTACTGCCTTAGCTTTGCCCTGATAGTCAACTATAGTTTTACTAGCCAACGAATACGAGCATAATCTGATATTATCTGAGGTAATTTTTTGGCCATTATCGGACTGGCGATCGTCCAAGCCAACGACGATATTCTCAAAACTAAAACATACCTACCTAGAGCGTCAGTCCATTACAGCTTGTTCAAGAAACAAGTAGAACATTTTTGTGCTAAACTAGAGCTATACTCAATGCAGACCCAATTCAGCTATGGGACGTTACTCTCT
>JACOMV010000449.1 GCA_014324065.1 Hormoscilla sp. SP12CHS1 | reverse complement strand
ATGGGAACAAATACGTTTAAGAACTGGTTTACTAAATGCTGTTATTGTACTAATTAAATAGCGAACAAGCTGTAACATATTATATCTAGCACCAGAGCGTCAGGAGGCAGGAGCCTCCCAACTTTCAGAAAATGCTCCTGATGGCGTCTTGATTCTATACAATACACTACTCAGTCACTTAAATTTAAAACCGTGCAGAAACTGCTGAGACTTTCCAAAATTATCGATCGCATCAATCGAAGTATCGGTCAACTCACCCTCTGGCTAGTGCTAATTATGATACTTGTAGGAGTGTGGAATGTCATCGGTCGCTACCTGGGCAATGCGATCGGGCAAAACCTGACCTCCAACTCCCTGATCGAAGCCCAATGGTATCTCTTCGATATTATCTTCCTGGTGAGTGCCGCCTACGCCCTCAAGCACAACGAACACGTGCGTGTAGATCTGCTTTACAACGGATGGCCTCCCAAGCGCAAAGCCCTCGTTAACCTCATAGGAACCCTACTGTTTCTCATTCCCTTCAGCATCCTGGCGATCTACTTTTCCTGGCAAGCAGTCTATAATTCCTGGGCGATCCTGGAAGCATCTCCCGATCCAGATGGTTTACCCCGTTATCCGATTAAAACTATGATTCCGATCGCCTTCGCACTGCTTATCCTCCAAGGTATCTCCGAAGCGATTAAAAACTGCGCCATTTTCACTGGCAAATTACCGAGTCGGGAGAAGAAACGCGATGCCCTATGATTGGTTAGGTCCGGCCATGTTTGCTGGCGCATTAGTATTGCTATCCTTTGGCTATCCCGTTGCCTTCTCCTTGGGAGGCGTTGCCATTATCTTCGGACTCATTGGCATTGCCCTGGGTATCTTCGACCCCATCTTTATGACTGCCATGCCCCAACGTATTTTTGGCATCATGGCAAATTATACTCTCCTCGCTATCCCCTATTTTATCTTTATGGGGTCGATGCTGGAAAAATCGGGCATCGCTGAAAATTTGCTGGAAACTATGGGCATTCTGTTTGGCCGCTTGCGGGGCGGTTTGGCCTTAGCAGTTATCCTCGTGGGCACCCTACTCGCTGCTACTACAGGGGTTGTCGCCGCAACTGTGGTCGCTATGGGGCTCATTTCTCTGCCCATTATGCTGCGTTACGGCTATAACAAGGAACTCGCTACTGGCGCGATCGTGGCTTCGGGAACCCTCGGACAAATTATCCCCCCTTCTGTTGTCCTTGTGGTTTTGGGAGACCAATTGGGTGTTTCCGTGGGAGACCTGTTTATCGGTTCGATCGTCCCGGGTTTGATGATGGCGGGGGCCTTTGCCCTTCAGGTACTGATTATTGCCTTTTTCCGACCCGACATGGCACCTCCTTTGCCTTCAGAAGTCAGGAAGATCGGCGGCAAAGCTTTGGGAATGCGAGTTTTGAAAGTCATGATCCCGCCACTGTTGCTGATCTTAATGGTTCTCGGCAGTATCTTTTTCGGCTTTGCTACCCCCACGGAAGCTGGGGCTGTCGGTTGCCTAGGCGCGATCGCCCTTGCTGCTGCCAACAAACAAGTTAACTGGGCCTCTCTGCGCCTTGTTTCTGACGTTACCATGCGCACCACCACTATGGTAATGTTCATTCTCATCGGTTCCACTGCCTTTAGTCTCGTGTTTCGGGGATTGAATGGCGATCGCTTTATGGAAGACCTCTTAACAAACCTGCCGGGCGGTCAAACTGGCTTCTTGGTTGTCAGCATGGCAGTAGTTTTTCTGCTGGGATTTTTCATCGACTTTTTCGAGATCGCCTTTATCGTCGTCCCCCTCTTTGTACCCGTCGCCCAGCAGCTAGGAATAGACCTAGTTTGGTTCGGCATTATTCTCGGGGCCAACCTGCAAACTTCCTTTCTGACGCCACCCTTTGGTTTTGCCCTCTTCTACCTGCGCAGCATCGCCCCTCCTGAAGTTACCACGGGTCACATTTATCGCGGGGCTATTCCATTTATCCTGATCCAGATGATGATTTTAATGTTAATTATCATCTTCCCAGGAATTGTCAGTTTCCTGCCCTCACTCAGTCGCTAAATTGCTAATGGGTGCATCTGCAGAATAGGCTATCGCCCCATCATGCGATTGCCCCATCCGGGGCACGGCAGGAGATAATCTTTTCGTTGTGCCCAGCAATTGGCTGATGCCGTGCCCCTACCTATTGTAAAATTATGTCATCACAAAATATGAACGATCGCATGAAAACGATCCTGACCAAAATCGATCGAGGTCTCGTAAAAATATACGGCGAACGACTGGACAAAATTATTCTCTATGGTTTTCAAGCTAGAGGGGATGCGAGACTAGACTCGGATATCGATATCTTAATTGTGCTCAAACAATCCTTTAGTTACTCTCAATAACGCGATCGCATCAGTATTTTCATTGCTGATCTGTGCTGAGAATATGCTACAGTGATTAGCTGTATATTTGCGACTCGCCAAAAATACCAAAAGTATGATAGCGGTTTTTTTCGCAATGTCCGTCGAGAAGGAATTTCGATACCCAACAGCAAAGATTACTCGATCGAGTCGATATAGCGTTTCTCAAATTGATTTCACTATAATGAGTGTAAGGACAAGTAATTGACACAACCACCAATATCTGATAGGGATGTATTAATTGCAGAACTTCATGCTGCTGGGATAAAGCACAGTCCTGACAAAATTGTGCGAATTGCCAAGAAACGGCAAAATTGTCTTTTTAGAATCAGGAGATGCTAAAAGCGGCTTAGAACATACAGCTTGTTCGCTATTTAATTAGTACAATAACAGCATTTAGTAAACCAGTTCTTAAACGTATTTGTTCCCATC
>JACOMV010000448.1 GCA_014324065.1 Hormoscilla sp. SP12CHS1 | reverse complement strand
GCCATCAAGTCCTTGACTGTTTCCACCGTCTCAAAAATGACACCTTCACACACCCGGCTGACATGAGGAAACAACCGATGCTCAATGGGATTGTACTTGGAGGTATAGGGCGGATAATGGGCAATGCGAATCTCAATGCCCAACTCATTGCTGAGAGCTTGAAGACATTCCTTGAATAGGTATGCTCGAGAACTATTACTACCGCCACCATCACACAAAAGCAAGATGGAGGTAGCCAATGGATAAAGTACGCATCCGTAGGTAAGCCACCAATAACGAATGGAATCGCAGGCAAATTCACTTGTATCTCGAGACGTGCCAATCTGTACGTACCCAATATTATGAGGGAAATTGCAAATTGCCAATTGCAAATTGCCAATTGAAAATGGCTAATTGCGTATACGCCGTGCGCGCAGGCGAATTGAAAATGAAGCAATTCTCAATTTGCAATTTTCAATTCTCATCCCAGCTTAAGTGCTTCGATGGCAGCGCCGCCTGCGGCGGTCCTTCTCTGACAAGGACTTGTAGTATCTCTGCAGCCATAGACTCACACCCAAATTACATTATATCCCGATCGGGGACATCTTGCTAAAAAAATAGTTGCACATCTGAAAAAGTATTGCTATACTAAGAAAATCAGGTAACTCCAGGTTTAATAGCATTCTCGCTCAACTGTAGCGCATTGAAATTGCAGAGACAGAAACCCTGAACCATTGTTATCAGCAGTTTCCGGAATTTTGAATTTTGAATTGTTTATGGGCATGTCCAAAAAACCATATCAGCAAGTTCCCATCATCGACTGCCAAGAACCACTGGTCCCCATACCTCTGGATATATTTGCAGTATCTTCACCCCATCCTTATCAAAAACTGGGAGCACATTATGGAGAAAAGTCTCCCTATTATCTGCGTCAAGGGGCGATTGATCGCCTGATAGCGGCCCAAACGGAACTGCAACAGCGTCAACCAGGTTGGCGGATAAAAATTTACGACGCCTACCGCCCGATCGCAGTGCAGCAATTTATGGTAGATTACACCTTTAGGGAAATAGCACAAAAGCAGGGATTAAACCCAGGAGAACTAACCCCTCAACAGCGGGAAAATATTCTAGATATAGTAGATAAATTTTGGGCATTGCCTTCCCAGGACCTCAGCAAACCGCCGCCCCATAGTACGGGTGCTGCTGTAGATGTTACTCTCGTAGATGAGGCAAATAGAACTGTTAACATGGGTTCCCCGATCGATGAAGTTTCCCCTCGTTCTTATCCAGAACATTTTGCTAAAAGTGCCGACCCGGTAGAACAACAGTACGATCGACATCGCCAGCTATTGTGGGAAATAATGATAGCAGCAGGGTTTGAACGTCATCCCAATGAGTGGTGGCATTTCTCCCTGGGCGATCAAATGTGGGCCTGGTTGCGCGATCGACAAAATCGCGATCGTCAGGTTATTGCTCGATACGGTGTGGTAACATGATCCGATGGATACTCTATCGATCGGGGGACAACAAGATGCTGGAAATTATCGCTATTATCATTTTCTCGATCGCCACCTTTGCCTTGGCCTTCATCTTAGGATTGATTGGCATGGCCTTAACTGGTATTTTTATCCTCTTGGAAGACATCCCCAGTTGGTTGTGGACAGTTGTGTTGCTGACACTGACGATCGCCACCTATAGAGGTTTGCGTTACTAAGCATCTATAGGATTGAGGTGCATCATCTCCCAAGTAGCATAAGTACCAATAGGACTCCAAATCAAGTATGGTAGCAGCAACAAAGCCCCCCAGTTGGAAACGGGCCAGACCGTTACGGCCAGAAGGGCACCCAGAACAGTCCCCGTGGCACCGATAATTGTTCCAACTTTAAGACTGCGAAGTCCGAACATCACTGGCGTATAGGCAATGATAGCAATTTCCACTAGCAGGTAGAAGCCCATCAGTAACCATGCGTTCGTAGTGCCAGGGTCAGTCTCCCAGACAAGGTAAGCGGACCAAGCACCGCAAATAAAAATGAAACTCCAAATGAAAGGAATAGCCCATTCAAAGGTTAACCATGCCGGCGTCGCAGGCGTGCGAACCATCTGATGCCTTCACGAGTGGTTAAGTTAGCGCCGGACGCCACCAAACAAACAACTACCGCAATTACCATCCAAGATTTAATCATAGCTTTACCTTCTGTGCGCTAGTTCTCAGACTAGCACCCTGAGTCCAGCCCATTTGATAAAATAGTTTGCAAACATCTTTGAAGTGACTTACGAAGAGTATCACCATGCCTACCTATGACTATTTCTATCCCAGCAACAATCAGAAGGTCGAAGTCATGCACAGCATCCACGATAAACTAGAGACCTGGGGCGAACTGTGCCAGTTAGCCCAGATCGATCGAGGGGACACTCCTGCCGATGCACCGGTGCGTCGGCAGGAGTGTCCTCAGACTGATGGTGCCTGCATCTAACAACGATTACAAAAATGCAGGCTTCACGAAACTTCGGAAGGCTACAGGTGATAGTCTTGATGAGAGGGGTCTTGCCAAAAACCCAGACTGGCGACGGTGCAAATGCGCCTGACTCCCAACCGGCGCTATCTAAAAGAGATAGGCCCGAATCTCTGCAACTCCCATGTCGAATGGGTGGCGCCTGTAGTGAAACTCGATAAGTTGTGGTCTCATACACCGTTAGGCTTTAATTTGTTTACTTGGAGGAATTTTTTGCATGGTTACTCAAGATAGTTCTCTGATTCGTATAATACTGGCTGGTAGAACAGGAGCAGGTAAAACTACTTTGGTGCGATTCGTTTAGCGTCAAGTAACTTGACACAGGTCAAGAAAGGGGACAGCTACCAGGGTTACATTAGCC
>JACOMV010000447.1 GCA_014324065.1 Hormoscilla sp. SP12CHS1 | reverse complement strand
AGATTTCGTTTCTATCTTGGCGAATCTTTGTCAATTTAGCAATGAGTACAATTACTCATTACATAAGTGAGATGCTCCCAATGGTAATGCGTGGGTTACAGGATCTTTCGAAGGCCTTTCTGATAGCTATGTAGCCAAGTTCGGCAGCAATGGTACTTTGGTCTTTGCCTTAAATATCGGCGGTAACTATGGCCGTGGCTATGCCACCGACAGCAATGGTAATGCGTGGGTTACAGGACGTTTCCAGGGCAGCATCGACATCGACGGAGACGGTAACAATGATTTGACCAGTAATGGCGGTAATGATAGCTATGTAGCCGAGTTCGACCGCAATGGTACTTTGGTCTTTGCCTTAAATATCGGCGGTGTCAGTAATGACTATGGCCGTGGCTATGCCACCGACAGCAATGGTAATGCGTGGGTTACAGGAGGGTTCCAGGGCAGCATCGACATCGACGGAGACGGCAACATTGATTTGACCAGTAATGGCCGAGATAGCTATTTAGTTAAATTTTCTGATTATGTCGTCGTTACCATCGATGAAAACATAACGGCCAACGCTGTTGTCCGCACTTTCTTGACCACCGACCCAGATACAGGGAATACCTTTACCTACCAGTTGGTAGCGGGTATGGGAGATACGGATAACGATGCCTTCACCATTGTCGGGAACCAACTGCAAATCAACAGTTCCCCAGACTTTGAAACTCAGTCGAGTTACAGCATCCTCGTTCAAACTACCGATGCTGGTGGGCTGAGTTACTCGGAGAATTTCACCATTAATATCAACGACGTTAATGAGGCACTGTCTCTGATGAACAGGATGGCTAAAATCACGAAAATATATTTTTGCCCGACCCCTTGATGACTACCCGGCGACCAGGGGACGCCGCCACCGGTGATGGTTGGGAAAAATCAAGATTATAGAGTCTTTAGGAATTGAGGTTATGGCGCAACGCTACGTCCGAGTCGCTTCGACAGAGGGACAGATTTACTACGGGTTACTGCAACTGAACCGACAGGTGCAGGTACTGGATGCTCCCCCGTGGTTGCAAGGTCAACCGACTAATCTGTCCCTAGAGTACGAACATTACCAGGTTCTCGCCCCCTGCGCCCCTTCTAAGATTGTGGCGGTGGGGAAAAATTATGCCCAACATGCAGCGGAGATGGGAACCCCTGTACCAAAGGAGCCCTTGTTATTTCTCAAGCCATCCACCACAATCATCTCAGCCGGTAGTCCTATCCGCTATCCGTCTCAATCCCAGCGAGTAGACTATGAAGGCGAATTGGCTGTGGTGATCGGCGATTGTTGTCTAGATTGTACCCCAGAGCAGGCGAGCGCCAAGATTTGGGGCTACACGATCGCCAATGATGTCACTGCCAGGGATCTACAGCGGCGGGACGGTCAATGGACGCGGGCCAAGAGTTTTGATACCTTCTGCTCACTCGGTCCTTGGGTCGTCAGAGAATTAAGTCCGGGTGCCCGATTGCAAACCTACCTTAACGACAATGAGAGTCCTGTACAATCTGTCTCCATTGATGATATGGTATTTTCACCTGATTTTCTCGTCTTCTACATCTCTAGGATCATGTCCCTGTTACCAGGGGATGTAGTATTGACTGGTACCCCAGCTGGAGTGGGGCCCATGCAGGTGGGCGATCGGGTCCGGGTGGAAATCGAAGGCATCGGCTTCCTGGAAAATCCCGTTGTCTGAGGTGTCTCCTAGGAGCTCGATGTCTCCGACAGGGCGAGCGGTCTCCTGGGTAGTGCGATTAGCGCTCCCAGGAGACCGCTCGCGTGTCTAGTCGCACAAAAGGGGAGACATCGTAGGAGCACTACCCAGGAGACCGCTCGCCTGTACAGTTATGCCCTAGTTCCGGGCTTTCGGGGCTGCCGGTTATAACAATAGTTCCTAACGGACTTGCATGCGAGCTGCTTCAGTTATGAGCAGCATTTCCGAGTCACGCCCCATGAGTGAGGACGAGACTGCATAGACACAGGCGATGACAATCGCCAGAAATATTGTATTGTAAAGCGTTTCTACCACCAGAGGCACCTGAATAACATTAGCCAAGAAAGGTACAACCAGACTACAGAGAATCAAAGCGATGTCGATCAGAATCGCCTGCATGGTGTTCAAACGAATAAAGTAATTGATATCAGTATTTCTGACCACCAGTAAAAATAAGCCAAAGAAAATAATCAGCGGTGCAAATGGCACACCACGGTAAATTTGCAGCAAGGGCACCAGTGGCAGAAAAATTCCTCTCAGAGCTGGAAACTGCTCAAATAAGAATCCGCCAAACCCCAGTCCATCGATCAAGGGCAGCAAATAAGGCAGGGCCGCAAAAATTCGGTCCCGTACAGTTGTAGATCCTTGCCAAGTCATGGTAGTATATGCTCTCCAAGCAGTTGCAGCAGTTAGTTAACCTCTATACTCCATAATAACGCAGCGGAGAGAATAATTGCTCAGTCTGGGATGGTGAGGCGGCGGCTATTCCACCTTGGCCACTCGAAAGCCCATTTGACATTCATACTGCTCTGGTTGCTGAGGAGCCAGTTTCTGAAGGGCTTGACCGCAACGCAGCTGACCGCCCTGCCAGCGGGGTTCGCCCTGGCGATCTGCAAGTAAACAGCCTTGACAAACTATTTTGTGAGCGAGGATTCGATCGTCTATTAAAATAACTAACATGCTTACCTCCAGCAGCTCTGCGAGGCCACTATTTTCATTTTATAGCTTGTTCGCTATTTAATTAGTACAATAACAGCATTTAATAAACCAGTTCTTAAACGTATTTGTTCCCATCAGCATCAGAGCAAGTTCAATTAACTGTTCTAGCGCCTCCATTGCTCG
>JACOMV010000446.1 GCA_014324065.1 Hormoscilla sp. SP12CHS1 | reverse complement strand
GTTGTCAGGGCTAATGAAGGCCCTGCTAGCTTTTTTATCTTGACCTGTGTCAAGTCGTTTATGCTAAACGAATCGCACCGCCCGCCCTAGGCTGGTCTTAGGGATAAAAACATAATTGGGGTAGGCCCAAAGTTTCTTCCCAACCCATCATCAAGTTGAGGCATTGAATGGCTTGACCGGCTTGACCTTTGATCAAGTTATCGATCGCTGAGAGGACGATCGCCCGATCGGTGCGGGAGTCCACTTCGACGCCTATATAACAAAGGTTAGTGCCATAAGCCCATTTAGTCTGCGGATAGACCCCACTAGGCAATACCTTTACCCAGGGACAAGCCCGATAGAAGGCTGAGTAAATTGTAATCAAATCTTCTCGCTTCAGCCCTGGATCGTTCAGATTGCCATAAACTGTGGCTAAAATCCCCCGCACCATCGGGATCAGGTGGGGGGTGAATTGAACCATTACCTCATGGCCAGCCAGATCGCTACAGACTTGCTCAATTTCTGGAGTATGCCGGTGATGTGCGACCCCGTAGGCTCCCAAGGAACTATCCGCTTCCGCTAGTAAGAGATGGGTTTTAGTTTGTCTCCCGCCGCCAGAGGTGCCCGATTTGGCATCGACGATCGCTGTCTCTGGTACAATTAAACCTTGCTTGAATAGTGGTGCCAGTGCTAGCATGCTTGCCGTGGGATAGCAACCGGGACAGCCTACTAATGAGGCTTGAGCGATCCGATCGCGATACAATTCCGGTAAGCCGTAAACCGCCGTAGCTGCTATCTCATCGTCGGCGCGATCGCCTCCATACCAAGCTTTATAGACTTGCAAATCTGTTAACCGGTAGTCAGCTGAGAGGTCGAGAACCTTACACCTCTTTTCTAACAACGTCGGTGCCATCTTATAGGCCAGACCATTGGGTAGACCCAGAAAAACTACTTGGCATTTGCTAGCAATTATGTTAATATCTATGGGTTCGACCTCCATCTGGACACGATGACCTAGATGAGGATAGAGGGTGCTATAGTATTTACCAGCGCTGCTGTCACCTCCTAAATAAACCAGTTCTACCCCTGGATGATCCACCAGCAGTCGCACGAGTTGCACTCCACCATAGCCTGATGCGCCGACAATCCCAACTTTTATTCGATTTTTCCCTGCGCAGCGGAGGGGGCCCGGATCGTGTTCTCCCATCATGCTTTACCATTAATAAATTACTTGAAACTCAAACGGTTTAACGTTTGATGCATTCTAGTACCAAAGGCGAAATTTGGCTTGTTCCAAGGGACAATTTATAAAGCCTTAGCAGTTAACTGATATGGTGGGCAATGCCCACCCGATGTGGTTGTGTCTTCATGTACGCAGAATCTGGAGAATTTAAGTTTGATTCGATCGACTCAGCCCTGTCAGAACTAAAGGCGGGTCGGGCGATCGTGGTCGTGGATGACGAGAACCGGGAAAACGAAGGGGATGCGATCTGCGCGGCCCAGTTCGCAACGCCGGACATGATTAATTTTATGGCAGTGCATGCCCGGGGGCTGATTTGTTTGGCCATGATGGGCGATCGCCTGGATGAACTGGACCTCCCTCTGATGGTCTCCGACAACAGCGATAGGAATCAAACGGCTTTTACGGTCAGCATCGACGCCGAGACAGGGGTGACTACGGGAATTTCCGCTGAAGACAGGGCCCGGACGATCCAAGTGGTCCTTAACCCAGCTACCCGTCCTCAAGACTTGCGCCGTCCCGGTCATGTTTTCCCTCTGCGAGCAAGAGTTGGTGGCGTCTTAAAACGCGCTGGTCATACGGAAGCTGCAGTTGACCTGGCCAGACTCGCTGGACTCTACCAGGCGGGGGTAATTTGTGAAATTCAAAACCCTGACGGTTCAATGGCCCGCTTGCCCCAACTAATAGACTATGCCCAAAAACACGGGCTGAAAATCATTTCTATTGCCGACTTAATCAGTTACCGACTGCAAAACGAACGGTTTGTTCGCCGGGAGACGGTCACCAATTTTCCCAGCCAGTTCGGTCACTTCCAGATTTATGCTTACCACAACACCCTGGATAATGGTGATCACCTGGCCATTGTTAAAGGAGATCCAGCAACGTTCCCAGACCAAACGGTGATGGTGCGGATGCATTCGGAATGCCTGACTGGTGATGCTTTGGGGTCTCTGCGCTGCGACTGTGGTTTACAGCTGCAAGCTGCGCTGAAAATGATCGAAAATGCGGCCCTGGGATGCGTAGTGTACCTGCGTCAGGAAGGTCGGGGCATTGGTTTAATTAATAAGCTCAAAGCCTACTCTTTACAAGATATCGGACTAGATACAGTAGAAGCAAATACTCGCCTGGGTTTTCCCCCTGACCTGCGGAATTACGGCGTGGGTGCGCAGATCCTTAATGATTTGGGTGTGAAAAAGTTCCACCTGATTACGAATAATCCCCGCAAGATTGCTGGTTTGAAGGGCTATGGTTTAGAAATTGTCGATCGGGTACCGTTGTTGATTGAGGCAACTGAGTACAATTCCAATTATCTGGCGACTAAGGCGCGAAAGCTGGGTCATTTCTTGTAATTGGGCAACTATTGGAGTTGAGACCTTATTGGCAATTGACAATTGACAATTGTGGTCAAAATTGCCTTGTGATTTACCCCAAAATGCTGAAGAATTTATTAAAATCGTCAGGAACAGTATTCTGGACCTGAGTTTCATATGTTATGATAAGATTACGTCAGCGGATAAATATCTTGGTCGCTGGCCATAAGAGCCGGCGAGACCCCAGATGACGAGTTACAGCTTGTTCAGGAAACAAGTAGAACATTTTTGTGCTAAACTAGAGCTATACTCAATGCAGACCCAATTCAG
>JACOMV010000445.1 GCA_014324065.1 Hormoscilla sp. SP12CHS1 | reverse complement strand
GAGCCGGATGAGGTGAAAGTCTCACGTCCGGTTTTGAAGACGAGTCGGTCCGGTGACGGACTGGCTTAGTTTAATAGCCTTCGGGGCGCTGTTGGTAGCCAGTTGTACGGCCCAGAAGACCCAGAGGTCGATCCAACCAGAACAGAAAAGTTCAGCGCCAACAAAAAATGAATTGCTAATAACAACAATAGCAGCGGCTGCAAGTAAAGGAGGTCAGGGGTCGCCAGTTTATACAAAGCTGATAGCTCCTACGATAGCAGAAGAGAGGCGTAAGCAAGTGGTATCAGGTGGCAGGGATCCTTTTGCATCGCTGCTGGTATCCCCAATAATTATCGACGAACGCTTCGCGAAAAATCGAGGGATAATTAAGGAAAAGCCGCCATTGCCACCGACTTTACCAGTAGAGAGCGATCCACAGCAAAATAAACAGCCTCACCAGATCGCGATCGCCCTGACAACAGAGCCCGGGCCAGTGGAAGCGCCAGAGGTCAAGAGCCTAGCGTCACTACCAAAAATGCCGCCACTGCCACCAATTCAGACAGCAAGATAGCCAATTTTGACAACTCCTTCGATGCCTTCCGGACGCACGGCGAAAACCCGGAAGGCATCGCCCTTACCTCCGGAAGCTAGAAGTGCTGTAACGGCGCTAGGGACTGGATCCGCAGCCGGAACATCACGGACAGAAATAGCAGAGGCAGTGAAAGTAAGCGGGGTGATGGAATTAGGAAGTGGCAAAAAGGCGATCGTTCAGGTGCCAGAGGAGAAAACACACCGCTATGTGGAGGCGGGAGAATGGCGAGGACAGGGGAAAGTGCACGTGAAACGGATAGAATTCAGCGACGGTGGTGTTCCAGTAGTAATTTTGTCAGAAAATGATCGAGAGGTAGTTAAAATGGTGGGCAGCAGCAGCAAGACAATCCCAGGGAGTTTCGGCTGGACGAATTAAAAAGGTTGGTAGTGGCGAACGCTGAGCAAATTGAAACCAATTTGATTGTGCTGCGCAGATGACTTGACTTTAAATCACAGTTAACATTACAGTTTTAGGAAAAATATCAGGATCAGGAAATGGCGATAGCGCTTGAAGTAGTGAAAGGGGTTTATGAGCGTTTTGCTGAAGGCGATATGGACTGGTTTCTGAAACTTTGCTCAGAAGATATAGAGTGGGTTGTGAATGGACCTTCAACATTAGAGAAGTGCCGAGCTTTTCATGGCATCAGCGGTGTACGGAAATTCTTGGATATACTTGGAGACAGTTGGGAGTTTAATTCTTTTGAACCATGTAAATTTTTTGAGGATAATATGACAGTAGTTGTACTTGGCGAAGAAACAGGTGTATACAAAGCTTCAGGTGAGCCATTTCAAAATAGATGGGCACATGTGTTTGAAGTGCAAGAAGAGCGCATTGTGAGCTTTAGAGAATTCCTTTGTCACTGGACGGCTGGACAAAAACCACCGGCAATGCACTGGTAAAAATATCTTCCTCACCTAACTAGCGCTCAATGATTGTTAATGGTTGATAGTTGATTGTTATTTGACGATTAACTATTAATCATAAGGAAATTGAAAAAAAGTCCCCAAAATTATGTGGAAGTAAAAGTAAGCGGGGTGATAGAATATAGGAAGTGGTAAAAAGGCGATATTCCAGGTGCCAGGGGAGAAAACACACCGCTATGTGGAGGCGGGAGAATGGCTATAGTGAGTCGTGCAGGAGTCGTGCAATAAGCTCAGAGCACCCGAGCACCCGAGGAGGGAGCTTTGAGAGGCGAGAAGGGAGCTATCAGAGAGGTGCTCGCTCTCAGAAGGGAGCGGGAAACTCGCGCTATACCCCAAAATGTTTGCACAAATGATGCGCGACTTGCTATAGGACAGGGGAAAGTGCAAGTGAAACGGATAGAATTCAGCGACGGTGGTGTTCCAGTAGTGATTGTATCAGAAAATGGTCAAGAGGTAGTTAAAATGGTGGGGAGCAGCAGAAATACAATCGCAGGGAGTTTCGGCTGGACGAATTGAAGTAGATAGGGCGATCGGCAGAGGATGGTTGAGCAAAATAAGATGTCAGCTTTGAACTATAAAGGACTGTACAGTTGCCCGGTTTGTCGCCAAGGGGAGATATCATGTTTACCATTAATGGAGGCATTTGCTTGTAACTTTTGCCGCCATATTTTCACAGCGGACCTAGAAAAGCAATGGATACAAGTAGCAGATAGCTCCCAACCGTTAAGTTGGCGCTGGAATGGTAGCAAGTGGGTGGCCACATACCGCTCGCATGTAGAGATGACCTGGGAAATTTGGCTGGTGGCGATCGCCTTAGTGCTGTTGCCCCCCAGCTTGATTTGGCTAGGATACCACATATTTCCCCCCCTAACGGGCAGTAAGGGATATTGGTTTCCCCCCCTCTGGACATTATTGAGCTTTTTGAGTCATTTAGCTTTTGTCAGCTGGCTGATAGTAGAATATTATCAGTTACCGATTTATGTATCTTTGCGGGTGAGGCTGCGACAGCTATTAGGGCGTCCTTAATGGGTGCATCTCATATCTTGCACCTGTCGCAAGAACCCTCCTCCGGTTAAAACCGGAAGCGAAAATCTCAAGTCAACGAAGCGTGGATTAAACGCGCTCTCTATAAGGTTTTTAGTTGGTTTTCAACCGACTTCAGCTATTAGCAGTGGGTTTGAACCCACTGCGGGCCAGGAGGCTTATCGAAAATGGTGCAAGATCTCAGTGCATCTCACTTTTGCGCAAGGCGCAATAATTCTCGCTAATTGCTAATTGCTAATTGCTGATTGGTAATTCATTGCATTTACAGCTTGTTCAGGAAACAAGTAGAACATTTTTGTGCTAAACTAGAGCTATACTCAATGCAGACCCAATTCAGC
>JACOMV010000444.1 GCA_014324065.1 Hormoscilla sp. SP12CHS1 | reverse complement strand
CTGAATTGGGTCTGCATTGAGTATAGCTCTAGTTTAGCACAAAAATGTTCTACTTGTTTCCTGAACAAGCTGTATCACTACCATTTATTTTTGGGAACTCCCTTGATGACTGCGCTTTTGAGGATCTCTCTGGCTCAAAAGCGCAGAAACAGAGCCTTCCTTGGCACTGGAGGCAGAGCCTCCGGTAGACATTCCCAGGTTCTACCTGGGAACGAGATGCAGCGGGGCCCCGTCCGACATGATTTTTTTAGGACATGGACGTTAAAATGTCCTGGGCGTGGGTTGCAGTTTGCACTTTGTCGATGACTTGGGAAATTTTGCCTTCACTGTCGATAATGTAAGTGATGCGCTTGGCATAGCCGCCACCATCGACATCGTAAGCCTTCGTAATTGCACCGTCGGTATCGGCCAGCAATTGGAACGGCAGGCCGAATTTCTCGGTAAACTGCTTGTGAGATGCTTCGTCGTCCATGCTGACTCCCAAAACGACCATACCTGCACCTTGAAACATTACCCCGAGTTCTATTGAAAAAAACCAAAGCCTTTCCCCAGTCTCACTGGATTGCCGAATCCAATCCCAATGTACGGGGCCACGTCTTTAAATTCTATCTCCCCCTTGATATCACCCACATCACTCACTGTAAAATCCCGATCGCCTATTCTGATAGTCCCGGGACCCTTGGCATCCAAATCAATCTTGTTATTGTTGATAAACCAATCCACCTATCACCCGAAAGCTACTAAAAAATGGATGAAAATCTACCAACAGCGGGATACCGCCCAGATTGACATACCCGCACGAAGAGTGCTTACTACAAACGGCCCGTTCAGGGATGGAAATAGACAAACCAACCCATGAGAGTGACTAAAAACCCCAGGCTCAGCAGGATAGTCAAAACATAAAGCTGAGACTGACCTGCTCCACTATACTTTAAGCCTTCACCGCCAAAAATAGCCGCCAGACCGACCAAATTCACCACTCCATCCACCACATAGCGGTCAAACCAAGCAGTGATTTTGGCAAGCAGACTGACGGCAAACACCACCGTCACCTCATAAAGCCGATCGATGTAAAAATCATAGGCCAGTAAGTCTTGGACGAATTTCAAAGGCTTGATAATCGATCGGGACAAACTCCTCTGGAGAGTAATCCTGGCGCCCACAGCACAGCCGATCGCATCAGAGGAGACGATCAGCATCACTGCTGGCAGATTAATATACTCCCAACTAGGCAGCAACGACAAGCGTTGCAGTAGCAATGGAAATAGGAGGGTGGCTACCGTCAAGGTTACCATCGGGGTCGCCATCAGCCAAGCCACCTCTGGCGATCGCCTAGTCTTAGGTTGAGTGGGACCCCAAAACACTAGCCGAAACACCCTGATTAAATTAATAGCCGTTAAAGCGTTGACCAAGAGTAAGACTGCTATCAGAGCTGGCTCATAATACCACAAGTCGTCAGCTCCTAAGCGCATTGCCCAAAAGCCTCCCAGAGGCAGTAGCCCGATCAACCCTGCCGTACCGACCGCAAAAGCAGTGGTTGTTGCTGGCATTTTGGATGCCAGGCCGCCCATTTCGGTGAGATCTTGACTATTAGTGGTTAAGATTACCGAGCCAATGCTCATGAATAACAGGGCCTTGGCGATCGCGTGAGCCAAAAGCAACAGCAGGGCAAAATCCGTCCATTGGGTGCCGACCGCCACAAACACCAGTCCCAGATAGGCGCTAGTGGAATGGGAGAGGGCCCGTTTGATATCAACTTGAGCGATCGCCACTAGGGAAGCCCCTATGGCAGTGGCAGTCCCGATCGCGACTAAGGTAGCCGATGCCACGGTGGAAATAGCGATCGCTGGCTGAAGTTTAATCAGCACGTAGGCCCCACAAGCCACCACCACCGAGTTCCGCAAGATCGAGGCTGGGTTAGGACCCTCCATCGCCTCATCTAACCACAGATGCAGGGGGAATTGAGCGCATTTACCCGTCGGTCCAGCGATCAAAGCCAAGCCTAAGAGAGTAGCGAAGACTGGATTTAGATCCGCCGTTTCCGCCCAGTCATACAGATCCAGAAAGTCCAGGCTTCCTGCCTCCGTTGCCAGGGCCACCACCCCCGTCAACAGTAATATATCTCCCACCCGCTTCGTCAAGAAGGAATCTCGCGCCGCCGTCATCACCAGGGGCTGGGCATACCAGAACCCCACCAGTAAATAAGTAGAGAGGGTAAGCATTTCCAACAGGGCATAGGTAAGTAACAACGAGTCACTCAGAGCTATGCCACTCATGGCCCCTTCAAAAAATCCCATCAGGGCGAAGAATCTCGCCAAGGCCCAGTCCTTCTCCATATACCCCAGGGCGTAAAGTTGAGCTAGCAGACTTAAACCGGTCACTAACTCCACTGCTCCCACACTTACCGATGAGACCTCCAGAGTCAAAGACAGGTCTAAATCGGCTGCGGTTAACCAGTGGAATGTGAGATATTCTGGCGGCTGGTTCAAGGTAAGTCTCAACAGCAGCGAACCATGCACAAACGCCCCCAAGGACATCAAGAGGTTAAAGTATGCAGCTGGTCGCGGTCCTGTCCGACGCACAGTTCCCGTGGACCAAGGCAGGGTCAAGATCGCACCTATTAACCCATATAAAGGTATCCACCAACTATTGGCGATCAAAAATTCATTCATCATTAGCATAAAAGAGATTGAATGGGCGCATCTCAGATTTGTAAATTGAGAATTGCGTTCCCTGGCGGTCCCCAGAGAACGAGGATAATTGCCCCTTTTGACCTTCGCCCCGAGCAATTAGCAATTAGCCCCGTGTGCGACTCGTTTAGGTACAAACTGACACCAGTGAAAGCCTAATTGGTTTCATTAGCCAATAAACTCGATAAT
>JACOMV010000443.1 GCA_014324065.1 Hormoscilla sp. SP12CHS1 | reverse complement strand
TCGCGCTTCTGGTGCTATCGACTCTTCTATTCTATCATATCCGATCGCCTTCTCCTCAATGTCAAGATATATTACTGACCTTTAATTTACATCTTGCATGTCGATCGACTAGAGGCTGAACCTAGGAACCAGAAATTAACCGACAGCATCATCTCCGGCGGTGAATGGTGGGCGGTGCCGGCGGTGCCCTACGAGCGATCGCCTTTTTTTACCTCCGCAGCACCGCCGTGATAATGACTGTCAGAGTAGCACTGGCTATTAAAGTAAAAGCAAGTTGCACAACCCATTGAGTCGCTTGCTGGTAGTTGAAAAAGCGATCGTTAAACTTGGCAACATTATTCGACAACTTTTCGACGTCATTCGATAACTTTCCTAACTGTTCAACTACATCTGCCAGTGTTGGTTCAGTGTTTGGTGTACTCGTCATTTTTCTTTCTTAACCCGACAATTCTATTATAGCAAGCCGTCATGATTTCCGCAACTGCTTTTCCCTGAAATATTTCTCTTGCAATGGTTTTACAGGTTCCAAGGATGAGCCCGGAAACCATAAAAATGCGATCGCCCTATCAAACACTATGGCTTTGAACCACTGGCGGGGTAACTAAACCCATTTGCACTTGCCAGAGACTAGCATAAATTCCCGACTGTGCTAACAGTTCTTCATGTCGTCCCGATTCTACTATTTTACCCCGTTCCATCACGTAAATGCGATCGGCCTTGCGGATCGTGGACAGACGATGGGCGATCGCAATTGTCGTGCGATTTTGGGTAATGCGATCGAGCGATCGCTGAATAGCTGCTTCCGTCTCATTATCCACTGCGGAAGTCGCTTCGTCTAAAATCAAGATTGGCGGATTCTTCAACACCGCCCGAGCGATCGCGATCCGCTGCCTTTGTCCTCCCGATAACTTCTGCCCCCGTTCTCCCACTATGGTATCATAACCGTAGGGGAGTCGGACAATAAAATCATGGGCTTCCGCCACCCGTGCAGCGGCAATTATTTCTGCTTCTGTAGCATCGAAACTGCCATAGGCGATGTTCTCACTCACAGTTCCGTGGAATAAGAAGACATCCTGACTCACAAACCCGATACAACGACGTAAATCCTGTAGTTGCAGTTGTCGTAATTCTATCCCATCCAGAGCAATACTGCCAGATTGAACTTCATAAAATCGCAACAATAGTTTGACTATCGTGCTTTTGCCCGAACCCGTGGCCCCAACGATCGCGATCGTCTGGCCAGCAGGAATCTTCAAGGAGAGATTTTCTAGAACCGGGACGCGATCGCGATAAGCAAAAGTTACTTTTTGCAATTCCAACTCACCCCGCACTGCTGCTAGGGTCATCTCTCCAGGATGGATCGTAATTGGCGTATCCAACAAATTCATCACGCGCTTCGTAGACGCCATTGCCCGTTGATATTGATCTAGGGTATCTCCCAAACGCACCAACGGCCAAAGTAACCGCTGAGTCAGGAATACCAACACGCTGTAAGTGCCAACTGCCAGTCTTCCTGCTGCTGTTTCCATGCCGCCGTAGAGTAATATTCCCGTAAAACCGCAGAGAATTAACATCCTAATTAAAGGTACGAAGGCAGCAGATAGGGCGATTGCCCGCTGGTTGCTTTGGCGATAGGCTTCGCTATCTTGTGCTAGTCGCGCCGCTTCATACTCCTCAGCAGTAAAGCTTTTAATCGTAGTAATACCACTCAAATTATTAGACAGCCTGCTGTTGAGAAAACCTACCTTTTTCCGCACCTCCGCATAACGGGGGGCGAGACGGCGCTGAAAGGCGATCGAACCGAAAATGATAAATGGCATCGGGACGATCGCCATCCAGGCCACCTCCGGGGCCGCCACAATGAAAGTCGCCCCCACAATCACTACTGCGGTGCCGACCTGGAGAATTTGATTAGCTCCTACATCCAAAAAGCGCTCTAATTGATTAATATCATCGCTGAGGATCGACATCAAACCTCCCGTGCTGCGCTCTTCAAAAAATTCTAGTTCCAAATCTTGCAAATGTTTATAGCTATCCAGACGCAAATTATGCTGAATTGTCTGTGCGAGATTCCGCCACAGCCTAGTATAACCATACTGGAAACTCGATTCCAATCCCCAGACGATCGCCGACAGTAGGGAAATTACCAAAAGTTGTCCGAAGATATCCGTGACTCCCAACTTGGTAGCAATTATAGAATCTTTTCCCTTGACTACCACATCCACTGCTGCGCCAATTAAAGCGGGAGGCGCTAAGTCGAATATTTTGTTCAGGACCGAACAGGCGATCGCCTGCCATACTTGGATGCGGTAATTCTGTCCGTAGTCCAGCAAGCGCTTCAACGGATGCACCTGCCTTTTCCCGGGATCTAACCGACCCTGGGTAGTTTTTGCCTTTGTCACTTTATTCCTCATTTACAACTAACTCTGCTCGATTATATAACATCCCTTGCCGATTTTTACCATCAAAATGAAAAAACACCAGGATCTGGTCCGGCTACAGCATGGCGATCGCTTTTATATAAATTAAGTACAAGCACCTATTGTATATTAACAGAGAATAGGTAATAATTAAGTTAAGATGATTGTCGCGATCGCCTCTGAGGAGGCAAAAATAGTAATAATCTATGACTCAGCAACCACCACCTGATATGGAAAGAATGAATCAAAGAGCAGCTAAAGTCCAAGAAATCTGCAAAAGAGCTGATGCGGAAATTTTGATTCTTGACGATCTGATTGCCCAGTTAGAGGAAAAGATTCGTGCTTCTCCTCTATACAGTTACCGACTGCATAAGGCAAAGCGTTTGCTA
Source organism: Hormoscilla sp. SP12CHS1 (assembly GCA_014324065.1). Classification (GTDB taxonomy): domain Bacteria; phylum Cyanobacteriota; class Cyanobacteriia; order Cyanobacteriales; family Desertifilaceae; genus Hormoscilla. The sequence continues at coordinate 77 of JACOMV010000443.1, read as the reverse complement.
TAGACATCTCCAAAAATAAAACCCTTGTCAGATATGAATTTCAAGCTCCACCTCACATTCTCACATATGTTACTCAA
>JACOMV010000442.1 GCA_014324065.1 Hormoscilla sp. SP12CHS1 | reverse complement strand
GCTGAATTGGGTCTGCATTGAGTATAGCTCTAGTTTAGCACAAAAATGTTCTACTTGTTTCCTGAACAAGCTGTAATGGAAAATTGTTAATCATTAATTCTCCATTAACAATTCACCATTGACAATTTCCCATTCTCAAAGAGTTGATTCCAGGATATGTTGGAAATGGACTACATCTTGGCGGGGGTCGGCGTAAGTTACCTTCAGTTCGATCCGATCGCCCGGTTCGACAGAATTAGTAAAACGCATGCCCAACTCCAGACCCAGTTCTTCCAATAATACTAGGGCCAGATTATCATCTTCTCGCAGCCAGCGCAGCACTAATCCTTGCCATACCCGATCGGGATTACGTCGCAGATATTCCAAACCCCAGTAGCGATTTGTCTGGCGTTCTACCCAGACCGCTTCCTGGGCGATCGGGCCAATAGAGACCATCACTTCTCGCAGCTGTTCTTCAGAAAAAGGCAGGGGTTCTCCGCGCAAATGGGCCTTCAATTGAAAATGAGTCAACAGGTCAGTATAGCGGCGGATAGGGGAGGTTACCTGAGTGTAGCAATTCAAGCCTAAACTGGCATGACGACTTGGCGTGATACTCATTTCACTTTTCGGCATGCAGCGGCGGATGGCCGAGGCCCGGACTGGTCCTGCTGGTAATAGTAGCAGTTCTTCTGCTGGCGGCAACTCCGGTTGCGGTTGACCCCGAAAGGGTAAGGGGAGATTGTGGGTTTGACCGTAGCGGGCCGCTACTTCGCCCCCCAGAATCATCATTTCGGCCACGGTGCGCCGGGACACCGAGTCCTCTAACACCTCGATGGTGATTTCATCATCTTTGACTTTAATTGACGCTTCTGGCATGGAGATATTGATTGCCCCTTGAGAGTCGCGCCATTGCTTGCGCAGTTGCGCCGCCGAGGCGATCGCCTCTATTTCCGGTTCCGCCTTTACCCCCAGTTGCAGCATTTCATCGACATCATCGTAGGTGAGGCGATAGGTTGGTTTAATCAGGCTAGCGTGGATGCTATAATCTTGCACGGCCCCTGTCTTATCCAGGACCACGCCAAAGCTAACGGCACAGCAAATTTTCCCCTGAACCAGACTCATCGGGCCCGTTGCCATCTCTGCGGGAAACATGGGTATCATTCCCGTCGGCAGATATATCGTCGTTCCCCGGCGTCTCGCTTCCAAGTCCAACTCATCTCCTGGGGACATCCATCGGGTCGGGTCAGCAATATGGATCCACAGTCGCTGCTGACCATCGGACAACTCTTCCCAACTCAAACCGTCATCTATTTCCTTCGTGCTTTCATCATCAATGGTGTACACTTTCAGATGGGTGAGGTCTAAGCGATTAGTGTCTAGATCGGCAGGCTTGGCATTCAGATAGCATTGAACCACTTCCAGTACCTTTGTAGAGAACTCTGTTGGTATTTGACTCCGCCGCAGAAACAGGTTTTCATGGGGACTCCACAGACCTATTTCTACCAATAGGTCTAAAGCTGCTTGGGGAGTTTGCGGCCGTTCTAGGACCGTGAGAGTTTCCGTCGCCACCGGGGCCGGTTTGAAACCCTCTATTACCCCGCCTTTAGCTGCCAACTGTTCTAAGGCTTCTAAACGGGGGCGAGCGCTACTTTGCCACTCTACCACCTCACCTGTTAAAGCCTGTTTTAGGCGAGCCAAAAATTCCTGGGACTCCTGCTGGCGTTGCTTTTCCACTTCCTGCTGGTGTTTTAGTTCCGCCACCATCGCTACTGGACGGGGTTCGTAGCGATCGCCCTTTTGTTTGAAATACAATTTATCCCTACAGAGCATACAATAGGCTGCATAGCATTGGGCCGGACTTTGCTCTGAAAATAGCAGCTGTGCCATCCCTTGGGGGTCGATCGCTTCGGAATCTTCCACCAGTAACTCCCAGGCCACTTCTATACTTGAGGGGTCTATGTAAGTTTCCACTTCCCCCATGAAGCCCCCTATTTCTGCCGGTTTATATGTCTCCCCCTCCACCTCATAGCTTACCTGCTGCGGTTTGAGCGAATGGGCCTGACCTCGTTCATCTACCACGATCCAGTTTTTTTTGCCCTCTGGACGGTCTGCTACTGCCAGACGCCGGTCTCCTTGCAGCCTAAATTCTATCAGCCTTCCCTTTTCCAGAGCCATTTTCTAGTTAGCCATAGCATTTGCCACTAGCTTAGCCCAATTTGGGATTTTCTCTCATGGGTAGGACAGGCGAGACGCCTATCCTACATATTTACGCTTCTTTATTCACGAATGGCAACAGTGCAAATATTCTAGCACGCTTGATTGCTTGAGTCAAGTCTCTTTGTTGCTTACAAGTCAGACCCGTTATCCGGCGCGGCAATATTTTTCCGCGTTCGGTTATATATTTCCGCAACAGATCTACATCTTTATAGTCTATCGGGTCTTTTGGTGAAATGGGGGAAACGCGGTTGCGATAGAAACCTGTCATATCAGTTGTCCTTTGCTAATTGTCAATTGCTAGGGGTAGTACAGACTATACTACTTGATTTCCTTGTGGACCGTGTGCTTGTTACAGTGGGTACAGAACTTTTTCAGTTCTAACCGGGCTGTGGTGTTACGGCGATTCTTGGTGGTGGTGTACCGGGATACTCCTTTCGATCGCTTATCAGTGTTAGTGCGACACTCAGTGCATTCGAGGGTCACGACCAGACGGACATCCTTACCCTTTTTTGCCATTTTACCTTTTTGGTCTAGAATTTAACGCAATTTCTCATTTTCGCACATCCCGGTTAAAATCGGCAAATAGTCTTTTCAGTCTCAGGTCGGGGGGAGGGGGGGAGTGGGGGAACGTGCGATTCGTTTAGCGTAAAGTTACTTGACACATGTCAAGAAGAGGATCGCTACCAGGGTTACATTAGCCCTGAG
>JACOMV010000441.1 GCA_014324065.1 Hormoscilla sp. SP12CHS1 | reverse complement strand
AATGGCATTTTTGCGGAGAAATTTACCAAAAATGGCTGTCTGGGACGTAGAAATTTTTATAGGTCGCAACTTGAGTTAATATAACTGATCGCTAAGCACCTCAAGATTTATGGTAATATTTTGGTTGGATATAGAGACTGGGAAAATCTTTGCTTGACCTGAAACAAATCCGGGAAAATTCCGCAAAAGTCCAAGAACTGCTGCATCGCCGAGGTTCTGGCTACGATCTGGAGCCAGTTTTGGCCATAGACAATCAGCAGCGGGAACTGGAAACGCAGCGATCGGGGCTGCAAACACGCAGTAATGAGATTGGCAGACTGGTGGGTCAAAAGATAAAATCCGGCGTACCCCCAAATTCAGAAGAGGTGCGAGGACTGCGAGAGGAGGGAAACCAGGTGAAAAGTCAGCTAGCTGAACTGGAACCAAGGGAAAAGGACTTGAAAGCGCAGTTACAGGACTTACTGCTAGCACTTCCTAATTTGCCCAGTGACTCTACTCCAGGGGGCAAAAGTTCCGAAGAAAATGTGGAAGTGTGGCGCTGGGGGGACGAGTATATACCCCAGAACCCCGATATTCTGCCCCATTGGGAAGTGGGAGAAAAACTGGGAATTCTCAATTTTGAACGTTCTGTCAAAATTGCCCAAAGTCGTTTCGTGACTCTGATCGGGGCGGGGGCGGCCTTGGAGAGGGCCCTGATTAGTTTCATGCTGGAGCAGCATCGGCGGGCTGGTTATCTGGAGGTGATACCGCCATTCCTGATTAACAGTCAGTCTCTCACGGCTTCCGGTCAGTTGCCTAAGTTCGCTTTGGAATGTTTTAAATGCGATCGGGACGACTTGTGGTTGACTCCAACGGCAGAAGTTCCGGTTACCAGTCTATATCGGGATGAAATTATCGCCGCAGATCGATTGCCCATTTATCACTGCGCTTACACTCCTTGCTTCCGGCGGGAAGCTGGCAGTTATGGGCGAGATACCCGGGGACTGATCCGCTTGCATCAGTTCAATAAGGTGGAATTATTCAAATTTGTCCATCCCGATAGTTCTGAACAAGAACATAAAAGTTTAGTCCAGAATGCCGAAGCAGTCTTGCAAGCATTAAAGTTACCTTATCGGGCGATCGAACTCTGTACTGGAGATTTAGGTTTTTCAGCGAAGAAAACCTACGATCTGGAAGTATGGTTGCCCAGTTCGGGCAAATACCGCGAGATTTCTAGCTGTTCTAATTGTGGCGACTTTCAGGCAAGACGCGGTAACATCAGATTTAAGGAAGCAGGAAAAAAAGGCACTCAGTTCCTGCATACTCTGAATGGTTCTGGTTTGGCAGTAGGCCGGACGATGGCGGCAATTCTGGAAAACTATCAACAACCTGATGGTACTGTTACTATACCAGAAGCCCTGCAACCTTACCTGGGACGCGACTGGCTTTAATTCCGGTCAAATTACAAGCAGCAGCCTATAATAAGAAGTGTGTAGCGAAAGGTAAGGAGATATGTCAGTTTTAGGTGCGATCGCAGTTCTGGCGGTGCTGATAGTTGTTCACGAACTAGGTCATTTCATGGCAGCTCGCCTGCAAGGCATCCATGCCAACCGGTTCTCTCTGGGTTTTGGTCCCATATTGTGGAAGTACCAGGGTACAGAAACTGAGTATGGCATCCGCGCCATTCCCCTGGGGGGTTTTGTGGGTTTTCCCGATGATGACCCAGATAGTGATATCCCTCCCAATGACCCCAATTTGTTAAGTAATCGCCCGATCCTGGACCGCGCGATCGTGATTAGCGCTGGGGTAATTGCTAATTTGGTCTTTGCTTACGTAGTGCTAGTGGGGCAGTTGACCGTTCAGGGAATACCAGCTGGACTTGATTATCAACCAGGAGTTCTCGTACCGCAGATAGTATCAGGGGATGGGCCTGCTGCCCGCGCTGGTATCGCTGCTGGGGACGTGATTTTGTCTATTAATCGTCAGCAACTGGGTGCGGATGAAAATGCCATTATCAAGTTACAAACTGAGATTCAAAAGCATCCTAACCAGGAAATACCCCTCATGGTTGAGCGTACTGACAGAATTTTAACTCTGAGGGTGACGCCGGAAGCAGGACCAGATGGCAAAGGGCGAATAGGCGTGCAACTCTATCCCCATGGTACGCCAATCTATCGTGCCGCCCAAAATCCCTTTGAGGTTTTTAGGGTAGCTGCTGAGCAATTTCAAAATATCTTTGTCAGGACAGTTCAAGGTTTTGGTCAGTTAATCACTGAGTTTAAGTCAGTAGCGCATCAAGTAGGCGGTCCAGTCAAGATTGTCGAGGCCGGGGCGAAGTTTGCCCAGTCAGACTCTGCTAACCTGCTGTTCTTTGCCGCGTTCGTTAGTATCAACCTGGCGATTTTGAATATTTTGCCCCTCCCCGCCCTAGATGGGGGACAGCTAGTTTTTCTGTTGATTGAGGGTTTGCGGGGCAAACCTCTGCCTACCAAAGTGCAAGAGAATGTCATGCAGACGGGGTTGATGCTACTTTTGGGACTGGGCGTTTTTCTGATTATCCGAGATACAACTCAGCTAGAAGTATTCCAGAAGTTGCTCGACTAAAAACGATCTCGTTCCCTGTCAGAGTCAGGGAACGTCTCTCAAGAGGCAGAGCCTCTCGCAGCGTAGGAGGCCCGGAGCGTGCGAACTACTGTCTGAGGCTCTGCCTCAGCTCAAGCGTTGCTAGTTTCTAACCCACATTCCGCACGAAAAATAATTGTAGTATAAATGTAATATTAGCGGCTCTGCGGTGATTACATAATGTAGCATACAATTGCGAGGGATGCTTGAGTATTTATACTTACTAAAACCTCAAGAAAATCTACCCCAAAACAAGAAAAATGAGTTACAATAGGAAGAAGAAGTTCAGATAATGGCATATGAAAATTAC
>JACOMV010000440.1 GCA_014324065.1 Hormoscilla sp. SP12CHS1 | reverse complement strand
AACTTGCTCTGATGCTGATGGGAACAAATACGTTTAAGAACTGGTTTACTAAATGCTGTTATTGTACTAATTAAATAGCCAACAAGCTGTAAGGGGGGGACTGCATTGCCAATTTGATTGTATTGACATAAATATTTTTCCTCCTTTCGACCCTCCCTCGCTAACAGTTTGTGACTGACTACCGTTGGTTTGCCCAGAAATCTAAAACTGTCTGGAAATGACTGTATCCTCGCCCCTTCTCTGGCGGTAAAATTCCTATGTTGATAGGGATGCACAAAATTAGCATAAAAAGATGCTGGCAATGTATGACATAGTTTGTCTAGATACATTCTGCGATTATTTTGGTCGTAAACTCTCTTAGCTATTGCTGTCGAATTTCTTTGGCGCGGCCATAAATGCTCCGGTGCATCTTTACAAGAATCTCCTAAATTCATCGCTGCAAATCTTTCTACCATCCGTTTGCTGTGATTCATTGCCTTATGATTAAATAGAGTTTTATTTCCATTTCTGAGAAGCTGTTGATATTCATTTAATGGCCCTGTATTGTAATCAGATTCCTCCGCTCCTTCCCCTGCCTCTAATGGGGGTAGATATGAAATTGCCTCTCATAACGTCGGGCAAGGTTTTAAATAATTAAATTGAGAAAGGTTGTTATAATTTATCGCTAAATGAGTTGGAGAGGGAAAAGGATTTTCGATATCTTTTTTTGAGGCAATAACAAACAATCTTTTTCTAATTTGAGGAATTCCGTAATCTGTAGCTTGCAAAATTGTAGCTTGCAAAATTTTAACATAGACGTAATAGCCAATCTCTGTTAATTCTTTATTCAAGATATCAATTACTTTTTCTTGAGAGTTAGTCCGAGCATTGACGCGCGTTCGGCACGTTCTCCATTATCAATAGTTCTGGCTCAAAAATAGAACCCACTCTGATCAACTCTTTAAACAGATTATTTCTCGGATCTTTAGGATCGCCGGCATTTTTCCGGCAAACAGAATATCCCTGGCAGGGAGGGCCCCCGAGCACAATTGTGGGTTTTTTATTTTTGCACAATTCTTTGAGGTCGTCCTCAGTAATTGTAGCCATATCTGCCTGGATGACCGGAGAATTAGGATGATTGTAAGCGAAGGTTTCCGCCGCCCATTTGTCTATTTCTATTGCGCCAATTATTTCACAACCGGCCAATCTAAAGCCCAGGCTAAATCCACCGGCACCGGCAAATAAATCTAATACTAATGGTTTCATTTTACTTTTTACCCAACTATTTACAGCGGTATAACACATAAATTACTGTCTTGCTGCTAATTTCATCTGCTCGTTAATAAAACGCGACATTTTAACAAATATTAGCATCGACGGATAATCTCACTGCACTGACTTTCTAGGCTCGAAAGCGCCTTGTCAGCACGAAGAGTGTTGACTCCGAACTAATATTTAGCCTTGTTTGTCTAGATAATGGTCATTATACCAGGCCCTTGAGAGCAAGATCGAATTCCCAGAGGAGCCACAAAATGAGAAAGTGAAATCACGTAGAGGGACTGGGACTACCGGTCCTGACATAACACCGAATGAAATTTCCAGGGGGAGAAGATAGATGCTAAAGCATTGCGGCAATAGTTATCCTGTTATTGAGCTTGAGTATAACAGGTTGTGTCTCAACTGGTGTGGGACTGCAAAGTTATGTCGAATGCACCGACGGTTATCAGTTCCTCTATCCCAATGGTTGGGTTCCCGTGGAGGTGACAAATGGACCTGATGTGGTGTTTCGGGATTTGATCGAGTACAGTGAGAATCTGTCGGTGGCGATAGCAAAATTCTGACGGATCTGGGAACTCCCACAGATGTGGGATACAGGTTGTCGAAAAATGCGATCGCCCCTCCAGATTCCGGTCGCCAAGCAGAATTGGTAAATGCGGAAGAACTGCGATCGTCAGATCGCACCTACTACCTGCTAGAGTACGCAGTCACGCTCTCAAACCAGCAGCAACGGCACGTTCTCGCCAGTGTCGGGCAGGCCAGGAGTCACGGGCAACTCTACAGATGAAACCTCTTTTCGACAGAAAGACGCTGGCAGAAGGGAAAGTCGATGTTTGAACAAGTTGTTAAATCCTTCAGAGTCTATTAGGTTTGTGGAAGGTTGTCAGTTGTCGGTTATCAATTCTCAATGAACAATTCTCAATGAACATTCCTCAACTTGTCCTCGCTTCTGCTTCACCTGCCCGCAAGCGCTTGCTGGAAAGTGCCGGGTTCGATCCTGTAGTTTGCCCTAGTAATTTTGATGAGTCTCAAGTGCAGCTATCAGATCCGGTGGAACTGGTGCAAACTCTGGCCCTGTGCAAAGCAGAGACCATCGCCCCTAGGTTTCCAGATGCCCTGGTACTGGGGTGCGATTCCGTTTTGGCCGTCAACGGCGAAATTTACGGCAAACCTGCCGACCCCGCCCAGGCGATCGCCCGCTGGCAAATCATGAGCGGTCGTCAGGGGTTACTATACACCGGTCACGCATTAATTGATGTAAGAAACAATACAAAAGTAGTGAAAAGCCAAGTAACAGAGGTACATTTTGCCCAAATCAGCGATCGGGCGATCGCCGCCTACGTAGCCACTGGCGAACCACTCAATTGTGCGGGAGGCTTCGCCATAGAAGGGAAAGGGGGACTGTTTATAGAAAAGCTAGTTGGTTGTCAAACAAATGTAATAGGTCTGAGTCTGCCGCTGCTGCGACAGATGCTCTTAGAATTAGGATACGAGGCCATCGAGGCATGGCTTGCAGTTGGGTGAGATAGGCAAGAGTTGTGCAATTGTTGCCCAAAAACTTACATATTTGCGGGAATTATTACAGCTTGTTCGCTATTTAACTAGTACAATAACAGCATTTAGTAAACCAGTTCTTAAACGTATTTGTTCCCATCAGCATCAGAGCAAGTTCAATTAACTG
>JACOMV010000439.1 GCA_014324065.1 Hormoscilla sp. SP12CHS1 | reverse complement strand
CTGATGGGAACAAATACGTTTAAGAACTGGTTTACTAAATGCTGTTATTGTACTAATTAAATAGCGAACAAGCTGTAGTTGAGCCAATTTTTTGAATCAGTCTGAAATAGAGAATATAGGCAAAGGCTGTTGATAGCATAGCCAGAGCAAACACCGCCACCACTACAGCAATGGGCGGTATGTGTTGAGGTACTGTAAACGGTAGCGCAGGTAAGAGTAAGAATGCTGCACTGAGCTGACTTCCAGTTGTGACGACTAATGAAGGAACACCTACTAGATTTTGTTTGATATAAGGAGCGGCGATCGCATACATCAAGGCTGCAAATAATCCAGCCGATACTGCCAGGAAGAAAGTAGGTGTAGCTGCAATTACTTTCCATCCAACCAAAATCACCACGAATCCTAAAACGAAGCCAATCATTCGAGTGGCGGTTAATTTCTCCTTCAGCCAAACGGAAGCACTAAAGCGTGACAAAGCTAGAGGTGCTGTAGCATTCAAAATAGATGTCAACCCCGCAGGTAGTGATACAGACGCAAAAGCAAGGAGTGAAAATGGAACGGCAGAATTAATACAGCCAACAACAACGAGTGGAATTAAATTTCGATGTCTCCGTATCGGTGCTCTGCGTAGTGCGAATACTATGTCCTCGGGGAACACAGCCCCCCCTTCGCAATGACAAATAAAATCCAAAACCTTGAAGTATTGCGATCCACTCCACAATGCTGCAAGTAGCAAAAGCGTAGCGATATCTAAGATTCTCACGATCGATCCTTTCCTAGGTTCTGATTTCGACTGGCTTCCCAACCCAGAAGAGCAGCTTTACGTTCTAGTCCCCACCGATAACCGCCCAACTCACCTGATTCTCGAATCACCCGATGACACGGGATTAAGTACCCAACTGGATTACTGCTTAGTGCCTTACCTAAAGCTCTAGCAGCAGTTGGATAACCCATTGATTCTGCCAACCCTTTATAGGTGGTGATGCCTGCAAACGGAACTCTCAAAAGCGCGCGCCAAACTTGAATCTGAAAGTTAGTTCCTTTAACATAGAGAACCACGGGAGAAATATTAGCTGCAACTGGCTGGAAGATGCGATCGCTGATTTCCCTGGTTGCCTGCTGATTGTAGATAATTTCAGCATTTTCCCATTCTGTACGGAGATGATATTCAGCTGCTTTTTCGTCTATTGCGTTCAGGAAATGCAGATTACAGATGCCACGGGCTGTTGTGGCAATCAGGCAATAGCCAAAAGGGGTTTCATGAACTCCATACAAAATCTGCAACCCCGCGCCTCCTGCCTTAAATTCACCAGGGGACATCGCTTCTAGCTTGACAAACAGGTCATGTAACCGCCCTGGACTTGATAAACCAGCATCCATAGTCAGCTCTAAAAGGCTTTTAGTTTCAGTAATTTTTGACTTGGCATATTCAACCGTGAGGTATTGCCAAAAACGCTTAGGACTAATACCAGCCCATTTCGTAAACAATCGCTGAAAGTGATACTTGCTCAGATGTACGTGCTGAGCAATAGTCTCCAAGTCAGGCTGGTTCAAATAATTTTGACGCATGAAAGCGATCGCTTTGGCAATGCGTTCATAGGTTTCGCTATCGTCAGCTGTGGCTTCTATCAAGGGTTTCATGCTGTCAGCTCATTGTCAATCGCTAACCTCTCAATGTATCGATAGCAGTGGTTCAATGCCACCCGTTTCTTGCTATCCATGACAGGATCTTGCCCAGTCAGCAGCCCAACAGGTCACGGCGATATCTTTTGTGTGCCGTCCGCGTAGCGTGGCGCAGCCATGTCCCCTGGGACAAGAGCACAACAAAAGATATCGAAAGCGGACGGTCGAAAGCCGCTGGTGAGGTTGCCGATTTTTCCGGCACGGTGGCTGCCTGCCGCCGCTGGCTTTTGCCATTCTGCTGCTTCGTTTAGTCGCTCTAACAACGCCGTGAAGCAGACGATCGTTTGGTATAATGACTCGGTGTCCCGGACACAGCTCATATCTTACCTAATCTTGGAGTCCAAATATCTCACTTTTGATTCTAAAGACCGGACTTGTAATTTCAAAGAATTAACTTCCCGATTTAAGTCATCTACTGTATTCTGTAAGCGCCGGAAATCCCTTAGCTTTACCTCCTCTAGTGTTGGCGCGGGAGGTGGTGCAGCGGAGCGTGTCCCCCGGTGCTGGTTCAGCCTGCTGTGGAAGAGAGTTTCCGACTGTCAATGGCAAAAGATACATCGCTATCAAGACCAGAAATAACATCAGCCCAGGATTTCTCATATCTCTAGTCTCTGGTTGCCCGCTCGAACATCTATATTATAACTCAAGTTGCGACCTATAAAAATTTCTACGTCCCAGACAGCTCTTTTTGGTAAATTTCTCCGCAAAAATGCCATTTTGTAAATCACAAGGCAATTTTGGCCAATTTGGGCTAATTTGGGTTTTGAGGTTTTATAGGTAGCAACTTAGGTTATTATAACTCAAGTTGCCACCTATAAAAATTTTTACGTCCCAGACAGCCATTTTTGGTAAATTTCTCCGCAAAATGCCATTTTGGGGTAAATCACAAGGCAAAATTGGCCAAAATTGGCCAATTTGGGTTTTGAGGTTCTATAGGTAGCAACTTAGGTTATTATAGCATAAATTGAGGAGGTTGGGGAGCAAGAGAGTGAAACCATGTACCGGCGACAGCTTTTTTTCTCTTTATGCAATTTAAATGGGCGATAGCTGAGGAGATTTTTGGGGGCGATTTAGTCAGTTGCTCTCAAGATAGGCTAAACTAGATAGAGGAACAGCCCACCCCCGATCGGATATAGGTGCAGAGGAAAAGTGTAATATAGGGAGATTGGGCATGGGATATCATTTGAGAACAAGAGAAGAACGATGAAATTGAGAATGATTCTGCCCGCAACCCTATCGATCGCGGCGACATTAGGAACGATTACTCATTTCAGTATGGTCCAAGCGCCACCCCGATCGCGTAGCGTGCGCGCAGCGCAATCGCAACAGGAGATCGCGCAGATGACGAAGGCAACGACCTCGGATGCAGAACGGCCAGTGGGTGGGTTGTTTATCCCATCACAAGAGCAAAATCAACAGGTGTTTCCCCTGAAGCATACCCAGGTAAAGGCCAAAGTATCTGGAAATGTCTCCCAAGTGGAGGTGACGCAGCGGTTTGCTAACCCCTATACTACGGCCTTAGAGGCGGTTTATGTCTTCCCCTTGCCCGATACAGCAGCGGTGCATGATATGGAGATTAAAATAGGCGATGGCCGGATCTCCGGGGAGATCGAGAAACGGGACGAGGCCCAGGAAATCTACGAACGTGCCCGGGAAGAAGGACGGACAGCGGGACTCTTAGAGCAAGAACGGGATAATATTTTCACTCAATCCCTGGCGAATATCAAGCCCGGAGAGGAAATTGAGGTAACAATTCGTTACACAGAAAATCTCAAATTTGCCGCAGGGGATTACGAGTTTGTGTTTCCGATGGTAGTCGGTCCCCGCTATAATCCTGGCGCTCATATCTCCGGCAGTGTCGAGGATACAGATCGAGTCCCAGATGGTTCCCGGATTAATGTACCGGTGCTCAAACCAGGCACCCGATCTGGGCATGATATTAATGTAACAGTAGAAATTGATGCGGGGGTGCCAATTAATGATGTGGTTTCTCCCTCCCATCAAATTATAACTCAGGGCCAGGGTAAAACAGTACGGGTGCAGTTGGCAAAAACCGACAGAATTCCCAATAAGGATTTGATCCTGCGCTATCGGGTAGCAGGGGAAAATACCCAAGCGACAGTCTTAACTCAAGCAGATAAACAAGGCGGTCATTTTGCGGTTTACCTGATTCCGGCGATCTCATATGCGAGGAAGGAAATTGTCCCCAAAGATGTGGTGTTCCTGATCGATACATCCGGTTCCCAACGGGGAGAGCCCTTAGGGAAATGCCAGGAACTGATGCGCCAGTTTATCGAAGAATTGAATGCCGACGATACTTTCACAATTATAGATTTTGCCAATACGACCACGGCATTATCTGCCGTCCCCTTAGGGAATACACCAGCAAATCGCGCCCAAGCCCTGGAATATATTAACCAACTGAAGGCGAAGGGGGGTACGGAGTTAATCAATGGCATTAATGCAGTGCTGAATTTACCAGCGGCGCCAGCGGGAAGGTTGCGGAGTATCCTGTTGCTAACGGATGGTTATATTGGCAATGAAAATGAGATACTTACCCAGGTAAAGCAGGGACTGAAACCGGGAAATCGCCTTTATAGCTTTGGGGTGGGAAGTTCGGTGAATCGCTTTTTATTAAATAGCCTGGCGGAAGTGGGCAGGGGCACATCCCAAGTGATTCGTCAGGACGAACCGACTCAGGAAGTGGCAGCAGAGTTTTCCCGCAAAATTAATAATCCCGTGTTGACAAATATTCAAATTAGTTGGGAAGGAAGCGGGGTGCAACCGGAAATATATCCGGCAGCGGCACCGGATTTGTTTGCCGAGCCTCGGAGAGGGGTTCCCTGCCGGAGTCAGGGAACCAGAGAGAATCTTGGAACCTGACGAAAACAGCTCATGCTAATCTAGAAACAGAGTCTCACTTCTACTAATAAATCGCAATGGGACGTTCACGCTACCGCGTACTGGAAAATCAGCTTCACTTTCTCACCTGCACTATAGTTAACTGGATTCCCATCTTCAGTAAACCGGAATTAGCTCAGATAATTATCGACTCCTTGAAATTTCTGCTTGCGTCTAAGCGTTTAGCCTTGTACGGCTATGTAATCATGGAGAATCACCTGCACTTGATTGCGGATGCTGATAACCTATCTAAAGAAATTGGTAACTTCAAATCATTTACAGCTCGATCAATTATTGACTGGCTGATAGAAAACAAAAGCTACCATATTCTGAATCTCCTCAAATCCTCAAAATCTGCTTATAAAAAAGATCAAAAATATCAACTGTGGCAGGAAAGCTTTCACCCCCAAGCTATCTTAAGTGAAGAGATGTTCCGGCAAAAACTGGAGTACATTCACAATAATCCCGTTAAGCGAGGCTATATTGACGATCCAGCTCATTGGCGCTACTCTAGTTACCGTAATTACTTCGGTGGAGAGGCATTGCTGGAAATAGACTTAATCGACTGTTAAGCTTTGTTGAAGCGCTCGGGAGGCGGAGCCTCGGAACCAGACAAAAGGCGGAGCCTCGGAACCAGACAAAAGCATCTGTCCTCGTTCCCTGACTCCGGCAGGGAACGCGCTTCTAGTACGCAACGCCGCAAATAACTCCGATAACTCAGATGAGCAACGGCTTACCGATATAAGTCCAGCGAAACGGC
>JACOMV010000438.1 GCA_014324065.1 Hormoscilla sp. SP12CHS1 | reverse complement strand
TTTCAGCCTTTTTTGGAGACTTGATTTTGTATTCGGTGATACATTGATCGCTAAAAATGCAGGAGAGCCATTGAACTCTCACCTACAAAACTGACATGCTCCCAATAGCTCTACTATTGTTGTGGTTGGCAATTCGCAGCTCTAAGGATTGGTATCGGTGGTACGTACAACAGCGAACTAGGGGAGCACGGGGCGATCCGCGCCGTCACCAAAGTAATCCCGATTAATCCATGACTGATGATTGTTTAGTGGGAAAGAGTCCATTTGTTTTCGGGCACATTATCTTAAAATTACCGGCGTTGCACATTTTGGGGATGATACCATTTTTTGCACATAACTAAAAGTCGCTTATTCTCTATGTTTCAAAATTTTGAAAATATGCCCATCATCCCGTTATTGTGCAACGCCAAATTACCCATTACATTAGTCCCACAAAATGCAACAGTCCTTTGCCACTAATCAGTTCCACTAACAGAGCTATAAAACCAATCATAGCCAGACGCCCATTCCAAACTTCCGCTGCCGTGGTCATACCCCACTGCCAACGCTCCTGAGGATACATCTTTACCTTCTTCTTCGGATGCATTACCTGGGACAGCTTCACATGAGGATTCTCAAGAGATTCTACCACTAGATCCGCTAAATCGTTAATAAACCCAGAATGGGTATCCAGGGCTGGCACCCGGTGAAAGTTCTCAATCCCCGATGCAACAGCAAGCTCTCGATACTCTATGTCAATTTCCTGTAAAGTCTCGATATGTTCTGATACAAAGCTAATCGGAACTACCAGCAAATCTTTCACCCCTTCAGACCCCAGGGACTCGATCGCATCTTCCGTATAGGGTTGGAGCCATTCCACTGGCCCTACCCGACTCTGATATGCTAAAGTATGAGCATTCGGTCGATTCAGCGTCTTCAGGATCCGGGCAGTGCAGTCCTCGATCTCCTGCTGGTACGGGTCTCCCGCCTCTTCAACATAACTCAGGGGCACCCCGTGGGCGCTAAAGAAAATATGCGCTTCATCAGGGCGCGAGCACTTCGCCAGTTCTCGATCGATCAGATCCGCCATCGCTTGCAAGTAACCCGGACGATGATACCAGGAAGTAACAACCGTGTATTCCATCTGCTTTTCCAGAGTCGGGTCTTCTTGCCACAGTTTTTCTAACAGCCGGAAGATCGAACCGCTGGTACTAATCGAGAATTGGGGATACAATGGTAAAATCACTAGCTGTGAAATATTGTCACCCTTGATCGAGGAAATCGCCTCCTCTGTGAAAGGATGCCAGTAACGCATACCCACATATACCTTAGCCTCTACCCCTTTGACCCCTAAACATGCTTCGATCTCTTTCGCCTGCGCCTCTGTTATTCTACGTAAGGGAGAGCCTCCACCTATTTCCTCATAATTTTTCTGCGATTTTTTCGCTCGCATAGTAGAAATCATCCACGCCAGCGGCCTTTGCAACCAGCTAAACGGCAAGCGAATAATTTCCGGATCGGAGAACAGATTGAACAGAAAGGGACCAACGTCCTCCGGTTTTTCCGGTCCCCCTAAATTTAGTAGTAAAACCCCAACACGACCCATAGCAGCTAAAGTTTTCCTATTTTTTCATCTTTGTCACTCATTTTAACAGTTGTCAGTTGCTCTGTCCGGGCGAGACGCCCCGAGTTAGTAATCTTAAAAAGCAATCAGCCCTCCTGGTGAAATTACACAAGAGAGCTGATTGCTGTTTTTAATAATCATCCTGGCACCGAGCTATTTTCCCGTCGGGTCACCCCGAGAGTATCGTCGCCGCTGCAATGTTTCACCTCCGAGTTCGGGATGGTTCGGCGTGGTTCCACCGCGCCCTAGCACCAGGAATGCTTTTTTGGGTCTGGAAAAACCCTCAAGACTGCATAGCAACAACCCACATCTGACATTTTTACCAGATCAAGCCCTCGGTCTATTAGTACGTCTCGGCTTCACACATTACTGCGCTTCCACCTGACGCCTATCAACGGATGTTCTTTCCGTGACCTTACCCACTTCACATGGTGAGAGCACTCATCTTGAGGTGGGCTTCCCACTTAGATGCTTTCAGCGGTTATCCGCTCCGCACTTGGCTACCCTGCGTCTACCGTTGGCACGATAACAGGTACACCAGCGGTGCGTTCTCCTCGGTCCTCTCGTACTAGAGGAGACTCCTCTCAATGCTCTTACGCCTGCACCGGATATGGACCGAACTGTCTCACGACGTTCTGAACCCAGCTCACGTACCGCTTTAATGGGCGAACAGCCCAACCCTTGGGACGTACTTCCGCCCCAGGTTGCGATGAGCCGACATCGAGGTGCCAAACCTCCCCGTCGATGTGAACTCTTGGGGGAGATCAGCCTGTTATCCCTAGAGTAACTTTTATCCGTTGAGCGACGGCCCTTCCACTCGGCGCCGTCGGATCACTAAGGCCGTGTTTCCACCCTGCTCGACTTGTTTGTCTCGCAGTCAAGCTCCCTTTTGCCTTTACACTCGCCAGCTGATTTCCGTCCAGCCTGAGGGAACCTTTGCGCGCCTCCGTTACCTTTTTGGAGGCGACCGCCCCAGTCAAACTGCCCACCTGAAACTGTTCCCCAGCCGGCTAACGGCTGTTGGTTAGAATCCTAGCCTCGCTAGAGTGGTATCTCACCGATGGCTCTGTTCCCCCCACAAGGTGAACTTCTACGCCTCCCACCTATCCTGCGCAAGCCAAGCCCGAACCCAATTCCAGGCTACAGTAAAGCTTCATAGGGTCTTTCTGTCCAGGTGCAGGTAGTCCGTATCTTCACAGACATTCCTATTTCGCCGAGCCTCTCTCCGAGACAGCGCCCAGATCGTTACGCCTTTCGTGCGGGTCGGAACTTACCCGACAAGGAATTTCGCTACCTTAGGACCGTTATAGTTACGGCCGCCGTTCACCGGGGCTTCAGTCGT
>JACOMV010000437.1 GCA_014324065.1 Hormoscilla sp. SP12CHS1 | reverse complement strand
ATGGCATTTTGGCGGATAGATTTGCCAAAAATAGCTGTCTGGGACGTAGAAATTTTTATAGGTCGCAACTTGAGTTATATAATTCGGACTAGGTATTTACATAATGCGGCAAGCTACGACCTTATGGAAGACGATCGCCTAAGGGACTCACTCCAGGCAAGCGCTGGGACTGGCGTCGCCACAGACGTACCATCAGCCAGAATGATATCATAAAATAGCTCGAAGTCAGCAGACTACTGGTTAATAACCAAGGTAATCTCCATGACTCAAAAGTGCTCGCTCCAGTTTCCACCCACCCATGACTGACTACCCACAGCAAACCCAGTACCACTGCTAAGCGACTCACGACTTGTTGCTGGCGATCGCCTGTGCGCCGGTACTGGGTCCAGAGGGCGAGGAAGAAACCGATCACTGGAATCAGATAAATAAATAGTTGTAATCGCTTGAGGTCTTTATTCTCAAACGGGTACGGGTCCCCATACCTGCTCATAAAATTTAATGTTGTCAGTGATTAGTTGTCAGTTGTTAATTGTTAGTTGTCAGTTGTCACCACCATCCCCATAGCAGGTGCTTCTGTCTTCCAGCTAAAATACGCAAGCTCCGGGTTTATAGCGGAAAATGTATTGTCATATACAATTTTGCGCTATAAAAGAAGCTGAAACCATTTATTTTGCGTATCTATAAGTTTTACTTATCACCACAAACCCAATACGCATCCGTTCTGCTCTGGATATGCTCCCCATTTCCTCCTGCCCTAGGCGCGAAGCGCCTGGGAAGCACTAAAGTGCTTACTACGAACCCCGAAGCACTAAAGTGCTTACTACGAACCCCTCTACTTTGGATCGACGATCGACCCCATGAACAAGATGCTACCAGTCTGATTATCGCGGATAGCGCAGAAGAAGGGGCGATCGACAATCATCTGGAATGACCGTTCTAATGGTATTTGTGCTGATGTAGCTGCAATACCTATGAATGTCGCTGCTGCTGCTTCTGTTCCTGCTTCGTTCACTCCCACGAAGGTTTTGTGCTTGACTCGATCGATGTTCGTTTTGATTTCACTCATCCCTGAGAAGTTCGCCTTCCTGGGGTCGAAAGCTACCGACATTCCCAAGGCTTTGAGTACCCTGTCCAGTTCTATGTCATACTCGATTTTAAAGCGCGGTAGCTCGATCGTCCCATCTCGTTTGCTAAACTTCACAATCCATTTTTCCCAATTCTGAGCATTCAGCTGCTGGTAAAATGCTTTCAGATTACTCTGCTTCCGAGGCAGAAATACATACAGACTCAGGCGTCTTTGAGAGTAGGGCAAGCTGACTGCTTGAAACTCCTCGGTTTCGTAATATCGATATTCGTCTGTCTGGGACATCCTCGGATGGCTTTTCTGGCTGCCATCTCCTAAATAAAATGGTTGAGGGACTGTTTGGGACTGGTCGAATTCATTTTCCCACCTGCCTTTGAAGTAGATAGCATTGATTAAAAATAAAACATCATCTGGTTTTACTTCCTCTACTATCTGCTTGATTTTGCCTTGCGTGTTATTTTCCACCCAGCGGTTAATTACTTTTGCTGCATCCTTGTCCCCAAAATCTAAATCTGTTACCTTGGCCCCATATAATTGCTTAGTTTTCTGGATGAATTCTGCTTTGAAGGGCACCCCCTGCCTTGCCCACAGGGAGTTAGCAATGGTTATCTGCACATCTGGTTCGGGGTTTTCTAGGCTTGCTTTTAGGGCCCCATAGCCTCTGTTAATCTCACCTATACCCTGTATCTCCATAGTTTTTGCCATTGCTTCTGAGGTCGTACCTTCTGCACCATTGGATAGCATCGAAAGGGCGATCGCCACGCTGGTTGGGGAGACAAAAATATTCTGCCGTTCGCCTTCCGTCTGGAGAATTTCCTGAAACAGTTTGAAACCAAATATGGTATTTGCTTCTATCAGCTTCTGTTCTCTCATCTCTGCTGCCTGTTTTTGTTTCCGGATGTGAGTCCAGTCCACTTTAGCATTTGAGCGATCAACATCTCCTATTTTTACACATCCCCATAAACTTAGCACCAATATCACGCAGGCTATCGCTCTTCCTAATTTCACATTTTTTATGTTCATCTTCCCACTTGATATGTTATTTTATTCTCAGATAACCTTGATTACATATAGGGTTTCTCAAATTTATGTGGCACGGAAAATGTACTAGACAGTGCGAATTTCTTTGAATAACTCTTGTATGCTAAAAGTTTCAGCGATCTAAAGGCGAGAGGACTTTGGTCCTGAATTGAATTTACTGTAAGCCAGTACTAGCAATGGTTTCAGCCTTGATAGTCAGGAGTTTTTTATGATAACTTCGCACTCTCCAGAAATGTAGACAGCATAATAATTTCAGCGTTTTCCATCATAACACACTAGGCAAGCGGCCCTCACCCGTTCCCAGGCTTCGCCGTGGGAACGAGGGGTCTGGCTACAGATACAAAGTGCTCTCCTCTGCTCTATCAACTACTTTTGACCGCACCCGCCTAAGCCAAGTATTTGCCCCACCTCAGCATGAGTAATTGCCTCATTGCGACAGGCTTCTGCGGCGGTAATTTTCAGTACCTCTTGTTCCAGATGGCTCTCCTGGGTTTATAGTGTAAACTGTATACCAAAATACATTTTGCACCGAAAGAAAAGGCTGAAACCATTTACTTTGCGTGGCTATAAGATTTACTTATCACCCAAAACCCAGGATACCCTTCCAGATTACCCCATTTTTCCATATAATTGGCTATTTTGTCTGGTATTTCGATTGCAATTTTCATTGTCTAACCTCCTATGAAGCTTTGCGGTAGTCTAACAAATATATTTTGTAAACGCTATCTAATCACGAACTTGTTGTGCGATTCGTTCAGGTATAAACTGTAACCAGTGAAAGCCTGGCTGGTCTCATAAGCTAGCAACTTTGGTATTCATGG
>JACOMV010000436.1 GCA_014324065.1 Hormoscilla sp. SP12CHS1 | reverse complement strand
GTTTGAGTAACATATGTGAGAATGTGAGGTGGAGCTTGAAATTCATATCTGACAAGGGTTTTATTTTTGGAGATGTCTAATATACTCGCGGGAGGCTGGACGTGAGCTACCCCTTCTTTAATCGACCAGGGACCGAAACCTTCCGTGTTAATGCGTTGGCCCACGGCAATGGTAAGATCCTGATGCCAGGATACTCCCCAATTTGCTTCTGGGTTCTTATCGAAGAAAATGCCCCGCATGGGAAAAGCCCTTACGCCTATTATCAGTTCTACGAGGGCGCGGATGGCTGTTTCCTCACACAGTTGACTAACTCCCCGAACCAGTTCCAGGATGCGACGCATGGCATATTGCTTACCCGATCTGCGCCCTAGAGCCGATCGCACTTCATATCTTAGAGCGGCTACCTGGTGCTTGTCAAGCACTCCGGGAATTATGCTAAACCCATACTGTTCTATGGTCTGACTGTAGCAGGCGATGGACATTTTTACTTAATTTATCCAATTATACCATACTTGACAAGTATCAATTTCTATTATACTCCTTCTCCTTCTCCACTCGCTCTCTAACCCTGTTTTTACCAAAAACAGGGTTTATTAATTCAAAATTAATATCGGACAGTTGCTCGATCGCTGTATATTTATTATTTATTGTCGCGTGACATATTTTTCAACAAAAATATACTGATTTTAGCAAAAATATACCAGAGGATATACACGATCGTCTACTCAGTCATAAGATAATAAAAAAAGATAAAAAATCTCTATAATATCGGTCAAGCTGACGGCTAAAGCTTCTTCAGTAGAGGGGTTGAGAAAAAAAATAAAATGTGGCTCTGTCAGATCGCCGGTTCAGTAGAACATATTTTGGATAAATTATGATGTCCAGAGGAAGTGAAGGCGAGAGATAAATAGGGAAATATACTGTTTTTATGTACATACAGAGTAGTTGAAAATGTTGGGGTATTATTAATGTATCGACGCTATAATAGCTGAAGGCTTATAGTCATTATGAGAAAATCAGTAAATGCACGGCAAAAAAATATTGGTAGTAGAAGATGAATTGATTGCTGCGAAAAGTCTGGCTAAAAACTTGAAGCGGTATGATGTAATTGGCATAGTCGATCGCGGCGAAAAAGCAATTAAAGTGGCCCTGGAAGAGCAACCAGATTTAGTGCTAATGGATATCCAGCTCAAAGGAAATGTGGATGGCATAGAGGCGCGGACAGAAATAGGCAAGCAACTGCAAATTACTGTGATTTATATCACGGCCTATGCAGATAAAGAAACTATGGAGCGAGCCTGGGCCACGAAACCCTATGGCTATTTGGTCAAGCCCTTCAAATTCCCTCAAGTGCTAGGTACCATTGAGATGGCACTTGAGAAACCATAGTTGTAAAGATGAAATACTCACAGATGTTGGAGATGAATATGACTGATACCCCGATCGCGATCCCAGGCTACCAGATCGCGGAGAACATCTACCAAAGTCAGAAAACTTTAGTATATCGCGGCAGGCGGTCTGCCGACGGTCAAGCGGTAATTCTCAAGCTGCTGCGACGGGAGTATCCGACTTTCAGCGAACTGGTGCAATTTCGCAATCAGTACGCGATCGCCAAAAATCTGGATTTGCCGGGAATTGTCCGACCCCTGGATTTGCAAAATTACCGCCATAGTTTTCTGTTGGTGATGCCAGATGAAGGTTATATTTCCCTAAATGCCCAGATGCAGCAATGGCAAGCGGGCGATCGCCCGCTCCAATTTCTGCCGCAGTTTTTGGCGATCGCCATTCAGATGACCCGCATTCTGGAAGGACTATATCACCAGAGGGTGATTCACAAAGATATCAAGCCGAGAAATATCCTGATTCATCCAGAAACGGGTCACGTGAAACTGACGGACTTTAGCTTGGCATCCCTGCTACCCAGAGAACAACAAGAGATTGCCAACCCCAAGGCGATCGAAGGCACTCTCGCCTATATGTCCCCAGAACAAACGGGACGGATGAATCGCGGCATTGACTATCGCAGCGACTTTTACTCCCTGGGGGTTACTTTATACCAACTGCTAACCGGGAAGGTGCCATTTAATGCAGTCGATCCCATGGAGTTGGTCCATTGCCACATCGCCAGGAAACTCACTCCCCCGAGGGAGATTAATCCTAATATTCCCAGGCGGTCAACGATATTGTCCTGAAACTGATGGCGAAAACGGCGGAGTTACGCTATCAAAGTGCCTTGGGATTGCGCTACGATCTGGAAACATGCCAGAGTCACTGGCAAGAAACCGGTCAAATATTACCCTTTGCTTTGGCAGGGCGCGATATCTGCGATCGCTTCGTAATTCCCGAACAACTCTACGGTCGGGAAGCCGAAGTTGCGGCCTTACTGGCAAGTTTTGATCTGGTAAGTTCCGGGACAACGGAAATGATCTTAGTAGCGGGTTTTTCCGGCATTGGGAAAACTGCTGTGGTGAATGAAGTCCATAAACCGATTGTCTCTAAGCGGGGCTACTTCATCAAAGGTAAATTCGATCAATTCCAGCAGAACATTCCTTTTGGTGCCTTCGTGCAAGCATTCCGTGACTTAATGGGACAGTTGCTATCGGAGTCGGAGGAGCAGTTGCAGCAGTGGCAAGCCCAAATAGTCCAAGCATTGGGGGCACAAGGTCAGATAATTGTGGAAGTGATCCCGGAACTGGAAAGGATTATCGGACCTCAGCCTGAAGTTGCGTCTATCTCTGGCACGGCAGCTCAAAATCGCTTCAATCTGCTGTTTAATAAATTCATGCAAGTCTTTGCTACCCAAGCACATCCTTTAGTCATCTTTCTGGATGACTTGCAATGGGCAGACTCGGCTTCTTTGCAGTTGATACAGTCTTTAACTAGCGCCACGGATAGTCAATATCTGTGTGCGACTCGTTCTAGTCTAACGTGCCCAAGCAAGGAACACTAGCCCGGTTTCATTAGCCGGGAACTCTGACTGCAT
>JACOMV010000435.1:1469-4454 GCA_014324065.1 Hormoscilla sp. SP12CHS1 | reverse complement strand
CGCCGTTGTACAGCCACTCATCCAAGGATGCTGCTTCCCAGATGGGGTAAAAGTGCAGCCCGATCGCATTTGAGCTGGGCACAACTGCACCAGAGATGATGTTGTTACCGTACAGCAGAGAACCTGCAACCGGTTCGCGGATACCATCAATGTCCACGGGAGGGGCAGCGATGAAAGCGATGATGTAGCAGGTGGTAGCGGTCAGCAGGGTTGGGATCATCAGGACGCCGAACCAGCCCACATACAGGCGGTTGTCGGTGCTCGTCACCCAGTTGCAGAACCGTTCCCAAACGTTAGCGTTTTCACGCTGTTGTAAGGTCGTAGTCATGTTACTTATGATTGCTATTTATTTTTCCAGGTACGTTTGGCAGGTTGTTTTCCCTACCTGAATACAGCATAGCTAACTTTATTGCGTTTTGTAAACCCCTGTTAATTTTTTTGTAATTATACCTCTTATAAGCTTTCCTTATAAGCAGGTAGCAGCTTGACCAGCACCCAAGCCAACATAAAAAATGTTTAAATTTGTAACTTACAGCCCCTTCTATACTCTGGTGCCGACCTATGAATGCTTTAACTGGTGTGCCTACTGCAATTTTAGAACCGATCCGGGCCAAAGTCCCTGGCTAACCCTAGCGGATGCTAAAGCGCAACTCCAGCATTTTCAGGGACAGGCGATCGAGATTTTGGTCCTCAGCGGTGAGGTACATCCAGCAAGTAGGCGCAGACCAGACTGGTTCCAGCGCATATACGATATCTGTGAGTTGGCATTGTCTATGGGATTTTTGCCCCACACTAATGCTGGCCCACTCAGTTGGCCGGAGATGGTACGATTAAAAGAAGTAAATGTCTCCATGGGGTTGATGTTGGAGCAACTCCACGACCATCTGCCGGTTCACAAACAGGCCCCGAGTAAAGTCCCTGGGGTGAGACTGCAACAACTGGAGTGGGCAGGAAAATTGCAAATTCCCTTCACGACTGGGCTATTATTGGGAATTGGAGAGACTCAAGCCGATCGGCGGGAAACCTTGCAGGCGATCTCCCGGGTGCATAACCGGTGGGGTCACATACAAGAAGTCATCCTGCAACCTTATAGTCCAGGACATCGGCAGAGTTGGGAGGCCCCTGGTTTTAATCTCCAGCAACTACCGGAGGTGATTTCCACAGCGCGTCGCCTGCTACCACCGGGGATAACCTTACAAATTCCTCCCAACCTGGTACTCGGTACACCCAGTCTGTTAAGGGATTGTGTAGAAGCCGGTGCCAGAGATTTGGGCGGCATCGGACCCAAAGATGAGGTTAATCCCGATTATACCCATCCCTACTACCGGTCACTGGTAGAGATTTTAGCTCCAGGAGGCTGGAAATTGCTGCCCCGGTTACCGGTTTATCCTCAGTTCGATGGTTGGTTGAGTACCCGACTGCAAAAATTAGTCAAAAAATGGCGATCGGATTTGGCAATTAGGATTAGAATGTGATATAGTCGAATATAGAGGTGATGGCGACATAGCCAAGCGGTAAGGCAGAGGTCTGCAAAACCTCCATTCCCCGGTTCAAATCCGGGTGTCGCCTTGATTGAGATTGTGAGACCATTATAAGGGATCCCCCCCAGCCCCCCTTAAGAAGCCTTAAGAAGGGGGGATCAACTTGCTTTGCCGGTTCAAATCCGGGTATTGCTCGCAGTCTGTAACCTTATTGCTCGCAGTCTGTAACCTTACTGCTCGCAGTCTGTAAGTAGTTGTGCAAAACTATTTTTATATTTACTCTACGTCAAACCCTTGTTATGTGAGGATTTCATATAAAAATAATTTTGCATATGTACTTAACCTTATTGCTCGCAGTCTGTAACCTTATTGCTCGCAGTCTGTAACCTTATTGCTCGCAGTCTGTCCATGACATATTGGCTGGCTCTAACAGATTTGTGGTTTATAACCGTTCATTGTATATGTCTGACTCCCTAGCAACCGATCGCACTCCTAGCTTGATTTCACCGGATATGTTGCCTTACCAATCGAGGACAACCGGTCCCCTGAAGCTGGGAGTGCTGGCTTCTGGTAATGGTAGTAATTTTGAGGCCATGATTGAGGCGATCGCGTCGGGGCAACTGCATGGCCAAGTGCAAGTGGTGATTTACAATAATCCGGGAGCGAAGGTGGCCGCCCGGGCGGAACGCTGGGGGGTGCCTGCTATTCTGCTGAACCATCGGGAATACGATCGCCGCGAGTATTTAGATGCTGCTATTGTGGAGGTATTGCAGGGATATGAGGTGGAATGGGTGGTGATGGCTGGGTGGATGCGCATTGTGACACCGGTACTGTTGGATGCTTTTGAGAACCGGGCGATCAATATTCATCCCAGTTTGTTACCGAGTTTCCCAGGCGTGCGGGCAATAGAACAAGCCCTGGCAGCGGGTGTGAAAATTACTGGCTGTACGGTGCATTTGGTGGTTCCAGAGGTGGACGCGGGACCGATCTTGATGCAAGCTGCTGTGCCAGTTATGCCTGATGATACCCTGGAATCTCTACATGCTAGGGTTCAGGTAATGGAACATCGGATCCTGCCACGGGCGATCGCCCTAGCGGCGTCGAGAACATCTAGTTAACCCGGTGTGGCATAAATAAAAATTCCCATAACACAAATTAAGTCGGTTGTCTTTTCTCTCGATCATCTGGAAAGCAAGCCTGCATGAGCTGTTCGGTGCGTTCCTCTCGCATTTGCTGGAATGTTTCATCCACGGACGGTTCTAAAGGTTTTCCTCCATGACGGGCGCTGATTTTGTCTCCTAGTTCTCGCATCTTTTTTAGGGTCTCTCGCCAGTCTGGTAAGGGTTGCAGTTCTGCAAATAGTAAGGTTCGCTCTGCTTCTGAGAGCGATCGAATAATCTCAGCTAGAGCGTCGGTCCATTAATATAACTCAAGTTGCTACCTATAAAAATTTCTCCGTCCGAAACAGCCATTTTTGGCAATTGAATCCACCAAAATGCCATTT